>NZ_JAAHBU010000099.1 GCF_010671725.1 Pseudomonas brassicae | reverse complement strand
CCCGGTGCATGCACCGGGTTTTTTTGTGCCGCCAGTGCCGGATCAGGCGCCGACCAGCACGGTGATCACGGTCTCGTCCTTGTCTACCACCACATAGGTGGTCTTGGGCTTGATGGTGCGCACATGGTTGTTGCTCAGTTTGTCGATGACGTGGCCGGGTACCAGCGCCTTGAGTTCGGCTTCACGCGTGGTGGTATAGGGTTTGCCAACGATTTTCTTGGCGTTTTTCTGCTGCGCTCATGCTTGTGCCTCCTGGCATCAATGGGTTCAAGCAGCGAGTCGGCTGCTCGCAGGCCAATCTACGCCGAGCAAATTGCCGTCCGGGGTAGATATTTGTCGGGTTACCTGGGGTTACAATCGAGGCTCATGTCCAGGAGCCTTAACGTGCTAACTCATCTCGATGCCCAAGGTCGTGCCAACATGGTCGACGTCACCGACAAAGCCGTGACGTCCCGCGAAGCGGTGGCCGAATCGCGGATTCGCATGCAGCCGCAGACCCTGCAGATGATCGTCGACGGTGCTCATCCCAAGGGGGATGTGTTCGCCGTGGCGCGCATCGCCGGCATCCAGGCGGCCAAGAAAACCAGTGACCTGATCCCGTTATGCCATCCCCTGATGCTCACCAGCGTCAAGGTCGAGCTGTCGGCAGAGGGTAGCGACACCGTGCATATCGTGGCGCGCTGCAAGCTGGCCGGGCAGACCGGCGTCGAGATGGAAGCACTTACGGCGGCCAGCGTGGCAGCCTTGACCATCTATGACATGTGCAAGGCAGTCGACCGCGGCATGACCATCGACAGTGTGCGGGTGCTGGAGAAGCTGGGCGGCAAGAGCGGGCACTATCAGGTGGAGGCGCCATGAAGATCGACGTCGTGTATTTCGCCCGTTATCGCGAGGTGCTGGGGCGTGACGGTGAGCGCCTTGAGGGTTCGTTCGCCACGGTCGCGGACGTGCGCGAGGCGCTGCTGGCGCAGGGTGAAGGGTATGAGCTGCTGGCCGAGCAGAACCTGATGTGCGCGCGCAACCAGGACCTGTGCAAGCTGGCCGAGCCGGTGGCCGACGGCGACGAAGTGGCATTCTTCCCGCCAGTGACCGGAGGCTGAAATGAGTGTTCGAGTGCAGACCGGCGTATTCGACCCTGGCGCTGAAACCAATGCGATGCATGCCGCCAACGTCGGAGTGGGCGCAGTGGTGACATTCGTCGGGTACGTGCGCGACTTCAATGACGGGCGCGAGGTGGCGGGAATGTTTCTGGAGCACTACCCGGGCATGACCGAAAGGGCCTTGGGCAAGATCGTGCTGGAAGCCGAGCAACGCTGGCCGCTGCTCAAGGTCGAGGTGCTGCATCGCATCGGTGCCCTGCAGCCGGGCGAGCCGATCGTGTTCGTCGGGGTGGCCAGTGCACACCGGCAGGCGGCGTTTGATGCGTGCAATTTCGTGATGGACTACCTCAAGACCCGCGCGCCGTTCTGGAAGAAAGAGCAGACCAGCGACGGGCCACGCTGGGTGGAAGGCAAGGACAGTGATGCAGCGGCGGCTGCGCGCTGGTGATCACAAGGCCTTGCCCAGGGTCAGGGTCGACGGCGAGAACCCCAGCGTGCGGTAGAACGCACGTGCTGCGCGGTTGTGGCTGAATACCGACAGTTCCAGGCGCGTGACCCCTTGCGCACGCAGGCGTGCCTGCAGCAACTGCAGGGCGGCCCGCCCATGGCCCTGGCGGCGATACGCCGGAGCGATTTCGATCTCGTTGATGAACGCCTCCTGCGCGCTCAGTGCCTCGCATTCGTACCACAGCACGCCGATAGGTGCGTGTATCTGTGGCAGTCGGATCTGCAGCAGATGCTGCTCGGGTGTGTCCAGGCCCTTGGGCAGCAGGCCGTCAAAACTGCGGATGGCGGCATGCAGGTGGGCGTGTGCCGCAGCGCCGTGGCGTTGCTGCAGATCATCGGCGTAGCCTTTGATCGAACGTTGGCGAAATGCGTCGAAGTCGCTGGGCGGCATCGGTTGCAGGTACAGGATGGGGCTCGTATGGGTAGGCATGGGCGTGACCGGGGCAACTGATCGAAGCGTGAATCTAACCCCAGTGCTCGATGCGTTATGTAGGAGCCTTCCGAAAGTGAGGCGCGCACGGCGTCACCGTTGAAATTTAATACCATTAAGTCCATTATGGATTTATAAGTACAAAACAAGCCCAGGCCGCTGTGTGCCGGTCACCTTTTATCTGTCTTGCACCACATCACCAATAACGAGCGAGAGAGACCTTGATGAAACCCACTTCCCTGTTTGCCGCGCTGGCTTTGAGCCTGTTTGCCGCCGCTCCGTCGTTCGCTGCCGAAAAGACCCTGCGCATCGGCATCGAAGCCGCCTACCCGCCCTTCGCCTTCAAGACGGCCGAAGGCACCATCAGCGGTTTCGACTACGACATCGGTAACGCCCTGTGCGCGCAGATGCAGGCCAAGTGCCAATGGATCGAGCAGGAGTACGACGGCCTGATCCCGTCGCTCAAGGTCAAGAAAATCGATGCGGCCCTGTCCTCGATCACCATTACCGAAGAGCGCAAGAAGTCGGTGGATTTCACCCACAAGTACTATTTCACCTCGGCGCGCCTGGCCATGAAGCAAGGCATCCAGGTCGATGCCGAGTACGCCAGCCTCAAGGGCAAGCGTATCGGTGTGCAGCGTGCGACCACCACCGACCGTTACGTGACCGCCGTGCTGGTGCCCAAGGGCGTGGAGATCGTGCGCTACACCAGCAACGAAGAGATCTTCATGGACCTGGTCGCCGGGCGCCTGGACGGCGTGTTCGCCGACACCATCCCGCTGCAGCTGGGCTTCCTGGAGACGCCGAAGGGCCAGGGCTACGCGTTTGTCGGGCCTGAGCTCAAAGACCCCAAATACGTGGGTGAGGGCGCCGGGATCGCGGTGCGCAAGGGCAACACGCAACTGGTCGGCGAGCTCAACCAGGCAATCGATGCGATCCGTGCCAACGGCGAGTACCAGAAGATTCAGGCCAAGTACTTCAAGTCCGATATCTACGGCGACTGACCTACGTCCAGCTCAAGGCTTGACGCCCTCAGGCCTTGAGTTCCTTCAGGTGCTTGTACACCGTGGCCCGCCCCATATTCAGCACATTGGCCACGTAGTTGGCCGCACTCTTGCCGCGAAACGCCCCTTCGGCGTGCAGCGCCAGCACCAGTTCACGCCTGTGATCACGGTTCAGGGTGCTGAGCGCAAGCTGACGTTCGCGCAGCCAACTGTTGAGGAAGGTATTGATGCGCTCCTGCCAGTCATCGCGAAACAGCGAGTCGGGCTGGGCAATCAGTCGGTTGGGTGAGAGGAACAGGTCCAGCGCCGCCTTGGCGTTCTCGAACAGCGAAATGTTCAGGTTGATGCACAGCACCGCCAGCGGCTTGCCGGCGGCGTCGCGCAGCACTGTGCTGAGCGAGCGGATCTTCTGCCCGTCCCAGTTGAGTTTCTCGTAGGGGCCGATGTTGGTTTCGTCGGTACCTGCCTCGAACATGTCCTCCAGCGCGGCTTCGTCGCCGATCTCGCGCTTGGACAGGTTGTTGGCGATGTAGTCGATCTTCTGGCTGCGCAGGTCGTGCAGCACCACTTCGGCGTGGGGGAAGAACAAGGTGGCGATGGCGTCGGCGATCGCTCGGAAATTGTCCAGCGCAGGGTCGCGGGGCGGTGTCGGCATTCGGGCAGGCTCCAGGCGGTGTCAGCGCCCCAGGCAAAGGGCGCTGGGAGTGTGCCGCAAACGCGCGCAGGCGTCACCCGTGCAGGCGGTACAGGGCGTTGGCCAGGGCGATGTCTTCAAGGCCCAGGCCGATGGAGCGGAAGAAGGCATGGCGCTGGTAGCTCGGGCGTGGCGCCTGTTCGCTGAGCAGTTGGGGCAGGTCGCCGACTATCGTTTCGGCCTGCCAGCCGTGCTGTTCGCGGGCGATGCGCATTTCGCCGGCCGAGCCTGGGGTGGTCACGCGGTAGTCGCAGTAGACGTCCATGTCGCCCAGGCACTCGGGCGGCACTTCGTGGGCGCGTAGTGCGTTGGTGCTGATCGAGGTGATCAGGGCTGGCTTGCTGAGCTGGCGCGGGTCGATCACCGGCTTGGCCGACGAGGTGCAGAGCAGGATCACGTCGGCGTCGTGCAGGGCCGCTTGCAGGTCGTCAACCAGGCTCAGGCGCGGGTCCAGTGCGGTGAGGGCGTCACGCTGTGCGGTGCGCTTGCTCTTGAGGCTGGGGGAATGCAGGCGGATGTCCTGCCACTCGCGCAGGCCGCGCACGTAGTGCAGGTGAGCCTGTGCAACAGGGCCGCTGCCGATCAGGGTCAGGCGTTTTGCGTTGGCAGGGGCCAGGGCGTCCACGGCCACGGCGGTGGTGGCGGCGGTGCGTGCGGTGGTCAGTTCACCGGCGTCGCACAGCAGCAGGGGTTGGCCGCTGTCCATCGACATCAGCAGGGTCCAGGCGGTGATCAGCGGCGCACCGTCGCGCACGATGTAGGGCGAGGTCTTGATGCCGTAGACGCGGTCTTCGGCGAGTACGCCGCCGTAGTTGATGAAATCGCCTTTGTCGGCTGGAAACTCCACCAATTGCTGTGGCGGTTGCACGGCGTGGCCGGCGGCCAGGTCACGAAACAGTTTGCGCAGGATCTGCGGCACGTCCACTTGCGTGAGCAGTTGGTGGGCAAGGGGCTGGTCGATCACGAGTGGCGTGGACATGCGGCGCTCCTATTAAACTATTTTGTCTATTATGGACAGATAGTGTAGATCTGCGACAGTGCCGACATCAAATGGAGTTTCAATCCGGACCTGTGGTGCGCCCTTCGCTGGCTTGCCGGCCGAGAGGCCGGACCAGGCAATGCAAAAAAAACGCAGCCCCCAAGGGCTGCGCTCTGTCTGTCTGCTCCACCACTCAGTGATGCTTGCGCGCCACCGGCTTGAGCAACTCGGTCGGCGGGGTCTCGCAACTGATCTTGCGCCCCAGCAATGCCTCGATACCCGGTAACTGGTACGAGTCGTCTTCGCCCGCAAAACTGATCGACACACCACTCATGCCCGCCCGCCCAGTGCGGCCGATACGGTGCACGTAATCGTCCGGATCTTCCGGCAAGGTGAAGTTGATCACGTGGCTGATGCCATCGATATGGATACCACGCCCCGCCACGTCGGTGGCCACCAGCACGGTCACACGACCCTCGCGGAAGTTCTCCAGGGTCTTGATGCGCTTGTGCTGCGGCACGTCACCGGACAGCTGTGCAGCATTCACGCCGTCGCGCACCAGGCGCTCTTCGATCCGACGCACTTCGTCCTTGCGGTTGGCAAACACGATGACCCGTTCCCATTTGTTCTCGGTGACCAGGTTGTACAGCAACTTGTACTTGTCGGCCCCGGCCACGGCATACACGTGCTGCTCGACGGTCTCGCTGGCGACGTTCTCCGGCTCGATCTCGACGATGGCAGGATCGGTGGTCCACTGCTGGGCCAGGTTCATCACGTCTTCGGTGAAGGTGGCCGAGAACAGCAAAGTCTGGCGCTCGCTCTTGGGCGGTGTCTGGCGAATGATCTGGCGAACCTGCGGGATGAAGCCCATGTCGAGCATGCGGTCGGCTTCGTCCAGCACCAGCACCTCGACCATGTCCAGGTGCGCTTCGCCGCGCTGGTTGAAATCCAGCAAGCGGCCCGGGGTTGCCACCAGGATGTCGCAGTGACGGGCTTCGAGGGCCTTGAGCTGCTTGTCGAAGTCCATGCCGCCGACAAACGTCATCACGTTCAGGCCGGTGTAGCGGGTCAGCTCGGCAGCGTCCTTGGCGATCTGCACCACCAGCTCGCGGGTAGGGGCGATGATCAGCGCCCGCGGCTCACCCATGTAGCGTTCCTTGGGCGGCGGGGTCTGTTGCAGCTGGCTGATGATCGAGATCAGGAACGCGGCGGTCTTGCCGGTACCGGTCTGGGCCCGGCCGATCGCGTCTTTGCCGCGCAGCGTGAAGCCCAGTACCTCGGCCTGGATCGGCGTGCAGTAGGGGAAGCCCAGGTCGTGGATGGCGTGCATCAGCTCGGGCGAGAGCTTGAAGTCGTGGAAGCGCGTCTTGCCTTCCTGCGGTTCTACCGCGAAATCTTCCAGCTTCCAGGTGCTGGCCTGGGGCTTTGGTTTGCGCTCACGGCGCGGTTTGGCCTCGACCGGCTGGCTGCCCGGCGCCTCGACCGGCGTGTGAGCATGGACTGGCGCCACAGGCTCGGCCTGGGGCTGCACGGTGGGGGCCGGGGCCTTGGGTGCTGCGGGCGGCTGCTTCACGGGAGCAACGCTTTCGGTGGCGAGTTGCTCAACCTCGCTCTTGCCGAACATCTTCTTGAGTGCTTTGAGCACGGTCATCTCATCAATTGGTTAAGGAATGTACGCCGGCCAGTGTAATGCAAGATTCGGGCGCGGCGTAGTGGATTGCTCCGACAACTACAGGCAAGCCTGCTTTTAGCGCAACCGCTCGGCCAGCCAGGTGCCAATGTCGTTGATTTCTTCAGGCAGCACCGCGTGTTCCATCGGGTACTCCTTCCATTCCACGCTGACGCCCCAGGCCTTGAGGTGCTCGTACGCGGTGCGGCCCATGGCCGGTATTACCACCGGGTCGTACACGCCGTGCAGGCACAGCGCCGGAATGCGTTGCTGGCTGGCGGTCAGCTCGACACCTTGATTGAACGTCGGCGCATAGGTGGACAGGGCCATGACCCCGCCCAGCGCTTCCTTCCACTTTATATAGGCGGTGTGCAGCACGACCGCGCCGCCCTGGGAAAAGCCGGCGAGGATGATGCGCGAGAGCGAGATACCTTTGGCCTGCTCCTGTTTGATCAGGTCGATGACCGATTGTGCCGAGGCCTCCAGTTGCGTTTCGTCGATTGCCCGCGCCCCCGGGGTCAGGGACTTGATGTCGTACCAGCTGGGCATTTCATAGCCACCGTTGATGGTGACCGGCTGGTGCGGCGCCTGCGGCATCACGAACCGCGTGCTCAGCAGCACCTCCTGCAACGCTTCGGCCACCGGCATGAAGTCGTAACGGTCGGCCCCCAGGCCGTGCAACCAGATCACACAGGCGTCGGCGGCATGCTGGGGTTCAAGGATCAAGGGCTGGGTCATGGCTGCTCCGAAAATGTGCACGCTGGCCTGTTTGCGTGCATGAAAAAAAGGCACTGAAGGGCGATTCGCCATCAAACGTGTCGCACTGTT
This sequence comes from Pseudomonas brassicae, assembly GCF_010671725.1. Lineage (GTDB taxonomy): Bacteria > Pseudomonadota > Gammaproteobacteria > Pseudomonadales > Pseudomonadaceae > Aquipseudomonas > Aquipseudomonas brassicae. The sequence continues at coordinate 48,670 of NZ_JAAHBU010000099.1, read as the reverse complement.
GAAAGTTTGCCTGTTGACTGGCACTGAAACGCTTTAGCCGCACAGAGTGGTACGCGCTTTGCTAAGTAACTTCCGACGTGAGATTACGCGTTTGGACGGTAACACCTCATTGAGGGTACCCAAGGCTGTCACAGAACAGCCTATTGCGCCAATTGACCCAAAAACAAGCCAACACGGGTCGGATGCGCCTCATAAGGGTGCGGTGCAACCCCGGCTCAACACAACAAGAGCGAATTGGAGGTTTGAATGAAGATGTTGAAATCCACCCTGGCGGTCGTGACGGCTGCCGCAGCGCTGGGCATCAGTGCCTTCGCCCAGGCGGGTGCGACCCTGGACGCAGTGCAGAAGAAGGGTTTCGTTCAATGTGGCGTGAGTGACGGCTTGCCGGGTTTCTCGGTGCCCGATGCCAAGGGCACCATCGTAGGTATCGATGCGGACGTGTGCCGTGCGGTCGCCGCGGCGGTGTTCGGCGACGCCAAGAAGGTCAAGTTCAGCCAGCTCAACGCCAAGGAGCGTTTCACTGCGTTGCAGTCGGGCGAAGTCGATGTGCTGTCGCGTAACACTACCTGGACCAGTTCGCGCGATTCGGGCATGGGCCTGGTGTTTGCCGGCGTTACCTACTACGACGGCATCGGTTTCCTGGTGAACAAGAAACTGGGTGTTTCCAGCGCCAAGGAGCTGGATGGCGCGACCATCTGCATCCAGGCCGGTACCACCACCGAACTGAACGTGTCCGACTACTTCCGCGCCAATGGCCTGAAGTACACCCCGATCACCTTTGACACTTCCGATGAAAGCGCCAAGTCGCTGGAGTCGGGCCGTTGTGACGTGCTTACCTCCGACAAGTCGCAGCTGTACGCACAGCGCTCCAAGCTGGCGGCGCCGACCGAGTACGTGGTGCTGCCCGAAACCATCTCCAAGGAGCCACTGGGGCCTGTGGTACGCAAGGGCGACGAGGAGTGGTTCAGCATCGTCAAGTGGACCCTGTTCGCCATGCTCAACGCCGAGGAAATGGGCATCACCTCGAAAAACGTCGAAGCCGAAGCCAAGGCCACCAAGAACCCTGACGTGGCGCGCATGCTCGGTGCCGACGGCGAGTACGGCAAGGACCTGAAGCTGCCCAAGGACTGGGTGGTGCAGATCGTCAAGCAGGTCGGCAACTACGGTGAAGTGTTCGAGAAGAACCTGGGCAAAGGAACGCCCCTGCAGATCGATCGCGGTCTGAACGCCTTGTGGAACAACGGCGGCATCCAGTACGCACCACCGGTGCGCTGACGGGAGCAGGCTGCGGCGCAGGCGCGCCGCAGCCCGTTTCGTTCCTACTCTTCGGGGCCTTTCATGCAAAATCAAATCGGCGCACCCAAGGGCTTGTCCCTGAGCGATCCACGTGTGCGTGCGTGGCTGTTCCAGATCCTCACCATCGCGGTGGTGGTCGTCTGGGCTGGTACCTGTTCCACAACACCCAGACCAACCTGCAGCACCGGGGCATCACCTCGGGCTTCGACTTTCTCGAACGCAGCGCCGGCTTCGGCATCGCCCAGCACCTGATCTCGTATACCGAGCAGGACAGCTACACACGGGTGTTCGTCATCGGCCTGCTCAACACGCTGCTGGTGACCTTCATCGGCATCATCCTGGCCACCCTGCTGGGGTTCATCATCGGTGTGGCGCGCTTGTCACCGAACTGGATGATCAACAAGCTGGCCACGGTGTATGTCGAGACCTTCCGTAACATCCCGCCGCTACTGCAGATCCTGTTCTGGTACTTCGCGGTGTTCCTGACCCTGCCGGGGCCGCGTGGCAGCATCAATTTCAGCGACACCTTCTTTATCAGCAACCGTGGCCTGAACATGCCGGGTGCCTCGATGGCACCCGGTTTCTGGGCATTCGCGCTGAGCCTGCTGCTGGCGGGCGTGGCCATCGCACTGATGGTGCGCTGGGCCAACCGGCGCTTCGAGGCCACTGGCGTGCCGTTTCACACGTTCTGGGCAGGCCTGGGCCTGTTGCTGGTGGTGCCGGGGCTGAGCGTGTTGCTGTTCGGCAACCCGCTGAGCTGGGAAATGCCGCAACTCAAGGGCTTCAACTTTGTCGGTGGCTGGGTGCTGATCCCGGAACTGCTGGCACTGACCCTGGCGCTGACCATCTACACCGCGGCGTTCATTGCCGAGATCGTGCGTTCGGGCATCCGTTCGGTGAGCTACGGCCAGACCGAAGCGGCGCGCTCGCTGGGCCTGCGTGAGGGGCCGACGCTGCGCAAGGTGATCATTCCCCAGGCGCTGCGGGTGATCATCCCGCCGCTGACCAGCCAGTACCTGAACCTGGCGAAGAACTCGTCGCTGGCCGCCGGTATCGGTTATCCGGAAATGGTCTCGCTGTTCGCCGGCACCGTGCTCAACCAGACCGGCCAGGCGATTGAAGTGATTGCCATCACCATGAGTGTGTATCTGGCCATCAGCATCAGCATTTCCCTGCTGATGAACTGGTACAACAAGCGCATTGCGCTGATCGAGCGGTGAGGAAACGCGCATGACTTCCCATGTTTTCAAACCTGATATGCCACCTCCGGTCAAGGCCGTGGGTGTGCTCGCCTGGATGCGCGCCAACCTGTTCTCCAGCTGGCTCAACACGCTGTTGACGTTGCTGGCGGTGTACCTGGTGTGGCTGATCGTGCCGCCGCTGCTGCAGTGGTCGATCTTCGATGCCAACTGGGTCGGTAGCACCCGCGCCGACTGCACCAAGGAGGGCGCCTGCTGGGTGTTCATCCAGCAGCGCTTCGGCCAGTTCATGTACGGCTACTACCCCAGCGAACTGCGCTGGCGGGTCGACCTGACCGTGTGGCTGGCGGTGATCGGTGCGGCGCCGCTGTTCATCTCGCGCTTCCCGCGCAAGGCGGTGTACGGGCTGAGCTTCCTGGTGCTGTACCCGGTCATGGCCTACTTCCTGCTGCATGGCGGTGTGCTGGGCATGACCCAGGTGCCGACCAGCCAGTGGGGCGGCCTGATGCTGACCCTGGTGATTGCTACCGTGGGCATCGTCGTGCCTTGCCACTGGGCATTCTGCTGGCGCTGGGGCGGCGCTCGAAGATGCCGGCGGTGAAGGTGGTGTGCGTGACCTTCATCGAGTTCTGGCGCGGCGTGCCGCTGATCACCGTGCTGTTCATGTCGTCGGTGATGCTGCCGCTGTTCCTGCCCGAGGGCATGAGCTTCGACAAGCTGCTGCGGGCCATGATCGGGGTGATCCTGTTCCAGTCGGCATACATCGCCGAGGTGGTGCGCGGTGGCCTGCAGGCCATCCCCAAGGGCCAGTACGAAGCGGCTGCGGCGATGGGCCTGGGCTACTGGCGCAGCATGGGCCTGGTGATCTTGCCGCAAGCCCTGAAGCTGGTGATCCCCGGCATCGTCAACACCTTCATTGCCCTGTTCAAGGACACCAGCCTGGTGATCATCATCGGCCTGTTCGACCTGCTCAACAGCGTCAAGCAGGCGGCAGCCGACCCGGCGTGGCTGGGCATGGCGACCGAGGGCTATGTGTTCGCGGCCCTGGTGTTCTGGATTTTCTGTTTCGGTATGTCCCGCTACTCCATGCATCTGGAGCGCAAGCTGGACACAGGCCACAAGCGTTAGGAGTGTTTCGAAATGAGTGAAGCGATCAAACAGCCTGTGGGCCCTGAAGGCATTATTCAGATGCAGGGCGTGAACAAGTGGTACGGCCAGTTCCACGTGCTCAAGGACATCAACCTGAACGTGCGCCAAGGCGAGCGCATCGTGCTGTGCGGGCCGTCGGGCTCAGGCAAGTCGACCACCATCCGCTGCCTCAACCGCCTCGAAGAGCACCAGCAGGGGCGCATCGTGGTGGACGGCGTGGAACTGACCAATGACCTCAAGCAGATCGAGGCGATCCGCCGTGAAGTCGGCATGGTGTTCCAGCACTTCAACCTGTTCCCGCACCTGACCATCCTGCAGAACTGCACGCTGGCGCCGATGTGGGTGCGCAAGATGCCCAAGCGCAAGGCCGAGGAAATCGCCATGCACTACCTGGAGCGTGTGCGTATTCCGGAGCAGGCCAACAAGTTCCCGGGGCAGTTGTCCGGTGGTCAGCAGCAGCGCGTGGCGATTGCGCGGGCGTGTGCATGAAGCCCAAGATCATGCTGTTCGACGAGCCGACCTCGGCGCTGGACCCGGAGATGGTCAAGGAAGTGCTCGATACCATGGTGGGCCTGGCCGAAGACGGCATGACCATGCTGTGTGTGACCCACGAGATGGGCTTTGCGCGCACCGTGGCCAACCGGGTGATCTTCATGGACAAGGGCGAGATCGTCGAGCAGGCTGCGCCGGATGACTTCTTCGACCGGCCGCAGAACGAGCGGACCAAGCTGTTTTTGAGCCAGATTCTGCACTGACCCCTTCGCTGGCAAGCCAGCTCCCACAAGGCTCGAGTGATCCTGAGATCACCGCTGTACCTGTGGGAGCTGGCTTGCCAGCGAAGCTTTTGGCGGCTTAGTTTTCTTCTTTGACCGCCGGCGCCGGCGGCGGGCGCAGGCCGATCTCGGCGGTCAGCTTGAGTGGCTTGCCATTGCGCACCACCTCGATCGCCACCTTGTCGGTGGGCTTGATCCGCGCCACCTGGTTCATCGAGCGTCGACCGTCACCGGCCGGTTCGCCATTGATGCTCAGGATCACGTCACCCAGCTGCAGCCCGGCCTTCTGCGCCGGACCGTCGCGGAAAATCCCCGCCACCACGATACCCGGGCGCCCCTGCATGCCGAACGACTCGGCCAGCTCCTGGCTCAACGGCTGCACCTCGATACCCAGCCAGCCGCGAATCACCTGGCCATGCTCGATGATCGACTTCATCACCTCCAGCGCCAGCTTGGTGGGGATGGCGAAGCCGATGCCCTGCGAACCACCGGACTTGGAGAAGATCGCCGTGTTGATGCCGGTCAGGTTGCCGTTGGCATCCACCAGCGCGCCGCCGGAGTTGCCCGGGTTGATCGCGGCGTCGGTCTGGATGAAGTCTTCGTAGTTGTTCAGGCCCAACTGGTTGCGCCCGGTGGCGCTGATGATGCCCATGGTGACGGTCTGGCCGACGCCGAACGGGTTGCCGATGGCCAGTGCGACGTCACCGATATGGATGTTGTCGGAGCGCCCGATGGTGATCGACGGCAGGTTCTTCAGGTCGATCTTCAGCACCGCAAGGTCGGTTTCCGGGTCGCTGCCGATCACCCGCGCCAGGGTTTCACGGCCGTCCTTGAGCGCTACCACGATCTGGTCGGCACCGGAAGTGACATGGTTGTTGGTCAGCAGGTAGCCTTCCGGGCTCATGATCACCGCCGAGCCCAGGCTCGACTCCCAGCGCCGCTGCTTGGGCAGGTTGTCACCGAAGAAACGCCGGAACTGCGGGTCTTCGAACAGCGGGTGGGCGGTCTTGTTCACCACTTTGGTGGTGTACAGGTTGGCCACCGCCGGTGCGGCGTTGCTCACTGCATCGGCATACGACACCGGGCCCTGCATCAGCCGCGTGGTCTGCGGTGCCTGTTGCAGGTTGACGTCCTGGCTGGGCAGGCCGACCCATTGGGGAAAACGCTGGATGACCAGTAGGGCGATCAGTACGCCGGTGACCAGCGGCCAGGCAAAGTAACGCAGAGCCTTGAACATTTGACGAATCCTGGAGGTGGCTGGAGCCGATACCGCAGTGGGGAGTTGATGAACGCGCGCGATCATACTTCGGCAAGGCCCGTGCAGGAACCGCTAAATCACGTCGGCGCATGACTGTCGCAACGACGTGCCCCCAGGCAGTTGCCGTCGGTTTCCCCAAAAACAGTCGACGGCTCATAATGGCGGTCATTATACGAGGCCTTGTGCCGCATCGAACGGCTGAATTGAGGAGTCTTTGCATGGCTGTTGCCCTGAACACCCTGGTCGAGGAAGCCGATCGCTACCTCGCCAGCGCGAACATCCAGGATTACTGCCCCAATGGCCTGCAGGTCGAGGGCAACCCGCAAGTGTCGCGCATCGTCAGTGGCGTGACCGCCAGCCAGGCGCTGCTCGACGCCGCGGTCGAGGCCGGCGCCGACCTGGTGCTGGTGCACCACGGTTACTTCTGGAAAGGCGAGAACCCCTGCATCACCGGCATGAAGCAGCGCCGTCTCAAGACCCTGCTGAAAAACGACCTGAGCCTGCTGGCCTACCACCTGCCGCTGGACGTGCATGCCGAAGTCGGCAACAACGTGCAGTTGGCGCGCCAGCTCGACATTACTGTGGAGGGCCCGCTGGACCCGGCCAACCCGCGCGTGGTGGGCCTGGTCGGTTCGCTGGCCGAACCGATGTCGGCGCGCGACTTCGCGCGCCGGGTGAGCGAGGTGATGGGGCGCGAGCCGCTGCTGATCGAGGGTGACGCGGTGATTCGCCGGGTGGGCTGGTGCACCGGTGGCGGCCAGGGCTACATCGACCAGGCGATTGCGGCAGGTGTGGACCTGTACCTCAGCGGCGAAGCCTCCGAGCAGACCTTCCACAGTGCGCGCGAGAACGGCATCAGCTTTATCGCCGCCGGCCACCACGCCACCGAACGCTATGGCGTGCAGGCGCTGGGTGACTATCTGGCGCGGCGTTTCGCGCTGGAGCATCTGTTCATCGACTGCCCCAACCCCATCTGAGGCTAAAACGACAGGGCATATTCTTATACTGTTTCGTTCTAGTAGCCTGCCTAAATAGAATCGGGTGCTGTGATAAAGTGGCCCGCTCGAACACGGCCCGCTGGCCGTCCATAAGATCGATTTTCCGTGAGTAGCCATGGTCGACAAGCTGACGCATTTGAAACAGTTGGAGGCGGAGAGCATCCACATCATTCGTGAGGTGGCCGCCGAGTTCGACAACCCGGTGATGCTGTACTCGATTGGCAAGGATTCGGCCGTGATGCTGCACCTGGCACGCAAGGCCTTTTTCCCGGGCAAGCTGCCGTTTCCGGTGATGCACGTCGACACCCAGTGGAAATTCCAGGAGATGTACAGTTTCCGCGACAAGATGGTCGCGGAAATGGGCCTGGAACTGATCACCCACGTCAACCCGGATGGTGTCGCCCAAGGCATCAACCCATTCACCCACGGCAGTGCCAAGCACACCGACATCATGAAGACCGAGGGCCTCAAGCAGGCACTCGACAAGCACGGCTTCGATGCCGCCTTCGGTGGTGCGCGTCGCGACGAAGAGAAGTCGCGGGCCAAGGAGCGCGTGTATTCGTTCCGTGACAGCAAGCACCGCTGGGACCCGAAGAACCAGCGCCCCGAGCTGTGGAACGTGTACAACGGCAAGGTCAACAAGGGCGAATCGATTCGCGTGTTCCCCCTGTCGAACTGGACCGAACTGGACATCTGGCAGTACATCTACCTGGAAGGCATCCCGATCGTGCCGCTGTACTTCGCGGCCGAGCGTGACGTCATCGAGAAGAATGGCACCCTGATCATGATTGACGACGAGCGCATCCTGGAGCACCTCTCGGATGAAGAAAAGGCCCGTATCGTCAAGAAGAAAGTGCGCTTCCGTACCCTTGGCTGCTACCCGTTGACGGGTGCGGTGGAATCAGAGGCCGAGAGCCTCACGGACATCATTCAGGAAATGCTCCTGACGCGAACGTCCGAACGCCAGGGCCGAGTCATCGACCATGATGGCGCAGGTTCCATGGAAGACAAGAAACGCCAAGGCTACTTCTAATCTCAGGGTTACTCCATGTCGCACCAATCTGATCTGATCAGCGAGGATATCCTCGCCTACCTGGCCCAGCACGAGCGCAAGGAACTGCTGCGCTTCCTGACCTGTGGCAACGTCGACGACGGCAAGAGCACCCTGATCGGGCGCTGCTGCACGACTCCAAGATGATCTACGAAGACCATCTGGAAGCCATCACCCGCGATTCGAAGAAAGTCGGCACCACCGGTGACGACATCGACCTGGCGTTGCTGGTCGACGCCTGCAGGCCGAGCGTGAGCAGGGCATCACCATCGATGTGGCCTACCGCTACTTCTCCACCGCCAAGCGCAAGTTCATCATTGCCGATACCCCGGGCCACGAGCAGTACACCCGCAACATGGCCACCGGTGCGTCCACCTGCGACCTGGCGATCATCCTGGTCGACGCGCGCTACGGCGTGCAGACCCAGACCCGCCGGCACAGCTACATCGCCTCGCTGCTGGGCATCAAGCACATCGTCGTGGCCGTGAACAAGATGGACCTCAAGGGCTTCGACGAGGGCGTGTTCGAGAGCATCAAGGCCGACTACCTGAAGTTTGCCGAGGCCATCAACATGGCCCCGAGCAGCCTGCACTTCGTGCCGATGTCGGCGCTCAAGGGCGACAACGTGGTCAACCGCAGCGAGCGTTCGCCGTGGTACACCGGCCCTGCGCTGATGGAAATCCTCGAAACCGTGGAAGTGGCGGCCGATCGCAACTTCACCGACCTGCGCTTCCCGGTGCAGTACGTCAACCGTCCCAACCTGAACTTCCGTGGCTTTGCCGGTACCCTGGCCAGCGGTGTGGTGCACAAGGGCGATGAAATCGTCGTGCTGCCGTCGGGCAAGAGCAGCCGGGTCAAGTCCATCGTCACCTTCGAAGGTGAACTGGAGCACGCCGGCCCGGGCCAGGCCGTGACCTTGACCATGGAAGACGAGATCGACATCTCGCGTGGCGACCTGCTGGTACATGCCGACAACGTACCGCCGGTGACCGAGCAGTTCGAGGCGATGCTGGTGTGGATGGCCGAAGAGCCGATGCTGCCGGGCAAGAAATACGACATCAAGCGTGCCACCAGCTACGTGCCGGGCTCGATTGCCAGCATCAGCCACAAGGTCGATGTGAACACCCTGGAGCAGGGCGCGGCGAGTTCGTTGCAGTTGAACGAGATCGGCAAGGTCAAGGTCAGCCTGGACGCACCGATTGCGCTGGACGGTTACGACAGCAACCGCACCACGGGCGCGTTCATCATCATCGACCGCCTGACCAACGGCACCGTGGGCGCGGGCATGATCATCGCGCCGCCGGTACTGCCGCATGGCAGCACCGGTCATCACGGCAAGCAGGCCCACGTGGCCACCGAAGAGCGTGCCTTGCGCTTTGGCCAGCAGCCGGCCACCGTGCTGTTCAGCGGCCTGTCGGGTGCGGGCAAGAGCACCCTGGCGTATGCCGTTGAGCGCAAGCTCTTCGACATGGGCCGTGCGGTGTACGTGCTCGATGGCCAGAACCTGCGCCATGACCTGAACAAGGGCTTGCCGCAGGACGCGCCGGGCGTACCGAGAACTGGCGTCGTGCGGCGCATGTGGCGCGTCAGTTCAACGAAGCGGGCCTGTTGACGCTGGCCGCGTTCGTGGCGCCGGATGCCGAGGGCCGTGAACAGGCCAAGGCGTTGATCGGCAAGGAGCGCTTGCTCACCGTTTACGTTCAGGCGTCGCCGCTGGCGTGTCGCGAGCGTGACCCGCAGGGCTTGTATGCGGCCGGTGGCGACAACATTCCGGGCGAGAGCTTCCCGTATGATGTGCCGCAGGATGCGGACCTGGTGATCGACACCCAGAGCGTCAACCTGGAAGACAGCGTGAAGCAGGTGCTGGAATTGCTGCGCAAGCGTGGCGCGATCTAAGCGCTGCTGCTGAATGAAAAAGCCCGCGATGGTGAGAGCCAGTCGCGGGCTTTTTTGTGGGGCGGGCACTGCGATCTGAGGCCGAACAGACAAGTCTGGCTTCAGGGCGCGGTGCACCTATCCCCCCTCAAATATGCTTCTCCGACACCGGTATCACCCGCTTCTCCTTCACCGCCTTGAACGAGAAGCTGGAATAGATCTCCTTCACCCCCGGCAAGCGCTGCAGCACCTCACGGGTGAATTCGCCAAACGACTCCAGGTCCCGTGCCAGTATCTCCAGCAGGAAGTCATAGCGGCCCGAAATGTTATGGCACGCCACGATCTCCGGAATCTCGATCAGCCGCTGCTCGAATGCACGGGCGGCATCCTTGGTGTGCGAATCCATCATGATGCTGACAAACGCGGTCACGCCAAAACCCAGCGCCTTGGGCGAAAGTATTGCCTGGTAACCGGTGATGCAACCCGACTCTTCCAGCAATTTCACCCGCCGCCAGCACGGCGAGGTGGTGAGCGCGACGCTGTCGGCCAGTTCAGCCACGGTCAGGCGTGCATTGTCTTGCAGCGCCGCCAGCAGGGCGCGGTCGGTACGGTCGATAGTGCTAGGCATGTCTTGCCCTCCATAGCCTGTATTTGTTGTTTTTATGTCAGTAAGTGGCGCAAATCGTAGGCGTATTTGGAAAAAAATACGTCGGACTGTGGAATAAGCTTATAACAAACCACAAGAGGCGGTTGCCATGAACGGCTCCAACAAGCTCGCAGGATTTGCCACTCGCGCCATCCATCACGGCTACGACCCACTGGACCACGACGGGGCGCTGGTGCCCCCGGTCTACCAGACGGCGACCTTCGCCTTCCCCACGGTGGAGTTTGGCGCCGCGTGTTTTGCCGGCGAGCAGGCCGGGCATTTCTACAGCCGTATCTCCAACCCCACCCTGAACCTGCTGGAAGCGCGCATGGCCAGCCTCGAAGGCGGTGAAGCAGGGCTGGCGCTGGCGTCGGGCATGGGCGCGATCACCGCCACGCTGTGGACGCTGCTGCGCCCAGGCGACGAGATTCTGCTGGGCAACACCCTCTATGGCTGCACCTTCGCGTTCCTGCACCACGGTATCGGCGAGTTCGGGGTGAAGCTGCGTCATGTCGACATGGCCGACCTGCAAGCGGTCGAGGCCGCCATGACGCCCGCCACCCGGGTGATCTATTTCGAGTCGCCCGCCAACCCCAACATGCACATGGCCGATATCGCCGGGGTGGCCAAGATCGCGCGCGAGCACGGCGCCACGCTGGTGGTCGACAACACCTACTGCACGCCGTACCTGCAGCGCCCGCTGGAACTCGGGGCGGACCTGGTGGTGCATTCGGCCACCAAGTACCTCAGCGGCCATGGCGATATCACCGCCGGGCTGGTGGTGGGCAGCCAGGCGCTGATCGATCGCATTCGCCTGCAAGGGCTCAAGGATATGACCGGTGCGGTGCTGTCACCGCATGACGCGGCGCTGCTGATGCGCGGCATCAAAACGCTCAACCTGCGCATGGACCGGCACTGTGCCAACGCCCAGGCGCTGGCCGAGTTCCTCGCCGAGCAGCCGGAAGTCGAGGTGATTCACTACCCTGGCCTGACGGCGTTTCCCCAGTACGCACTGGCGCGGCAGCAGATGCGCCTGCCGGGCGGCATGATCGCCTTTGAACTGAAGGGCGGCATCAGCGCAGGGCGACGGTTCATGAATGCGCTGCAGCTGTTCAGCCGCGCCGTAAGCCTGGGCGACGCCGAATCGCTGGCTCAGCACCCGGCAAGCATGACCCATTCCAGCTATACCCCAGAAGAGCGTGCGCACTACGGCATCTCCGAGGGGCTGGTACGGTTTTCGGTCGGGCTGGAAGACATCGACGACCTGCTGGCCGATGTGCAACAGGCACTCAAGGCGTGTGCCTGAACCCGTCACGGATGAGGTCTTGGCAATGGTGGCAATGATGAACCTTGTGCCGGAGGACGGCCTGGACGACGACAGCGACCCCGGCGAAACCGCCGAGTGGCTGGCGGCACTGGAGTCGACCCTGGCCCATTGCGGGCCGGCGCGGGCGCGTTTCCTGCTGGAGCAACTGGAGACGCATGCACGCGAGCTGGGTCTTGAGCGCGGCGCGCAACCCTATTCGGCCTACCGCAATACCCTCTCGCTGGAGCACCAGGGCGCCTATCCCGGCGATCTGGAACTGGATGAGCGCATCACCAGCATCCTGCGCTGGAACGCGCTGGCGATGGTGATGCGCGCCAACCACGCCTACGGCGACCTGGGCGGGCATATCGCCAGCTATGCCTCGGCGGCGGAAATCTTCGAAGTCGGTTTTCAGCACTTTTTCCGTGGCGAGCAGGGCGGCGCACAGCGCAGCGCCGACCTGGTGTTCTTCCAGCCGCACTCGGCGCCAGGCATCTATGCGCGAGCGTTTCTGGAGGGGCGCCTGAGCGAAGCGCAACTGGCCAGCTATCGCCAGGAGGTCGGGGGCTGCGGCCTGTGCTCTTATCCGCACCCGTGGCTGATGCCGGACTTCTGGCAATTTCCCACCGGGTCCATGGGCATCGGCCCGCTGAATGCGGTGTACCAGGCGCGCTTCATGCGCTACCTGCAGCACCGCGGCCTGGCGCAAACGGCCGGGCGTCAGGTTTGGGGCGTGTTCGGTGATGGCGAGATGGACGAGCCCGAGTCCATTGCCGGGCTGACCCTGGCGGCCCGCGAAAAGCTCGACAACCTGACCTTCATCGTCAACTGCAACCTGCAGCGCCTGGACGGCCCGGTGCGCGGCAACGGGCAGATCATCCAGGAACTGGAGGCGCTGTTCAGTGGCGCCGGCTGGAATGTGATCAAGGTGCTGTGGGGCTCGGAGTGGGACGCGTTGTTCGCGCGGGACAGCGAGCATGTGCTGCTGCGCCAACTGGCCGCCACGCCCGATGGCCAGTTCCAGACGCTGGGGGCCAATGACGGGGCCTATAACCTGGAGCACTTCTTCAACCAGCACCCTGCATTGCAGCGTCTGGTGGAGCACATGAGCTCGGCCGAGATCAATGCGCTCAAACGCGGTGGCCATGACTTTCGCAAACTGTACGCCGCGTTTGCTGCCGCCAAGGCCTGCAAGGGCCGCCCGACGGTGATCCTGGCCAAGACCAAGAAGGGTTACGGCATGAGTGCCGCCGGTGAGTCGAGGATGACGGCGCACCAGGCCAAGAAGCTGGATGTAGAGGCCTTGCTGGCGTTTCGTGACCGCTTTCATCTGCCACTGAGTGATGCGCAGGTGGAGCAGTTGCAGTTCTATCGCCCCGCAGAGGACAGCCGCGAGATGCGCTACCTGCGTGAACGACGTGCCGCGTTGGGGGGCAGCCTGCCGGCACGGCGGGCGCAGGCCCTGCCCGTACCGGTGCCCGCCCTGGAGGTGATGGGCGGTTTTGCGCTGCAGGCCGAGGGCAAGGCGATGTCGACGACCATGGCGGCGGTGCGCATGCTGGGTGCGTGGCTCAAGGCGCCGCAGCTGGGCCCGCGCGTGGTGCCGATCGTCGCCGATGAGGCGCGCACCTTCGGCATGGCCAGCCTGTTTCGCCAGATCGGCATCTACTCGCCCCACGGCCAGCGCTATGAGCCCGAAGATGCCAGTTCGCTGCTCTCCTACAAGGAGGCGCAGGATGGCCAGTTGCTGGAGGAGGGCATCACCGAGGCCGGCGCGATCTCGTCCTGGGTGGCCGCTGCCACGTCGTATGCGGTGCACGGCGAGCCGATGCTGGCGGTATACATCTATTACTCGATGTTCGGTTTCCAGCGCGTGGGTGACCTGATCTGGGCCGCTGCCGACCAACGCGCGCGGGGCCTGCTGTTGGGCGCCACGGCCGGGCGCACCACGCTGGGTGGCGAGGGCTTGCAGCACCAGGACGGGTCCAGCCTGGTGATGGCCTGCATGGTGCCCAATTGCCGCGCCTGGGAGCCATGCTTTGCCGGCGAGCTGGCGGTGATCCTGGCGCACGCGTCGCAGCGGATGATGGTGGAGCAGTGTGACGAGTTCCATTACGTGGCGCTGATGAATGAGAGCTATCCCCATCCGTCATTGCCGGCAGAGGTGCATGAGGCCGTGCTGCGCGGGATGTACCGGTTTGCAGAGCAGCCGGTGGAACCCGCCCATGGGCGGGTTCGCCTGCTGGGGGCCGGCGCTATCCTGCGGGAGGTGATCGCCGCCAGTGAACTGTTGGCCACCGACTGGGGCGTGGCCAGCGAGGTGTTCAGTGTGACCAGTTTCAGCGAACTGGCGCGTGATGCGCGGGATGTACAGCGCGCTCAACGGTTGGGGCAGGGCGGCAGCAGCCATGTGGCGCAGTGCCTGCTGGGTGACGCGCCGGTGATCGCCGCCACGGATTACGTGCGCGCCTGGCCGCAACTGATCGCCGAGTATGTGTCGGCGCCGTATGTGACGCTGGGGACCGATGGCTTCGGGCGCAGTGATACGCGCCAGCGCTTGCGACAGTTCTTCGAGGTGGACCGGTTCAGTGTGGTGCTGGCCAGCTTGCAGGCGCTGGTGGATGACGGCGTGCTGGAGGAGGGCGTGATGGTCGCTGCGCGGGAGCGGTATCCGGCGCTGCATGTGGCTGGGCCCTGGTACCGTTGAACAGCAAGAATGAAAAAAGGGGCACTTGTCGAAGTGCCCCTTTTTTACTGCCTGATGGCGAATGGGCCGCTGCGATCAGCGCTTGAGCCCGTAGTGCTCGTCCAGCATGCCCGGGGTGTTCGGTGCCTTGGGCGCGTAGTCGCGGGGCACTTCGGTGTCCTTGGGCGGCGTGAGGCGGTCGCGTGGGCCTTGCGTCTCCGAGTGCAGCGCGGCCAGCAGGCGCTGACGGGTCTGCTCGTCCAGGGCCAGGCGGTTGGCGCCTTCGGCCAGGTGATCCTGCACTTCCTGGTAGCTCTGGGTGAGCTTCTTGACCAGCGCAGCGGTGCTGTTGAAGTGGGTCACCACTTCACTCTGATAACTGTCAAAACGTTCCTGGATATCGTCCAGCTGCCGCTGCGTGCTGCTCGGGGCAGCATTGGGCAAGAGGCGGGCGACCAGGAAACCAACGACGACACCCACAACCAGGGCCAGGGTCGGCAACAACCAAACTAAGAGCGAGAGTTCCACGAGTCCTTCCTCTATAAACGGCTTTGCTTTACGTTAACGGCTCGGACCTGCGCTGTATACCGCGAGCGATCGCAAATATCTCAGACAGAATCATCAGCTAGACGAGTCGACCCCTCCAGAGGTCACGGAGTTCATCCTTGCTTATCCGCGAAACCCCCGTATTCATCGATGGCCCGGTCGGCCAACTGGAAGCCCTGTACCTGGACGTGGCAGACGCCCGCGGCATCGTCCTGCTGTGCCACCCCAATCCGGTGCAAGGCGGGACCATGACCAACAAGGTGGTGTCGATGCTGCAACGCACCGCCCGCGATGCCGGCTACATCACCTTGCGTTTCAACTACCGCGGCGTGGGCGCCAGTGCCGGCAGCCATGACATGGGCAGCGGCGAAGTCGATGATGCACAGGCTGCAGCCCGCTGGCTGCTGGAAAAACATCCGCAGTTGCCATTGACGCTGATGGGCTTCTCCTTCGGTGGCTTCGTCGCGGCCAGCCTCGGTGGTCGGCTCGAGGCCGCAGGCGTGGCCCTCAGGCACCTGTTCATGGTGGCCCCGGCAGTGATGCGCCTGGGCGTTGCAGACAGCCTGCCGCAGGGTTGCGCGTTGAGCGTGATTCAGCCGCAAGCCGACGAAGTGATCGACCCGCAGATCGTCCACGACTGGTCCGATGCACTGCCGCGCCCCCACGAGCTGCTGAAAGTGGCAGAATGCGGACACTTTTTTCACGGCAAGCTGACCGACCTCAAGGATCTGGTGCTGCCGCGCCTTTCGAACTGATACAAGCCTGATAAGCGATTAGCCATGACCACTCGTATCCTTACCGGTATCACCACCACGGGCACGCCGCACCTTGGCAACTACGCCGGCGCCATCCGCCCGGCGATCCTTGCCAGCCGCGAGCCGGGTGTCGACTCGTTCTATTTTCTGGCCGACTACCATGCGCTGATCAAGTGCGATGACCCGCAGCGCATCCAGCGTTCGCGCCTGGAAATCGCCGCCACCTGGCTGGCCGGTGGCCTGGACCCGGAGCGCGTGACCTTCTACCGTCAGTCCGATATCCCCGAGATCCCCGAGCTGACCTGGCTGCTGACCTGCGTCGCGGCCAAGGCCTGCTCAACCGTGCGCACGCCTACAAGGCCTCGGTGGACAAGAACGTCGAGACCGGTGAAGACCCGGATGCCGGCGTGAGCATGGGCCTGTACAGCTACCCGGTGCTGATGGCCGCCGACATCCTGATGTTCAACGCCAACAAGGTGCCGGTGGGGCGTGACCAGATCCAGCACGTGGAAATGGCGCGCGACATCGGCCAGCGCTTCAACCACCTGTTCGGCCAGGGTAAGGCGTTCTTCGCCATGCCCGAAGCGCTGATCGAGGAAAGCGTCGCCACCTTGCCGGGCCTGGACGGCCGCAAGATGTCCAAGAGCTACGACAACACCATCCCGTTGTTCACCAGCGCCAAGGACATGAAGGACGCGATTTCGCGCATCGTCACCGACTCGCGTGCCCCCGGCGAAGCGAAGGACCCGGACAACTCGCACCTGTTCACCCTGTTCCAGGCGTTCGCGACCCCGGCCCAGGCCGAAGCGTTGCGCTGCGAGCTGCTGCAAGGGCTGGGTTGGGGCGAGGCCAAGCAGCGCCTGTTCCAACTCCTCGACAGCCAGCTGAGCGAACCGCGCGAGCATTACCATCAGTTGATCGCGCGCCCGGCCGACCTGGAGGACATCCTCCTCGCCGGCGCGCAGAAGGCCCGCGCAATCGCCACGCCGTTCCTCGAGCAACTGCGCGAGGCGGTGGGCCTGCGTTCGTTCCGCAGCAGTGTGCAGGTGGGTGGCGAGGTGAAGAAGAAGGCCGCCAAGGCCGCCCGCTTCGTCAGCTTCCGTGAAGAGGACGGCAGCTTCCGCTTCCGCCTGCTCTCGGCAGACGGCGAGCAGTTGCTGTTGTCGCGCACGTTTGCCGACGGCAAGGCTGCGGGCGCTGTGAGCAAGCAGCTGCAGGCGGGCCAGGCCCTGGACGTGCGCGACGAAGGCCTGGGCTTCAGCCTGTGGCTGGAAGGCGAGTGCGTGGCCGATGGCCCGCAGTTCGATGATGCTGCGGCGCGCGACGCTGCCATCCACAGCCTGCGCGCGGCCTTGCAGCCCCAGCAGGACTAACGGTCAATCGCAAGTCTGATTGCCATTACCCGGGGCCGTCGCTACAGTGACGGCCCGCTTTTGTTGCCTTGCTAACGAATTATGACGCCCTTAGAACGATATCAAGCAGATCTGAAACGTCCCGATTTCTTCCATGACGCGGCGCAGGAAACAGCGGTGCGTCACCTGCAGCGCCTTTATGACGATCTGGTCGCGGCTCAGAACAGCAAGCCGGGCGTGTTCGGCAAGCTGTTCGGCAAGAAAGAGCAGGCGCCCGTCAAGGGCCTGTACTTCTGGGGCGGGGTAGGCCGGGGCAAGACCTACCTGGTCGATACCTTCTACGAGGCGCTGCCGTTCGAGCAGAAGGTGCGTACGCACTTCCACCGCTTCATGAAGCGTGTGCATGAAGAGATGCGCACCCTCAAGGGTGAGAAGAACCCGTTGACGATCATCGCCAAGCGTTTTTTCCGACGAGGCGCGGGTGATCTGCTTCGACGAGTTCTTCGTCTCCGACATTACCGACGCGATGATCCTCGGCACCCTGATGGAGGAGCTGTTCAAGAACGGCGTGACCCTGGTGGCCACCTCCAACATCGTGCCCGACGGTTTGTACAAGGACGGGCTGCAGCGGGCGCGTTTCCTGCCGGCCATCGCGTTGATCAAGCAGAACACCGACATCGTCAACGTCGACAGCGGCGTGGACTACCGTCTGCGGCACCTGGAGCAGGCCGAACTGTTCCACTTCCCGCTCGACGAAGCCGCCCACGAAAGCCTGCGCAAGAGTTTCCGGGCGTTGACGCCGGAGTGCACCCAGGCGGTGGAAAACGACGTGCTGATGATCGAGAACCGCGAGATCCGTGCGTTGCGTACCTGCGATGACGTGGCCTGGTTCGACTTCCGCGAGCTGTGCGACGGGCCGCGCAGCCAGAACGACTACATCGAGCTGGGCAAGATCTTCCATGCGGTGCTGCTCAGCGGCGTGGAGCAGATGGGTGTGGCTACCGATGACCTGGCGCGACGCTTCATCAACATGGTCGACGAATTCTACGACCGCAACGTCAAGCTGATCATCTCGGCTGAAGTGGAACTCAAGGACCTGTACACCGGCGGGCGCCTGAGCTTCGAATTCCAGCGTACCCTGAGCCGGTTGCTGGAGATGCAGTCCCACGAGTTTCTGGCGCGGGCGCACAAGCCTTAAACCGCGTCGCTGCTATCGCGGCTCAGGCCCCGCTCCCACACAGGTTTGCAGCGAACCTGTGGGAGCGGGCTTGAGCTGTGATAGGCCGCTCAGGCCGCCTGCATGAACTGCTGCCGGTACTGGTTCGGTGACAACTCCGTGTGCTGGCGGAACAGCCGCGCAAAGAAACTCGCATCGTCATAGCCCACCTCGTAGCTGATGGTCTTGATGCTCTTGCGCGTTCCCGACAGCAACCCCTTCGCCGTTTCGATACGCAGTCGTTGCAGGTAGTGCAGCGGCTTGTCCCCGGTCGCACTCTGGAACCTGCGCATGAAGTTGCGGATGCTCATGCCGTGGTTGCGCGCCACATCCTCGAAGCGGAACTTGTCGGCAAAGTGCTCCTCGAGCCACTGCTGGATCTGCAGGATGATCAGGTCCTGGTGCAGCTTCTGCCCGCCAAAGCCCATGCGTCCCGGCGTGTAGTTGCGCTGTACTTCGTAAAGAATGTCGCGGGCCACCGCCTGCGCCACGTTGGCGCCGCAGAAGCGCTCGATCAGGTAGATGTACAGATCGCAGGCCGAGGTGGTGCCGCCGGCGCAGTACAGGTTGTCGGCATCGGTGAGGTGCTTGTCCTGGTTCAGCGTGACCTGCGGGAAGCGTTCGGCGAACTGGCTGAAGAAGCGCCAGTAGGTGGTCGCCTCCTTGCCGTCCAGCAGGCCGGCCTCGGCCAGCCAGAACACCCCACTGGCTTCGCCGCACAGCACCGCGCCGCGTGCGTGCTGCTCACGCAGCCACGGCAACACTTGAGGGTAACGCTGGCACAGGGCATCGAAATCGTCCCAGAAGGCCGGCAGGATGATCACATCGGCCTGTTCCAGGCCGCTGTCCACGGGGATCTGCACATCGCTGAAGCTCTGCACCGGCAGGCCGTCGGGGCTCACCAGGCGCGTTTCGAACATCGGCTGCAGGCCTATGCCCAGTTGCTTGCCATAGCGCAGGCTGGCCAGGTGAAAGAAATCCTTGGCCTGCATGAGCGTCGAAGCAAACACCTTGTCGATGGCCAGGATGCTGACGCGCCGCAGTGATGCGGTAGGTTGGGTAAACATCATTGTCGTTATTCTTATAGGGTAGAGTGGTCAATCACCGGCTGGATCGTCTTATTTTTTGGCGATTGTGTCTACCCTCGGTTCCCGTGCCGGGCACGGGAACCGTTGCAGCACTTTACGGGGCAGGGTTGGGCTGGTCCTGGTGGATCGCCTCGATGGCCGCCAGCAGATCGTCACCGAGCCTGAGTTCGGCACTGGCCAGGTTGCTGTCCAGTTGCTGGAGCGAGGTGGCGCCGATGATGTTGCTGGTCACGAACGGTTGCTGGGTAACGAACGCCAGGGCCATCTGCGCCGGGTCCAGGCCGTGCTCGCGGGCCAGCGCCACATAGCGGCTGCAGGCGGCGACGGTCTGTGGGTTGGAGTAGCGCGAAAAACGGTTGAACAGGGTCAGGCGGCCCTGTGGCGGCCGTGCGCCGTTTTCGTACTTGCCCGAAAGCATGCCGAACGCCAGGGGCGAGTAGGCCAGCAAGCCGCACTGTTCGCGGATGGCGATTTCCGCCAGGCCCACTTCGAAGCTGCGGTTGAGCAGGTTGTACGGGTTCTGGATCGATACTGCGCGCGACCAGCCGCGGCTCTCGGCCAGTTGCAGGAACTTCATGGTGCCCCACGGTGTTTCGTTGGACAGGCCGATGTGGCGGATCTTGCCGGCCTTGACCTGCTCGTCCAGCGCTTCGAGGGTTTCTTCCAGCGGAGTGAAGTGGTCCTGGGGCAGGTGCTGGTAGCCCAGCTTGCCGAAGAAGTTGGTGCTGCGTTCTGGCCAGTGCAACTGGTACAGGTCGATCCAGTCGGTCTGCAGGCGCTTGAGGCTGGCGTCCAGCGCCGCGACGATGTGCTGGCGGTTGTGCTTGAGCTGGCCGTCGCGAATGTGGCTGATGCCATTGCCGGGGCCGGCCACCTTGCTCGCCAGGATCCAGTCGGCGCGGTCACCGCGCTGGGCAAACCAGTTGCCGATGATCTGCTCGGTGGCCGCGTAGGTTTCCGGGCGCGGTGGCACCGGGTACATCTCCGCGGTATCGATGAAATTGACCCCGGCCGCCTTGGCCCGTTCGATCTGGGCGAAGCCCTCGGCCTGGTCGTTCTGCTCGCCCCAGGTCATGCTGCCCAGGCACAATGCGCTCACGTTGAGGTCGGTGCGACCCAGCTGGCGATACTCCATGTCGATCTCCACGGCAAAAGAAGCATAAAAGCAGGTTGATATTTTTTCTGCAATCTGGATAATTCTGCACCTCTCTCAGCAGTGGAAGTGATGCCCCGCCGCCGAAGAATCTTGCCGAGTATTGGACGTGCTGACCCGAGCCCCCGATAGCGTCCGTATCCGGCTGCCTTTGACCTTGTCAAAGTACGCACTATTCAGTAAGATCTGCCGTCTTAAAATTGCGGGACGGCCCCTGAGGCTATAAAGAATGAAAACTTTTACTGCTAAACCCGAAACAGTAAAACGCGACTGGTTCGTCGTTGACGCTGCTGGCAAGACCCTGGGTCGTCTGGCCACCGAGATCGCGAGCCGTCTGCGTGGCAAGCACAAGCCAGAGTACACCCCTCACGTTGACACCGGCGACTACATCGTCGTGATCAATGCCGAGCAGGTACGTGTCACTGGTGCCAAGACTTCGGACAAAATGTACTACTCCCACTCCGGTTTCCCGGGCGGCATCAAGGAAATCAACTTCGAGAAGTTGATCGCCAAAGCGCCTGAGCGCGTGATCGAGACCGCGGTAAAAGGCATGCTGCCGAAAAACCCGCTGGGTCGCGACATGTACCGTAAGCTGAAAGTCTATGCGGGCGCTGTACACCCTCATACTGCTCAGCAGCCCCAAGAACTGAAGATTTAACGGAATAGTTCATTATGTCGGCGACTCAAAATTACGGCACTGGCCGTCGCAAGACTGCAACCGCACGCGTTTTCCTGCGTCCGGGTACTGGCAGCATCTCCATCAACAACCGCACCCTCGAGACCTTCTTCGGTCGTGAAACCGCGCGCATGGTAGTTCGCCAGCCGCTGGAACTCACCGAAACCACCGAGAAGTTCGACATCTACGTCACCGTTATCGGTGGTGGTGTCAGCGGTCAAGCGGGCGCTATCCGTCACGGTATCACCCGTGCACTGATGCAGTACGACGAAACCCTGCGTGGCGCACTGCGCAAAGCTGGCTTCGTTACCCGTGACGCCCGTGAAGTCGAGCGTAAGAAAGTGGGCCTGCGTAAAGCACGTAAGCGTCCTCAGTACTCCAAGCGTTAATTCGCTTCGGCGTTCAAAAAAAGCCCGGTTCCTGGTGGAACCGGGCTTTTTTTATGTCTTGAATAAAGGGGGCGTACGGGCTGTGTGACAACTTGCCGCATAGACGCAGGTCAAGTGCTATAAGGGATACAGGCTTTAGGTCAGGTAATAACCTTGTGTTAGATGGGTCTTTTCATTACCATGCGGCAAATTTTTAGCAGTTCGAAATTTACTTAGTAGATGCCTGTTGCAACAGGCCACAAAGCTGATGGGAGAGGACTGAATGAGCAATGACGGCGTCAATGCAGGCCGGCGTCGCTTCCTTGTAGCAGCACATCCGTGGTGGGTGCTGCAGGAGCGGTGGGGGCTGCGGTCCCGTTCGTAGGGTCATGGTTTCCCAGTGCCAAGGCGAAAGCTGCCGGTGCACCGGTCAAGGTCAACATCGCCAAGGTGGAGCCAGGTCAGCAGATGATTGCTGAGTGGCGCGGCCAGCCTGTGTTCATCGTCCGCCGTACCGAAGAGATTCTGGGCAACCTGAAGAAGATCACCGGCGACCTCTCCGACCCTGAATCCAAGGCCTCGGTACAGCCGACTTACGTCGACCCGTCGAACCGCTCGATCAAGCCGGAAATCCTCGTGCTCGTGGGTCTGTGCACCCATCTGGGCTGCTCGCCGACGTTCCGCCCCGAAGTGGCGCCTGTTGACCTGGGCCCCAAGTGGGTAGGCGGCTATTTCTGCCCGTGCCACGGTTCCCACTACGACCTCGCCGGCCGCGTCTACAAGGCCCAGCCGGCGCCGCTCAATCTGCCAGTGCCGCCGCACTCGTACGAGTCGGATGACATCATCGTCGTCGGCGTCGATCAGGAGAATGCGTGATGAGTAAGTTCATGGACTGGGTTGACGCCCGCTTCCCCGCGACCAAGATGTGGGAAGATCACCTGAGCAAGTACTACGCACCGAAGAACTTCAACTTCTTCTACTTCTTCGGTTCCCTCGCCCTGCTGGTGCTGGTCAATCAGATCGTGACCGGCGTGTGGCTGACCATGAGCTTCACCCCTTCGGCCGAAGAGGCGTTCGCCTCGGTCGAAGGCATCATGCGTGACGTGCAGTACGGCTGGATCCTGCGCTACCTGCACTCTACCGGTGCATCGGCGTTCTTTGTCGTGGTCTACCTGCACATGTTCCGTGGCCTGCTGTACGGCTCGTACCAGAAGCCTCGCGAGCTGGTGTGGCTGTTCGGCATGCTGATCTACCTGGCGCTGATGGCAGAGGCCTTCATGGGCTACCTGCTGCCGTGGGGGCAGATGTCGTACTGGGGGGCCCAGGTGATCATCTCGCTGTTCGGTGCCATCCCGCTGATCGGCGATGACCTGACCCAGTGGATCCGTGGTGACTACCTGATCTCCGGCATTACCCTGAACCGCTTCTTCGCCCTGCATGTGGTCGCGTTGCCGATCGTGATCCTGGGCCTGGTGGTGCTGCACATCCTGGCGTTGCATGAAGTGGGTTCGAACAACCCCGATGGTGTCGACATCAAGAAGAAAAAAGATGAAAACGGCATCCCGCTGGACGGTATCCCGTTCCACCCGTACTACACCGTCAAAGACATCGTCGGCGTGGTCGTGTTCCTGTTCGTCTTCTGTCTGATCGTGTTCTTCTTCCCGGAAATGGGTGGCTACTTCCTGGAAAAACCCAACTTCGAACAGGCCAACGCCTTCAAGACGCCTGAGCACATCGCGCCGGTCTGGTACTTCACGCCGTTCTACGCGATCTTGCGTGCGATTCCCGACAAGCTGCTGGGCGTGATCGCCATGGGTGCGGCCATTGCGGTGCTGTTCGTGCTGCCGTGGCTCGACCGTAGCCCGGTCAAGTCGATGCGCTACAAGGGCTGGATGAGCAAGATCTGGCTGTGGGTGTTCTGCATTTCCTTCGTGATCCTGGGTGTGCTCGGCGTGCTCGCGCCAACCCCGGGCCGCACGTTGCTGTCGCAGGTATGTACCTTCCTGTATTTCGCCTACTTCATTCTGATGCCGTTCTACACCAGGCTCGAGAAGACCAAACCGGTTCCGGAAAGGGTGACTGGCTGATGAAAAAGCTATTTGCAGTATTGATCCTGGCAGTGATGCCTGCGCTGACCTTCGCCGCCGAGCATGGCCTTGAACTGGATAAGGTCGATATCGACCTGTCCGACAAGGCCGCCATGCAGGACGGTGCCCGCACCTTCGCCAACTATTGCATGGGTTGCCACAGCGCCAAGTTCCAGCGTTACGAGCGTGTTGCCGATGACCTGGGCATCCCCCACGAGCTGATGCTCGAGAAGCTGGTGTTCACCGGCGCCAAGATCGGCGACCACATGAACATCGGCATGCAGGCCAACGATGCCAAGGCCTGGTTCGGCGCAGCGCCGCCCGACCTGACCCTGGTGGCACGGGTGCGTGGCAATGACTGGCTGTACAGTTACCTGCGTGCCTTCTACGAGGACCCTTCACGGCCATGGGGCGTGAATAACAAGGTCTTCCCTAACGTAGGTATGCCAAACGTCCTGGTGGGCCTGCAGGGGCGTCAGGTGGTGGGTTGCAAGCAGGTACAGACCGTGGTCGAGGGCAAGAAGCAGTTCGACCCGCTGACCGGTGCGCCGCTGACCCATGAGGCGTGCGACCAGCTGACCATCGTGCCGAAATCCGGTACCCTGACGGACGAGCAGTTCGACGAGAAGGTCAAGAACCTGGTGACCTTCCTGGCGTACTCGGCCAACCCGGTCAAGCTCGAGAGCCAACGCATCGGGACTTACGTGCTGCTGTACCTGGCCTTCTTCTTTGTATTCGCCTACCTGCTCAAGCGCGAATACTGGAAGGACGTGCACTGATCACAGCGTAATTTCTGGTAGTTTAACGCGCGCCCTGGGGTCACTCCGCAGTATGGAGGGGCCTTCAGGGCGCGTTTGCATTTGCAATTTCATAATTTCAACACGCGAGGAGGACCCCCATGGGCGTGACCAATCGGTTAGCCTGCTACTCCGACCCCGCTGATCATTATTCTCATCGGGTGCGCATCGTTCTCGCCGAGAAAGGTGTCAGCGTCGAGATCATCAGTGTCGAAGCCGGGCGCCAGCCGCCCAAGCTGCTGGAAGCCAACCCGTATGGCAGCGTACCGACTCTGGTAGATCGTGACCTGGCGTTGTATGAATCGACGGTCGTGATGGAATACCTCGACGAGCGTTATCCGCATCCGCCCCTGTTGCCGGTGTACCCGGTGGCGCGGGCCAACAGCCGTCTGCTGATTCACCGTATCCAGCGTGACTGGTGTTCGCTGGTTGACCTGATTCTCGACCCGCGCAGCAAGGAAGCCGCCCGTGTGCAGGCGCGCAAGGAGCTGCGCGAGAGCCTTACCGGAGTGTCGCCGCTGTTCGCCGACAAGCCTTGTTTCCTCAGTGAGGAGCAAAGTCTGGTTGATTGTTGTCTACTGCCCATACTGTGGCGTTTGCCGGTATTGGGTATCGAATTGCCGCGGCCTGCCAAGCCGTTGCTTGACTATATGGAGCGCCAGTTTGCCCGAGAAGCCTTCCAGGCAAGTCTGTCCGCTGCTGAACGTGATATGCGTTAGGTTCTAAGGAGCTGTTGATGAACTCCAGTCGTCCGTATCTGGTGCGTGCTTTGTATGAATGGATCGTGGACAACGATTGCACGCCGCACATGCTGGTCAATGCCGAGTACCCTGCGGTGCAGGTGCCACAAGGTTTTGCCAGTGATGGTCAGATCGTTTTGAATGTTTCGCCCAGCGCTGTGCGTCATTTGCACATGGACAACGAAGCGGTGAGCTTCGAGGGGCGTTTTGGTGGGGTTGCCCATACGCTGTACGTGCCGGCCGGGGCCATTCTCGGCATCTATGCCCGGGAGAATGGCCAGGGCATGGTGTTCGAGCTCGAGCCGCCGCTGGTGGAGGATGACGAGCTTGACGAGGAAGGCGCGGAGCCTGAAGACGATGGCCCGCCCAGTGGCGGCCAGCCACCGCGTCCAAGCGGCCGGCCAAGCCTGAAAGTGGTGAAATGAAAAAAGGCGACCTGAGCAGGTCGCCTTTTTTTTGTGGGCTTCGCCAGCCCTTCGCTGGTTTGCCGGCGAAGGGCTGGTGAGGTCAATCGATGTACTCGAACAGCTTCACGATCTTCTGCACGCCCGACACGCCCTGTACCAGGCTGGTGGCCTGGTTGGCTTCCTGTTGGGTCAGCAGGCCCAGCAGGTAGACGATGCCGTTTTCGGTGACGACCTTGATCCGCGATCCGGGGATGCTGTTGTCCGCCAGCATCTGGGTCTTGATCTTGGTGGTCAGCCAGGCGTCGTTGTTGCGTGCCAGCAGTGAGGAGGGCTGCAGCACCTGCAGCTCGTTGTGTACCCGCTTGACCCGCTGAACCTGCCCGGCAGTCTGCTCGGCCAGGCTCTTGAGGTCGGCGCGTGGCGTCTGCCCGGCGAGCAGCACGATACCGTTGAAACTGGTCACGACGATATGCGAGTTGCTGTCCAGGTCCGGGCTGGCCTTGGCAACGTTGACGGCAACCTTGGTCTCGATCAGCGAATCGTCGATCTTGCTGCCAAAGGTGCGGGTGCCGCGATCGTCCTCGATCGGTTTTTCGCGGCTGGCGGTGATCACCGAGCTGCAGCCGGTGAGGCTCAGGCACAGGGTCAGGGCCATCAGGCCGAGGCGATTAGGGGTCATTCTTCACTCCCGAACAATTGGCTGTCGATCAAGTCGCAAAGGCAGTGGATCGCCAGCAGGTGGACTTCCTGGATACGTGCGGTGACGTTGGCCGGTACGCGAATCTCGACATCTTCGGGCAGCAGCAGCGAGGCCATGCCGCCGCCGTCGCGTCCGGTCAGAGCTACGACAATCATTTCGCGATCATGTGCGGCCTGGATCGCCTGAATTATGTTTGCCGAGTTGCCGCTGGTAGAAATGGCCAGCAACACATCACCCGGTTGGCCCAGGGCACGGATCTGCTTGGAGAAGATCTCGTTGTAGCTGTAGTCATTGGCGATCGAGGTGATCGTCGAGCTGTCGGTGGTCAGTGCGATCGCCGGCAGGCTCGGGCGTCGCGTTCGAAGCGATTGAGCAGCTCGGAGGAGAAGTGCTGGGCATCGCCGGCCGAGCCGCCGTTGCCGCAGGCAAGTATCTTGCGCTCGGTGAGCAGCGCGTTGACCATCACCTGACTGGCTTGCTCGATGTGTGGTGCAAGGACTTCCATCGCCTGTTGCTTGGTGTTGATGCTGGCCTGGAATAGCTGGCGAATTCGGGATTGCATGTCCATCTGTGTGACCTTAAGTGGGGCGGCTGGTCGGGCGTGTCGCAGCACCTTGAAGGTCCTGCGGCACATGACTGTGCAGCCCGCGAAACAAAGAGCAAAAAAGTTGAGTGGGTAACGCGTGCATCAGGCGGGGCGGGTTCAACTGTCGAAGGCATTTTTCAGCCAGTCGAGCGGTGTGCCTGAATGACCACGGCCTTGCAGGGCAATCACGTCGAAACGACAGGGCTGGTTGGCCCAACGTGCCTCCTTCTGCAGAAAATACTGGGCGGCAAGCACCAGTTTTTGCTGTTTGCGGGTATCGACGCTGGCCAGTGCTCCGCCAAAGCCCGCGTGCAGACGGTAGCGGACTTCGACGAATACTACTGTATCGCCGTCAAGCATGACCAGATCAAGCTCACCGCGTTTGCATCGCCAGTTCTGCGCCAGCAGTTGCAGGCCCTGCGCCTGAAGGTAGTGCAGGGCTTGCTGTTCGGCCGCATTGCCGGCCGCCTGGCGCGAACTGTCGGGCATCAGCGTGGGGTGTCTGGCAGGCGTTTGACCTGACCGCCGGCAAACTCGGCCCACGGCAACTGACGCTCGATACGCTGGTTGGGGTTCATGCTCAGGCTGCCCGACAGGCCTTCGATACGGTTGTCCGGCAGGGTCTTGAGCTGGCCCAGGCGCGGCGCGAGGCTGTAGGCATCGGCGCCCATTGCATACAGGCGGCCGAGGCTGCCGGCGGCTTGCGGCCATTGGCGCACCACTTGCTGGCGCAGGCTGTTGCCAGTGTCCAGCAGCCATGGGGTTTCGCAGAAGCGGATGCCGGCCATGTCGTTGTAGGCGTTGACGTCGCCGGAGGCGCTGTACACGCTGGAAATCGCATACACCGGCACGTCGCCGGCGTACTGGAAGTTCAGGGTCGGCTTGATCTGCTGCGCCTGCGTCGGGGTGGCGGCGAGGAAGATGAAGTCGATGTCCTGGCGGCGCGATGGCTGCGACGAGACATTGCCGCCCACGGTGCTTTGCAGGCTCTTGGCGCGCCCTTCGCTCTGGCGCAGCTGGAACAGGTCGGCAATCTGCTGGGCCAGGGCCACCGGTTGGGTCACGTGTGCGGCGGCGATCAGGGTGCCGCCCTTGGCTTCCCAGTCCTGGCGGAAGGCCTTGAGCACGCGGTCGCCCCATTCGCCACTCGGCACCATGGCAACGGCACGACGCATGCCGTCGGCATGGGCGCGGCGCGAGACTTCACGTGCTTCGTCTTCGGCCGCCAGGCCGAACTGGAACAGTTGTGCCGGGCCAGCTTGGCCCGCATCACTGTAGTTCAGGGCCAGGGTGGTGATCGGCAGTTGCGGGTAGGCGCTCAGTTGCTTGACCAGATTCTTCTCCAGCGGGCCGACCACCAACTGCACGCCGGCCGCCTGGGCTTTGCGGTAGAAATCGTCCAGCGAGGTCAGGCGCGAGCTGTCGAATACTTCGATGGCAGGTGGCTTCTGGCCGGCTTGCTGGGCCTGGAAGTGCGCGGCCATGAAGCCGTCGCGCAGGGCGCGGGCAACGCTTGCCAGGCTGCCTTCCTGGGGCAGCAGCAAGGCGATCTTGGTCAGCGGCTGGCTGGCCAGTTCCTTGAGTTTGACCAGTGCCTGGGGCAGTTGCTGGGCTGCCGGGTGATCGGCGTGCTGGCTGCGCCAGGTTTCGATGGCGGCCTGCTGCTGTTCCAGGGTGCCGGCGCTTTTCACAGCCAGGGCCAGGCGGGTCCAGCCAGCCAGGGTGTCGGTGCCGGTGCCTTGCAACTGTTCGGTCGGCAGCGAAGCGACCAGGGCCCAGATCGCGTCGTTGTTGGCGCTGGCGCTGGCGCCGCTGAGCAGTGGTGCCATGGCGACGCGCTGTTGGGCGGCGGCGAGGGTCTGGCCGTCGGCCTCCAGTGCTGCGGCATGCACGCTGCGGGTGCGCAGTTGCTGCTCGGCCGGCAGTTCGTCCAGGCGCGCCAGGCTCGGGTGGCTCAGGGCTGCGACGGCCGCCTTGGGCTGGTTGCGGCTCATGGCCAGTTCTGCGCTCAGGGTGCTGGCGAAGACTTGCTGGGCCGGCTTGAGGGTGTCGATCGACACGTGCTCGAGAATGCGCGAGGCGCGTGCGTTGTCTTTCTGGCGGTAGGCCAGGTCGGCAGCGCTCAGGCGCAGCAGTGCGGCCTTTTCCGGTGTCTTGCTGGTGGCAGCCTGGTCGAGCAGTTGCTCGATGCTGGCGTCAGGTGTGCGCGGCAGCTCGCCCAGGCTGGACGAGGGCGAACTGGCGCAAGCTGCCAGCAGGGCAGCGAGGCAGAGGGCTGAGAGCAGCCGCAGGCAAGCGATCATGTAAAAATCCTGTTACTCGATCAAATTAACCTGCAATTGTACCCAAGCGCTGGCCGGGGCGCGATCTTGCTGGCGTTAATCCTTCAATATAGGTCGTGCCGGCGGTACGTGCCGCCAGCGCAGGTAACGCATTATTGCGGTCTTACGGGCTACAATGGCGCTTTGATCTATACGACAGGTGTGTGCTGTGACCGATGCTCCAGGTGCTTTCAATTCCACTGCCGGCAAGCTTTATGTGGTGGCCACGCCCATCGGCAACCTGGACGACATCAGTGCACGGGCGCTGAAAGTGCTGCGCGACGCGGCGCTGATCGCGGCCGAGGACACCCGCCATTCGATCCGCCTGCTGCAGCATTTCGGCATCAACACCCCGTTGGCGGCCTGTCACGAGCACAACGAGCGGGATGAAGGCAGTCGCTTCATTACGCGCCTGCTGGCCGGCGATGCGGTGGCGCTGATTTCCGATGCCGGTACGCCGCTGATTTCCGATCCGGGTTATCACTTGGTACGCCAGGCGCGCGCTGCCGGTATCGAGGTGGTGCCAGTGCCGGGGGGCGTGTGCCCTGATTGCGGCGCTGTCGGCGGCGGGCCTGCCTTCTGATCGCTTCATCTTCGAGGGGTTTCTGCCGGCCAAGGCAGTGGGGCGTCGTGCGCGCCTGAGCCAGGTCAAGGAGGAGCCGCGTACGCTGATCTTCTACGAGGCACCACACCGTATCCTGGAGTGCCTGCAAGACATGGAAAGCGTGTTCGGGGGCGAACGCCCGGCGTTGCTGGCGCGCGAGCTGACCAAGACCTTCGAGACGCTCAAGGGGTTGCCATTGGCGCAGTTGCGCGCGTTTGTCGAGGCTGACAGCAATCAGCAGCGCGGCGAGTGCGTGGTGCTGGTGGCCGGATGGACGGCACCGGAAAGCGAAGAGGCCGTCAGTAGCGAGGTGGTGCGCGTGCTGGACCTGCTGTTGGCCGAGATGCCACTCAAGCGCGCAGCAGCGCTGGCGGCGGAAATCACCGGGGTGCGCAAGAACGTCTTGTATCAAATTGCCCTGGAAAAACAGAAAGACCACTAGTGGCGTAGTGATATTATTTGTTTTATCGCTTGTTCTCCGGGCCCTCTGCCGTTAACCTTTGCGGCGGAGAGTCGATTGGACAGTCGCTGCCTTCTTTTGTTCCGCAAAAGAGGGGGGAGGAAAGTCCGGGCTCCATAGGGCGGAGTGCCAGGTAATGCCTGGGGGGGCGTGAGCCTACGGAAAGTGCCACAGAAAATAACCGCCTAAGCACTTCGGTGCCGGTAAGGGTGAAAAGGTGCGGTAAGAGCGCACCGCACGACTGGCAACAGTTCGTGGCTAGGTAAACCCCACTCGGAGCAAGACCAAATAGGGTTCCATATGGCGCGGCCCGCGTTGGAACCGGGTAGGTTGCTAAAGGCGTCCAGTGATGGCCGTCGTAGAGGAATGACTGTCCTCGACAGAACCCGGCTTACAGATCGACTCTCCACCTCTTCCCTCCCTGCTTGATTCGATAGCAGGCGTGTCCTGGTAATACCAAAAAAATCTTACTCTTAATAAATCACTTTAACTTTGCACGCTATCCGTTTGAGTGCATTTGCGTTTCCCCGTCAAAACCCCCTCTGATTTGCCCCTTCTTGTCGCCTTGTTGCGCTAAATCTCCGATCTGTAAGGGTTTTCCTTATAAGCGCGCCTTGACGGTGTGGTAGGCGGATTCCTATAGTGTGCGCAAGTGGCGGAAAGTGGCATGAAGTGGGTTTTCAGACACAAAAAAGCTAACATTTAGGGAAGTGCAGCCGTGTTTCGCGGAGCCAACGCAATCAACCTCGACGCAAAGGGTCGTCTCGC
This sequence comes from Pseudomonas brassicae, assembly GCF_010671725.1. Taxonomy (GTDB): domain Bacteria; phylum Pseudomonadota; class Gammaproteobacteria; order Pseudomonadales; family Pseudomonadaceae; genus Aquipseudomonas; species Aquipseudomonas brassicae. The sequence goes on along the minus strand of NZ_JAAHBU010000099.1, from coordinate 17,809 downwards.
CATGCCGAGCCGGTACCGTGACGAGCTCGATTCGCGCAGTTCCGGGCAACTGATCGTGACGATCGATGCGGTGGATCCCTGCTTGTGCGTTTACCCGCTGGATGAGTGGGAACTGATCGAAGCCAAGTTGCGCGCCTTGCCGTCGTTACGCGAAGAGAACCGTCGCCTGCAGCGTTTGCTGATTGGCAATGCGGTGGATCTGGAGCTCGACGGCAGTGGGCGTTTTCTGGTGCCACCGCGTTTGCGCGACTACGCCAAGCTGGACAAGCGGGCGATGCTGGTGGGGCAACTGAACAAGTTTCAACTGTGGGACGAGGACGCCTGGAACGCTGTATCTGCAGCAGACCTGGCGGCCATTCAACAACCGGGCGCGATGCCTGATGAACTGCGTGATTTGATCCTGTGACTATAGATAGCGGCTTTAAACACATCACCGTACTGCTGGACGAAGCCGTCGAGGCTCTCGCCGTACGCGCCGATGGCTGCTACCTGGATGGTACCTTCGGTCGCGGCGGGCACAGCCGGCTGATTCTCCAGCACCTCGGGCCGCAGGGCCGGCTGCTGGGGTTCGACAAGGATCCTCAAGCGATTGCCACCGGGCAAACGCTGGCGGCCGAAGACGGCCGCTTTGTCATTGTGCAGCGCAGTTTTGCCGAGTTGGGCGATGAAGTGGCCGAGCGCGGTCTGACCGGCAAGGTCAATGGCATCCTGCTCGATCTGGGCGTGTCGTCGCCGCAGCTCGATGACCCCGAGCGTGGCTTCAGTTTCATGAACGATGGCCCGCTGGACATGCGCATGGATCCGAGCCGCGGCGTCAGTGCAGCCGAGTTCATTGCCAGCGCACCCGCCGAAGAAATCGCCCGGGTGTTCAAGGAATACGGTGAGGAGCGTTTTGCCAAGCGCATGGCCAACGCCGTGGTCGCGCGTCGCGAGCAGCAACCGTTCACCCGTACCGCCGACCTTGCCGAAGTGCTCAAGGTTGCCAACCCTGCCTGGGAAAAGGGCAAGAACCCTGCCACCCGTGCCTTCCAGGGCCTGCGCATCCACGTCAACAACGAGCTGGGCGATCTCGAAGCCGGGCTGCAGGCTGCGCTCGATACCCTCGAAGTTGGCGGCCGCCTGGTGGTCATCAGCTTTCACTCGCTCGAAGACCGTATCGTCAAGCTGTTCATGCGCAAGCTGGCCAAGGGCGAGGCCGACAACCTGCCGCGCAACCTGCCGGTGCAGCACACGCCGTTCGACCCCAAGATCAAGGTGCACGGCAAGGCGCAGTTTGCCTCCGAGGCCGAGCTCAAGGCCAACCCGCGCTCGCGTAGCGCGGTCATGCGTGTGGCGGAGAAGCTGCGGTGAGCAGGCTTTTCGCCAAGCCTTTGCCAGGCGGAAGCTTCCTGATGCTTCTGCTTTTTGTCGGCGTGCTCGTTTCGGCGATTGCCGTGTCGTACAGCGCGCACTGGAACCGCCAGTTGCTCAACATCCTGTATGGCGAACTCAGCGAGCGCGACAAGGCGCAGGCTGAGTGGGGCCGGCTGATCCTCGAGCAGAGCACCTGGACCGCCCACAGCCGCATCGAGAACCTGGCCAGCGAACAGCTGCACATGCGCATCCCTGCCGCTGACGAAGTGCGGATGGTGGCGCCATGATGAAACTCGAGGGCGCCCTGTATCCGTGGCGGTTCCGCGTGGTGATCGGCCTGTTGGCGATCATGGTGGGTGCCATTGCCTGGCGCATCGTCGACCTGCAGGTGGTCGATCGCGACTTCCTCAAGGGCCAGGGCGATGCCCGCAGCCTGCGCCATATTCCGATCCCGGCGCATCGTGGGCTGATCACCGACCGCAATGGCGAGCCGCTGGCGGTGAGTACGCCGGTCACTACGCTGTGGGCCAACCCCAAGGAAATGCAGGCTGCCAAAGACCGCTGGCCGGCCCTGGCCGCTGCGCTCAAGCAGAACCCGCAGCAGTTGACCGAGCGCCTCGAGCAGCAGGCCAACAAGGAATTCATTTACCTGGTGCGTGGCCTGACCCCGGAGCAGGGGCAGGTGGTGCTCGACCTCAAGGTGCCCGGTGTTTACGGCATCGAAGAGTTCCGCCGCTTCTACCCGGCCGCGACGTCGCCGCGCACATGGTCGGGTTCACCGACCTGGACGACCACGGTCGCGAGGGTGTGGAGCTGGCCTATGACGAGTGGCTGGCCGGGGTGCCCGGCAAGCGCCAGGTGATCAAGGACAGGCGAGGGCGTCTGATCAAGGACATCCAGGTAACCAAAAACGCCAAGGCCGGAAAGACCTTGGCGTTGTCCATCGACCTGCGCCTGCAATATCTGGCTACCCGCGAGCTGCGCAACGCGATCGCCGAGCAGGAAGCCAAGGCCGGCAGCCTGGTGATCATGGACGTGAAGACCGGTGAAGTGCTGGCCATGGTCAATCAGCCCACCTACAACCCGAACAACCGCCGCAGCATGTTCCCTGCGGCCATGCGCAACCGCGCCATCATCGACGTGTTCGAACCGGGTTCGACGGTCAAGCCGTTCTCGATGAGCGCTGCGCTGCAAAGCGGCCGCTGGAAGCCTACCGACAAGGTCGAGGTGTATCCGGGCACCTTGCAGCTGGGGCGCTACACCATCCGCGACGTATCCAAGAGCGAAGGCCCGATCCTCGATCTGACCGGTATCCTGATCAACTCCAGTAACGTCGGCATGAGCAAGATCGCCTTCGATATCGGTGGCGAATCGATCTACCGCGTGATGTCGCAACTGGGGCTTGGCCAGTACACCGGCCTGGGCTTCCCGGGCGAGCGTGTCGGCAACCTGCCCAACCACCGCGAGTGGCGCAAGGCCGAGACCGCGACCCTGTCGTATGGCTATGGCCTGTCGGTCACCGCCTTGCAGTTGGTGCATGCCTATGCGGCCCTGGCCAACGACGGCAAGATGGTGCCGCTGAGCATTCTCAAGGTCGACAAGGAGCCCGAGTCGACGCAAGTGGTGCCCAAGGAAACCGCTGAAACCATCCAGGCCATGCTGCAGCAGGTGATCGAGGCCCCGCGCGGTGTGTTCCGCGCCCAGGTGCCGTCGTACCACGTCGGCGGCAAGAGTGGTACCGCGCGCAAGGCCACCGTGGGCTCCAAGGGCTACACCGAGAACGCCTACCGTTCGCTGTTCACCGGCTTCGGGCCGATGAGCGACCCGCGTTATGCCATCGTCGTGGTGATCGACGAACCGAGCAAGGGCGGCTACTTCGGTGGCCTGGTGTCCGCGCCGGTCTTCAGCAAGGTCATGTCCGGCACCCTGCGTCTTATGAATGTGCCGCCAGACAACCTGCCGGCACCCACTCCAGCGCAGCAGGCCGATGCTGCCCCGGCCAAGGGAGGGCGCGGTTGATGACGATGCCATTGAGTAAACTGTTTGCCCTGAGCGGCAGCAACGACCCGTTGATCCGCGAGCTGACCCTGGACAGCCGCAGCGTGCGTGCCGGCGACCTGTTCCTGGCGGTGCCGGGGGCGCGGGTGGACGGTCGCGAGCACATTGCCGATGCGCTCAAGCGTGGCGCGGCGGCGGTGGCCTATGAAGTGAACGGCGCCACCGTGCTGCCGATCACCGACGTGCCGTTGATTCCGGTCAAGGGCCTGATTGCCCAGCTGTCCGACATCGCCGGGCGCTTCTATGGCGAGCCAAGCCGTCAGCTGGAGCTGATCGGCGTGACGGGTACCAACGGCAAGACCAGTGTGACCCAGCTGGTGGCCCAGGCGCTGGACCTGCTGGGCCAGCACTGTGGCCTGATCGGCACCCTGGGTACCGGTTTCTACGGTTCGCTGCAGAGCGGCCGCCTGACGACCCCCGACCCGATCGCGGTACAGGCGACCCTCAACGACCTGAAAAAGGCCGGGGCCAAGGCCGTGGCCATGGAAGTCTCTTCCCACGCGCTGGAGCAGGGGCGGGTGGCGGCGCTGGCGTTCGACATCGTGGTAATGACCAACCTGTCGCGCGACCACCTGGACTACCATGGCAGCATGCAGGCCTACCAGGCGGCCAAGGCACGCCTGTTCAACTGGCAGAACCTGCGTTGCCGGGTGGTCAACCTCGACGATGCGTTCGGGCGCGAGCTGGCGGCTGCAGGCGGCGAGTCCCGCCTGATCAGCTACAGCCTGAGCAATCCTGACGCCTCACTGTATTGCCGCGATGCGCACTTCGACGACGATGGCGTACGTGCGGTGCTGGTGACTGCACAGGGCGAGCACATGCTGTGCGGCCGCTTGCTGGGGCGTTTCAACCTCAGCAACCTGCTGGCAGCAGTGGGTACGCTGATGGCGATGGACCACCCGCTGGACGACATTCTCAAGGTCACCGCAAAACTCGAAGGTCCGGTAGGCCGCATGCAACGCCTGGGCGGCGGCAGCAAGCCGCTGGTGGTGGTCGATTACGCGCACACCCCCGACGCGCTGGAAAAGGTACTCGAAGCCTTGCGCCCGCATGCTCGTGGCCAGTTGTCGTGCCTGTTCGGCTGTGGTGGCGACCGTGATCGCGGCAAGCGCCCGCTGATGGCCGAAGTGGCCGAGCGCCTGGCCGACCGCGTGCTGGTCACCGACGACAACCCGCGCAGCGAAGACCCGCAGCAGATTTTCGACGACATTCGCCCAGGCTTTGCGCGTGATCAAGGCGTCGAGTTCATCGCTGGCCGTGGCGAGGCCATTGCCCACCTGATCGCCAGTGCCAAGGCCGACGATGTCATCGTCCTGGCCGGCAAGGGGCATGAGGATTACCAGGAGATCAATGGCCAGCGCCATGACTTCTCCGACCTGGTCGAGGCCGAGAAAGCCCTGGCCGCCTGGGAGGCCGAGCATGCTTGAAGCCCGTTCGCTGAGCCAGCTCGCGGCCTCGTTGCAGGGGCGCGTGCTGGGCGCCGACGCGACCTTCACCGGCGTCAGCATCGACAGCCGTGCCATCGTCGCCGGGCAACTGTTCGTCGCGTTGGCCGGGCCGCGTTTCGACGGCCACGACTACCTGAATGAAGTGGCCGGCAAAGGCGCCGTGGCCGCGCTGGTCGAGCGCGAAGTGGCGGGCAGCCCATTGCCGCAACTGCTCGTGGCCGACTGCCGTATCGCCCTGGGGCAACTGGGCGCGCTCAACCGTGCCGAGTTTACTCGGCCAGTGGCAGCCATCACCGGCTCCAGCGGCAAGACCACGGTCAAGGAAATGCTCGCCAGCATCCTGCGCACGCGCGGCCCGGTACTGGCCACGCGGGGCAACCTGAACAACGACCTGGGGGCGCCGCTGACCCTGCTCGAAATTGCCCCGCAGCATACTGCGGCGGTGGTCGAGCTGGGGGCTTCGCGCCTGGGTGAAATCGCCTACACCGTGGGCCTGACCAAGCCGCAGGTGGTGCTGATCAACAATGCCGGCACTGCACATGTGGGCGAGTTCGGCGGGCCGGAGAAAATCGTCGAAGCCAAGGGCGAGATCCTCGAAGGTCTGGCTCAGGATGGCGTGGCTGTATTGAACCTTGATGACAAGGCGTTCGGCATCTGGAAGCAGCGCGCCGGCTCCCATCGCGTGGTCACCTTTGCCCTGGCCGATGGCCGCGCCGATTTCCATGCCGCCGATATCCGTCACGATGTGCGCGGCTGCCCGGGCTTCGAGCTGCGCAGCCCCTTGGGCAACGCGCGCGTGCAGCTCAATCTGCTGGGCACCCACAACGTCAGTAATGCACTGGCGGCGGCGGCGGCGGCGCACGCCTTTGGTCTGACGCTGGGCGGTATTGTCGCCGGCCTGAACGCCGTGCAACCGGTCAAGGGCCGTACGGTGGTGCAGATCGCCCCCACGGGTGTACGCGTGATCGATGACAGTTACAACGCAAACCCCACCTCCATGTGCGCTGCCGTTGATATACTCGCCGGCTTTTCCGGGCGCACCGTCCTGGTGCTCGGGGATATCGGCGAATTGGGCCAGTGGGCCGAAGAAGGGCATCGCCAGGTTGGCGAGTATGCCAAAGGCAAGGTAGCGGCACTCTACGCCGTGGGCCCGATGATGGCCCATGCCGTCAAGGCGTTTGGCACAGGTGCCCATCATTTCGCTACTCAAGCTGACCTGATCGACGCCGTTCGCGTCGAGCAGGCCATCAACACCACTATTTTGATCAAGGGTTCGCGCAGCGCAGCGATGGAAAACGTCGTGGCGGCCTTGTGCGGTTCCAGCGGGGAGAAACATTAATGCTGCTGCTGCTGGCTGAGTATCTGCAACAGTTCTACACAGGCTTCGCGGTCTTTCAGTACCTGACCCTGCGCGGGATTCTGGGTGTGCTGACCGCGTTGTCGCTGGCCCTGTGGCTGGGCCCCTGGATGATCCGTACCCTGCAGATTCGCCAGATCGGTCAAGCCGTGCGCAATGACGGCCCGCAATCGCACCTGTCCAAGTCCGGCACCCCGACCATGGGCGGTGCGCTGATCCTCTCGGCCATCGGCGTGAGCACGCTGTTGTGGGCCGACCTGACCAACCGCTATGTGTGGGTGGTGCTGATCGTCACCCTGCTGTTCGGTGCGGTGGGCTGGGTCGACGACTACCGCAAGGTGATCGAAAAGAACTCGCGCGGGCTGCCAAGCCGCTGGAAGTACTTCTGGCAATCGGTGTTCGGCCTGGGCGCGGCAATCTTCCTGTACATGACGGCGCCGACCAGCGTGGAAACCACCCTGATCGTGCCGATGCTCAAGGACGTCACCCTGCCGCTGGGCATCGGCTTCGTGGTGCTGACCTATTTCGTCATCGTCGGTTCGAGCAATGCGGTCAACCTGACCGACGGCCTCGATGGCCTGGCAATCATGCCGACCGTGATGGTCGGGGGGGCGCTGGGCATCTTCTGCTACCTGTCGGGTAACGTGAAGTTCGCCGAATACCTGCTGATCCCTTATGTACCCGGTGCCGGCGAGCTGATTGTGTTCTGCGGCGCGCTGATCGGCGCAGGCCTGGGCTTCCTGTGGTTCAACACCTACCCGGCGCAGGTGTTCATGGGCGATGTCGGCGCGCTGGCGCTGGGCGCTGCGCTGGGCACCATCGCGGTGATCGTGCGCCAGGAAATCGTGCTGTTCATCATGGGCGGTGTGTTCGTGATGGAGACCCTCTCGGTAGTGATCCAGGTGGCGTCCTTCAAATTGACCGGCAAGCGTGTGTTTCGCATGGCACCGATCCACCACCACTTTGAACTCAAGGGTTGGCCCGAGCCTCGGGTGATCGTCCGCTTCTGGATCATCACCGTGATTCTCGTGCTGTTCGGCCTTGCCACCCTGAAACTGAGGTAGAACGAGTGTCCCTGATCGCGTCTGACCACTTCCGCATCGTTGTCGGCCTCGGCAAGAGCGGCATGTCCCTGGTTCGCTTCCTGGCGAACCGGGGCATTGCGTTTGCGGTGGCCGACACCCGCGAGAACCCGCCGGAGCTGGCGACCTTGCGTCGCGACTACCCGCAGGTGGAAGTGCGTTGCGGCGAACTGGATGTGGAGTTTCTGTGCCGTGCCGACGAGTTGTATGTAAGCCCTGGCCTGGCCCTGGCCACCCCGGCGTTGCAACTGGCTGCCGCACGTGGTGTGAAGCTGTCGGGTGATATCGAGCTGTTCGCCCGCCACGCCAAGGCGCCCATCGTCGCCATCAGCGGCTCCAACGCCAAGAGCACCGTCACCACGCTGGTGGGCGAGATGGCGGCGGCGGCGGGCAAGCGCGTGGCCGTGGGCGGCAACCTCGGCACGCCGGCGCTGGACCTGCTGGACGATGCTATTGAGCTGTACGTGATGGAGCTGTCGAGCTTCCAGCTGGAGACCACCGACCAGCTCAACGCTGAAGTGGCCACGGTGCTCAATGTCAGCGAAGACCACATGGATCGCTATAGCGGCCTGCCGGCCTATCACCTGGCCAAGCACCGGATTTTCCGCGGCGCGCGCCAGGTGGTGGTCAATCGTCAGGATGCACTGAGCCGTCCGTTGCTGATGGAGAGCGTGCCGTACTGGACCTTCGGCCTGAACGCACCAGACTTCAAGGGCTTTGGCCTGCGCGAAGAAAACGGCGAGAAATGCCTGGCATTCGAGTTCCAGGCGTTGATGCCGGTACGCGAGCTGAAGATCCGCGGTGCCCACAACCAGTCCAACGCCCTGGCGGCCCTGGCCCTGGGCCACGCGGTCGGCCTGCCGTTCGATGCCATGCTGGCGAGCCTGCGTACCTTCGCCGGCCTGGCGCACCGTTGCCAATGGCTGCGCGAGCGTGACGGCGTGAGCTGGTACGACGATTCCAAGGCCACCAACGTCGGTGCCGCACTGGCGGCCATCGAGGGCCTGGGCGCGGATATCGACGGCAAGCTGGTGCTGGTTGCCGGTGGCGACGGCAAGGGCGCCGATTTTGCTGCCCTGCGCGCACCGGTGGCCGCCCATTGCCGCGCCGTGGTGCTGTTGGGCCGTGATGCCGAGCGCCTGGCCGAAGCCCTGGGCGACGCCGTGCCGCTGATTCGCGTCGCCAGCCTCGACGAAGCCGTGCAGCAATGCGCCACGCTGGCCCAGGCCGGCGATGCCGTGCTGCTGTCGCCAGCCTGTGCGAGCCTGGACATGTTCAAGAACTTCGAAGAGCGTGGGCGGCTGTTCGCCCAGGCGGTGGAGGGGCTGGCATGATCTTCGGTATCGTCAGACCGTACCCGTCCCCGCTGATCACTGGCCGTGGCATCGACCTCGACTTTGCCATGCTCGCCGGTTGCCTGGCACTGCTGGGCCTGGGCCTGGTGATGATCACCTCGGCGTCCTCGGAAGTGGCCGCCGTGCAGTCGGGCAACCCGCTGTACCACATGATTCGCCACCTGATCTACGTGGCCATCGGCCTGTTCGCCTGCATCGTCACCATGATGGTGCCGATCGCCACCTGGCAGCGCATGGGCTTTATGATGCTGGTCGGTGCCTTCGGCCTGCTGGTGCTGGTGCTGGTGCCCGGGATCGGGCGCGAAGTGAACGGCTCGATGCGCTGGATCGGCTTCAGTTTCTTCAACGTGCAGCCCTCGGAAATCGCCAAGGTGTTCGTGGTGATCTACCTCGCCGGCTACCTGGTGCGTCGCCAGACCGAAGTGCGCGAGAGCTGGATGGGTTTCTTCAAACCGTTCATCGTGTTGTTGCCGATGGCCGGCCTGCTGCTGATGGAGCCGGACTTCGGCGCCACCGTAGTGATGATGGGCGCCGCTGCGGCGATGCTGTTCCTGGGCGGGGTGGGGCTGTTCCGCTTCAGCCTGATGGTGGTGCTGGCGGTGGCTGCGGTGTTCATCCTGGTGCAGGCACAGCCCTACCGGATGGCGCGGCTGATCACCTTTACCGACCCCTGGTCGGATCAGTTCGGCTCCGGCTACCAGTTGACCCAGGCACTGATTGCCTTCGGGCGTGGCGAGTGGTTGGGCGTGGGCCTGGGCAATAGCGTGCAGAAGCAGTTCTACCTGCCCGAAGCGCACACCGACTTCGTGTTCTCGGTGCTGGCCGAAGAACTGGGCGTGGTCGGCTCGCTGCTGACCGTGGCGCTGTTCGTGTTCGTCAGCGTGCGTGCCATGTACATCGGCCTGTGGGCCGAGAAAGCCAAGCAATTCTTCGCCGCCTACATGGCCTATGGCCTGGCGTTCCTGTGGATCGGTCAGTTCCTGATCAACATCGGGGTGAACGTCGGCCTGCTGCCGACCAAGGGCCTGACCCTGCCGTTCCTCAGTTACGGCGGCAGCTCGCTGGTGATCTGCTGTGCCTGCATGGGCTTGCTGTTGCGCATCGAGTGGGAGAGCCGCACACACCTGGGCAGCGAAGAGCACGAGTTCGACGAAAGCGATTTTGCCGAGGAGCCGAAACATGGCCGTTAATGGCAAAAACGTACTGATCATGGCCGGCGGCACCGGGGGCCACGTGTTCCCGGCGCTGGCCTGCGCCCGCGAATTCCAGGCGCGCGGCTATACCGTGCACTGGCTGGGCACCCCCCGCGGTATCGAAAACGAGCTGGTGCCACAGGCCGGCTTGCAACTGCACCTGATCCAGGTCACCGGCCTGCGGGGCAAGGGCAAGCTGTCGCTGCTCAAGGCGCCGTTCACCCTGTTCAAGGCGGTGTTGCAGGCACGCCGCATCATCGCCCGCCTCAAACCGGTGTGCGTGGTCGGCTTTGGCGGCTACGTGACGGGGCCGGGTGGTGTGGCGGCGAAGCTGGCCGGCGTACCGGTGGTGATTCACGAGCAGAACGCCAGGGCGGGTACCGCCAATCGGCTGCTGGTGCCCCTGGCCGGGCGAGTCTGCGAAGCTTTCCCCGCGACCTTCGCGGCCAGCGACAAGCTGCGCACCACCGGCAACCCGGTGCGCGGCGAACTGTTCCTGGAGCCTGTACGTGCACCGCTGGCCGGGCGCCGCGCGCGCCTGCTGGTGCTGGGCGGCAGCCTGGGTGCCGAGCCGTTGAACAAGCTGTTGCCGCAAGCCCTGGCGCTGGTGCCCGAGGCGCTGCGCCCAGAGGTGTTCCACCAGGCCGGCAAGCAACACGACCAGATCACCGCCGAGCGCTATCGCGAAGCCGGGATCGAGGCTCAGGTAGAGCCGTTCATCAAAGACATGGCCCATGCCTATGGCTGGGCCGACCTGGTGATCTGCCGGGCCGGTGCGCTGACCGTCAGCGAACTGGCGGCGGCCGGTCTGCCCTCGATGCTGGTGCCCTTGCCCCACGCCATCGACGATCACCAGACCCACAACGCCCATTATCTGGCACGTGAAGGCGCCGCCTTCCTGCTGCCACAAGCGACAACTGGCGCAGCGCAGCTCGCTGAACGCCTGAACGAGGTGCTGATGCAACCGCAAAAACTCGACTCCATGGCCGCCACCGCACGGCGCCTGGCCAAGCCCGCCGCCACCCGCAGCGTGGTCGATATCTGCCTGGAGGTGGCCCATGGTTGAGCACCAGAAAGCCATGCCGCAACCAGAAATGCGCCGGATTCGCCGCATCCACTTCGTCGGTATCGGCGGCGTAGGCATGTGCGGCATTGCCGAGGTATTGCTGAACCTGGGTTACCAGGTGTCGGGTTCCGACCTCAAGACCTCGGCGGTCACCGAGCGCCTGGAATCCTTCGGTGCCGAAATCTTCATCGGCCACCGTGCCGAGAACGCTGCCAGTGCCGATGTGCTGGTGGTCTCCAGCGCCATCAATACTGCCAACCCGGAAGTCGCCACCGCGCTGGAGCGCCGCATTCCAGTGGTGCCACGTGCCGAGATGCTGGCCGAACTGATGCGCTACCGCCACGGTATCGCGGTGGCCGGCACCCACGGCAAGACCACCACCACCAGCCTGCTGGCCTCGGTGTTCGCCGCAGGTGGCCTGGACCCGACCTTCGTTATCGGTGGCCGGCTCAATGCAGCCGGCACCAATGCTCAGCTTGGCACCAGCCGCTACCTGATCGCCGAAGCCGATGAAAGCGATGCCAGCTTCCTGCACCTGCAACCGCTGGTCGCGGTGGTCACCAACATCGACGCCGACCACATGGCAACCTACGAAGGTGACTTCAACAAGCTGAAGAAGACCTTTGTCGAGTTCCTCCACAACCTGCCGTTCTACGGCTTGGCGGTGGTGTGCCTGGACGACCCGGTGGTGCGCGAGATCCTGCCGCTGGTCAAGCGTCCGGCGGTGACCTACGGCTTTGCCGAGGAAGCCGACGTGCGCGCGATCAATGTGCGTCAGTCGGGCATGCAGACCCACTTCACCGTACTGCGCCGTGACCGCGAGCCGCTGGACGTGTCGGTGAACATGCCGGGCAACCACAATGTGCTCAATGCGCTGGCGACCATCGCCATCGCCACCGACGAAGGCATCAGCGACGAAGCCATCGTGCAGGGGCTGTCGGGCTTCCAGGGCGTGGGTCGACGCTTCCAGGTGTACGGCGAGCTGCCGGTCGAAGGCGGCAGCGTGATGCTGGTCGACGATTACGGTCACCACCCGACCGAAGTCGCGGCGGTGATCAAGGCCGTGCGTGGTGGCTGGCCGGAGCGCCGCCTGGTGATGGTGTACCAGCCGCACCGCTACAGCCGCACCCGCGACCTGTACGACGATTTCGTGCAGGTGTTGGCCGACGCCAACGTACTGCTGCTGATGGAGGTCTACCCGGCCGGCGAAGAGCCGATCCCCGGTGCCGATAGCCGCCAGTTGTGCCACAGCATCCGCCAGCGCGGTCAGCTCGACCCGATCTACATCGAACGCGGCGTGGAACTCGCGCCGCTGGTCAAGCCGTTGCTGCGTGCCGGTGACATCCTGCTGTGCCAGGGCGCCGGTGACATCGGCGGGCTTGCACCGCAATTAATCAAGAGCCCGCTGTTCGCGGGTGCCGTTGCCAGTCAGGGGAAGTCGAAATGACGGCCAACTATTCCACGCTGCCTTCCACCCTCGAGCCGCAAGCCTTCGGCCGCGTCGGTGTGCTGTATGGCGGCAAGAGCGCCGAGCGCGAGGTATCGCTCAAGTCCGGTGCGGCGGTGATCGACGCGCTGACCCGTGCCGGTGTCGACGTGGTCGCCATCGATGTGGGCGATGACCTGCTGGCGCGCCTGCAGCACGAAAAGCTCGACCGTGCCTTCATCATCCTGCACGGCCGTGGCGGCGAAGACGGCAGCATGCAGGGCCTGCTCGAATGCCTGGGCATCCCCTACACCGGTAGCGGCATCCTTGCCTCGGCCCTGGCCATGGACAAGCTGCGTACCAAGCAGGTGTGGAAAAGCCTGGGTATTCCGACCCCGCACCACGCCGTGCTGGCCAGCGAGCAAGACTGTATTTCTGCAGGCGCGGAACTGGGCTTCCCTTTGATCGTCAAACCGGCCCATGAAGGTTCCAGTATCGGTATGGCGAAAGTGAGCAACGTGGACGAATTGATCGTTGCCTGGAAGGACGCCGCCACCTACGACTCGCAAGTATTGGTTGAACAGTGGATTCACGGTCCGGAGTTCACCATTGCCGTTCTGCGTGGTCAGGTCTTGCCGCCGATTGCGCTGGGCACCCCGCACACCTTCTACGACTACGACGCCAAGTACGTTGCCAACGATACCCAGTACCGCATTCCGTGCGGCCTGGACGCTGCCAAGGAACAGGAACTGATCGAACTGACTGCACGTGCGTGCGACGCCATCGGCATTGCCGGCTGGGGCCGCCTGGACGTGATGCAGGACGAGCAGGGCAATTTCTGGCCCCTGGAAGTCAACACAGCACCAGGCATGACCGATCACAGCCTGGTCCCGATGGCGGCACGCGCGGCCGGCCTGGACTTCCAGCAGTTGGTGCTGGCGATCCTGGCGGCCAGCGTCGAGGCGCGAGGTTAAGCCCATGCAAGGCGCGATGGTACGTCATCAGCAACCCGCCACCGGCCGCAAGCCGGTGCCGCGTGGTGCCAGCCGGATGGTGGCCAAGGAGCCACTGTCGGCGCGCCTGCCCAAGGCCAACTTCAGTGTGTTCAAGCGCCTGCTGTGGCCGGTGCTGCTGGTGGTTGCCGGTTTCGGCGCCTATGAGGGTGCGCAGCGCCTGATGCCGTACGCCGACCGGCCGATTACCAAGATCGCCGTACAAGGCGATCTGAGCTACATCAGCCAGCAGGCGGTGCAGCAGCGTATCGCCCCGTATGTGGCGGCAAGTTTCTTTACCGTGGACCTGGCCAGCATGCGTGCCGAGCTGGAGCTGATGCCCTGGATCGCCCATGCCGAAGTGCGTCGGGTGTGGCCGGACGAGGTGGTGATCCGCCTCGAAGAACAGCTGCCGGTGGCGCGCTGGGGTGATGAGGCGCTGCTCAACAACCAGGGCCAGGCATTCACCCCGCGTGAGCTGGCCAACTACGAGCACCTGCCGCAGTTGTTCGGGCCGCAACGGGCACAGCAGCAAGTGATGCAGCAGTACCAGGTATTGAGCCAGATGTTGCGCCCCATGGGGTTCTCGATTGCCCGGCTGGAACTGCGCGAGCGCGGCAGCTGGTTTCTGACCACCGGTGCTGGCAGCGCCGGCCCGGGGATCGAGTTGCTGTTGGGGCGTGACCACCTGGTGGAAAAGATGCGCCGCTTCATTGCCATTTACGACAAGACGCTCAAAGAACAGATCACGAACATCGCCCGCATCGATCTGCGTTATGCCAATGGCCTGGCCGTTGGCTGGCGGGAACCGAATGCACCGACGACAGCCCAACCCGCTGTTGCGAAGAATTAGAGAGAGGCAGGACCCATGGCAAATGCGCATAGCGGCAAAATGATCGTCGGGCTGGATATCGGTACGTCCAAGGTGGTTGCACTGGTGGGCGAAGTCGCCGCCGACGGCACCCTGGAAATCGTCGGTATCGGCACCTATCCCTCGCGCGGGTTGAAAAAGGGCGTGGTGGTCAATATCGAATCCACCGTGCAGTCGATCCAGCGCGCTGTCGAAGAGGCCCAGCTGATGGCTGGCTGCCGGATTCACTCGGCGTTCGTCGGCGTGGCGGGCAATCATATCCGCAGCCTGAACTCCCACGGCATCGTCGCGATCCGTGATCGCGAAGTCAGCGCCGCGGACCTTGAGCGGGTACTCGACGCGGCCCAGGCCGTGGCCATCCCGGCCGACCAGCGGGTGCTGCATACCCTGCCGCAGGACTACGTGATCGACAACCAGGAAGGCGTGCGCGAGCCACTGGGCATGTCGGGCGTGCGTCTGGAAGCCAAGGTGCACGTGGTCACCTGCGCGGTGAATGCAGCGCAGAACATCGAGAAGTGCGTGCGCCGCTGCGGCCTCGAAATCGATGACATCATTCTCGAGCAACTGGCCTCGGCCTATTCGGTACTGACCGATGACGAGAAAGAGCTGGGCGTGTGCCTGGTGGACATCGGCGGCGGTACCACCGACATCGCGATCTTCACCGAGGGCGCTATCCGCCACACGGCGGTGATCCCGATTGCCGGCGACCAGGTCACCAACGACATCGCCATGGCGCTGCGTACGCGACCCAGTACGCCGAAGAGATCAAGATCCGCTACGCCTGCGCCCTGGCCAAGCTGGCCGGTGCCGGTGAAACCATCAAGGTGCCGAGCGTGGGTGATCGCCCACCGCGCGAACTGTCGCGCCAGGCGCTGGCCGAAGTGGTCGAGCCACGTTACGACGAACTGTTCACCCTGATCCAGGCTGAACTGCGCCGCAGCGGCTACGAAGACCTGGTGCCTGCGGGCATCGTGCTCACCGGCGGTACGTCCAAGATGGAAGGCGCGGTGGAGCTGGCCGAAGAGATTTTCCACATGCCGGTACGCCTGGGCGTGCCGTACACCGTGCGGGGCCTGAGCGACGTGGTGCGCAACCCCATCTATTCCACCGGCGTGGGCCTTCTGACCTATGGCCTGCAGAAGCAGTCCGAAGGCGTGACCCTGACCGGTATCAGCAGCAACAGCTATGGCGATGAACCGAAGGCCCCCGTGCTTGAGCGACTCAAGCGCTGGGTCCAGGGCAACTTTTAAGTTTCAAAGCAGTAGTAGTAGGCGCAAAAACTAGAGAACTGAAAGGAGAGGGAAAATGTTCGAGCTCGTAGACAACGTCCCGCAAAGTCCGGTCATCAAGGTGATCGGCGTCGGTGGCGGCGGTGGCAACGCCGTCAATCACATGGTCAAGAGCAACATTGAAGGCGTCGAATTCATCTGCGCCAACACCGATGCTCAGGCGCTGAAAAACATCGGCGCGCGCACCATCCTGCAACTGGGCACTGGCGTGACCAAGGGCCTGGGTGCCGGGGCCAATCCGGAAGTCGGTCGTCAGGCCGCACTGGAAGACCGTGAGCGCATTGCCGAAGTGCTGCAGGGCACCAACATGGTGTTCATCACCACCGGCATGGGCGGCGGTACCGGTACCGGTGCAGCCCCGATCATTGCCGAAGTGGCCAAGGAAATGGGCATCCTCACCGTTGCGGTGGTGACCCGTCCGTTCCCGTTCGAAGGTCGCAAGCGCATGCAGATTGCCGACGAGGGCATCCGTGCTCTGGCCGACAGCGTCGACTCGTTGATCACCATCCCGAACGAGAAGCTGCTGACCATCCTGGGCAAGGATGCCAGCCTGCTGTCGGCATTTGCCAAGGCTGACGACGTGCTGGCCGGTGCCGTTCGCGGTATCTCCGACATCATCAAGCGTCCGGGCATGATCAACGTCGACTTCGCCGACGTGCGTACCGTGATGAGCGAGATGGGCATGGCCATGATGGGCACCGGCTGCGCCAGCGGCCCGAACCGTGCGCGTGAAGCGACCGAGGCGGCCATCCGCAACCCGCTGCTCGAAGACGTCAACCTGCAGGCGCCCGCGGCATCCTGGTGAACATCACTGCAGGTCCTGACCTGTCGCTGGGTGAATACTCCGACGTGGGCAGCATCATCGAGGCGTTCGCGTCCGACCACGCCATGGTCAAGGTCGGTACTGTCATCGACCCGGACATGCGCGACGAGCTGCACGTCACCGTGGTGGCCACCGGGCTGGGTGCCAAGATCGAGAAACCGGTCAAGGTCATCGACAACACCCTGCAGACGGCTGCCGTACAAACCGCTGCCCCGGCACCGGTACGTCCGGAACAGGCGTCGGTCAACTACCGCGACCTCGAGCGTCCGACCGTCATGCGCAACCAGGCGCACGCCGGGCCGCCGCGGCACAGAAGCTCAACCCACAGGACGACCTGGATTATCTGGACATCCCGGCTTTCCTTCGTCGCCAGGCCGATTAATGGAATTTATCAGGGCTATGAAGGTGATTGGTGTTCAGCAAAGGCCGGGTCTGCTATTATCCTCAGCCTTTGTTGATACCAGTTCGCAATTTGCGCTGAAGCGGCCAATGCCATGATTAAACAACGCACCCTGAAAAATATCATCCGTGCCACAGGTGTCGGTCTGCACTCCGGGGAAAAGGTTTACCTGACCCTCAAGCCCGCCCCTGTGGATACCGGCATCGTATTTTGCCGCGCCGACCTCGACCCTGTGGTGCAGATCCCTGCCCGCGCGGAAAACGTCGGCGAGACGACCATGTCGACGACACTGGTCAATGGCGATACCAAGGTAGACACGGTAGAGCACCTGCTCTCGGCCATGGCTGGCCTGGGCATCGATAACGCCTACGTCGAGCTCTCCGCGTCCGAAGTGCCAATTATGGACGGCAGCGCCGGGCCCTTTGTATTCCTGATTCAATCTGCCGGCCTGGAAGAACAGGACGCAGCCAAGAAGTTCATCCGCATCCTGCGTGAAGTGACAGTGGAAGACGGCGACAAGCGCGCCACTTTCCTGCCTTTCGAAGGGTTCAAGGTGAGTTTCGAGATCGATTTCGACCACCCGGTGTTCCACAACCGGACTCAAAGTGCCAGCGTGGACTTTTCCAGCACCTCGTTCGTGAAGGAAGTCAGCCGCGCCCGTACCTTCGGGTTCATGAGTGACATCGAGTACCTGCGCAAGCACAACCTCGCCCTCGGCGGCAGCGTAGAAAACGCGATCGTTGTGGACAAGGATGGCGTGCTCAACGAAGACGGCCTTCGTTACGAAGACGAATTCGTCAAGCACAAGATCCTCGACGCGATTGGCGACCTCTACCTGCTGGGCAACAGCCTGATCGGCGAGTTCAAGGGCTACAAGTCCGGGCACGCGCTGAACAACCAGCTGCTGCGCAAGCTGATCGAGGAAACCGATGCCTGGGAAGTGGTGACCTTCGAAGATGCCAGTACGGCACCGATCTCTTACATGCGTCCGGTTGCGGCAGTGTAAGTACGAACTCTCTCTTCTTTAGTTATTTTTGGGGCTGCCTTCGGGTGGCCCTTTTTTATTGTGCTGCCTTTACCGGCCTCTTCGCTGGCA
>NZ_JAAHBU010000098.1 GCF_010671725.1 Pseudomonas brassicae | reverse complement strand
CAGCGCCAGGCCACCCTGCTGCCAGCCCCACCAGATCAGCCCCAGTACCCAGCAGCGCAGCCACCAGCCCGGCCAGGCGCCGGGTCCATGCGGCGCCCGCCTGGGCCTGCAGCCGCGCCACCGGCCGCTCACGCACCGGCCAATTGAGCGCTGCCGCCAGCAGGCTGAGCAGAATCGAGATCTGCCAGACCAGATCATAGCTGCCGGTACGGTCATAGACCACGCCGCCCAGCCAGCCGCCGAGAAACGCACCCAGCTGATGAAACAGGAACACGATGCCGCCAAGCATGGACAGGTTGCGCACCCCGAACAGGGTGGCCACCGTGCCGTTGGTCAAGGGCACGGTCGACAACCACAGCAGGCCCATCGCAATGCCGAACAGGTAGGCACTGAACTGGGTCACCGGCGCCCACAGGAACAGCACGATCACCACCGCCCGCAGCAGATACAGTGCCGTCAGCAAGCGTGGTTTTGACATGCGCCCGCCAAGCCAGCCAGCGGTGTAGGTACCCACGATATTGAACAGCCCCACCAACGCCAGCACCGTGGTGCCGATGGCGGCCGGCAAGTGCTGGTCGACCAGATAGGCCGGCAGGTGCACGCCGATGAACACCACCTGGAAACCGCACACGAAAAAGCCCAGTGCCAGCAACCAGAACCCGGAATGCGAGCAGGCTTCGCGCAGGGCTTCGAGCAAGGTCTGTTCATGGCCCTGGGTGGGCAGCGGGTTGTCGCGCAGCATGCTTACCAGCGGCACGATGAAGGCCACCAGCAGGCCGAGTACCAGCAACGCCGCCGACCAGCCCAGCCAGCCGATCAGGCCAAGTGTGCCGGGCAGCATCGCGAACTGGCCGAACGACCCTGCGGCGCTGGCGATGCCCATGGCCATGCTGCGTTTTTCGGCAGGCACGGCGCGCCCGACCACGCCCAGGATCACCGAGAACGAGGTGCCCGACAGGCCGATGCCGATCAGCAGCCCTGCGCTGAGCGACAGCGACAGGGGCGAGTCGGCCATGCCCATCAGGGCCAGGCCCGCGGCGTAGAGGATACCGCCGACAATGACCACCCTGGCGGCGCCCAGGCGATCGGCAAGCGCCCCGGCAAACGGCTGGGCCAGGCCCCAGATCAGGTTCTGCAAGGCGATGGCGAACGCGAACACTTCACGGCCCCAGCCAAAGTCTGCGCTCATGGGCGCAAGGAACAGGCCGAAGCCATGCCGAACGCCCAGCGACACCGCCAGGATCAGCGCCGCGCCCAGAAGCACCCAACCACTCGTGCGCCATACCGATGTCATTATTGTTCTCCCGCACCGCACCAAGGTTATACAGGTATATACCCGCTTATACTCGCCAGCTGCTCAGGCCAATCGCTCCAGCAACCGCACCAGCTCATCTCGCTGAGCTTCGCCCAGGTCTGCCACCAACGACTCCTGGGCCTGCTCCCAGGCAGGGGTGGCGGCACTCAGGCGCGCCCTGCCCTGCTCGGTCAGCAGCACCAGGCGATTGCGCAGGTCGCTGCCTTCGGCAAGTGCCACCAGGCCCTGCGCCTCCAGCACGCGCAGGTTGCGCCCCAACGTACTGCGATCCAGGCCCATGGCGTCGGCCAGGGTCGAGATGCTCGGCTTGTCGAGACGCTGCAGGTGCCGCAGCAAGGAAAACTGCGCGACATTGATGCCGAAGCGCTCAAGGGCCTCGTCATAGTGCCGGCTCACCCCTCGGGCAGCGCGACGCAAGTGAGTGCAGATGCAAGGACTGTTCAACATGGATACGTGTATATACCCGTAATACGCTGGATGCAAGTGTTCAGTGGCTGGCATTGCCAACGGCGAGGCGCGCACGAATCGGTTCTGCGAGGCTGTAAGGCTTGCGCTTGAGCGGGTCTGGCAGGCCCTTGTCGATGGCTTGCCAATACGCCCAGGGCACCTTGGCCTGGCCCAGTTCGTAGTCCATGCCGTCCCAGCTGTCTTCGCGAAAACTGTAGAAGGCCCAATGCAACTGCGCCTGCTCCAGCGTGCTCACCACGTCCTCCAGGTAACGCGGGCAACCGGCCCAGCGGCGCATGCAACCGAACTCGCCCGCCACCAGCCGATTGCTCGGGATGCCACGCGCGTGCGCCCAGTCGATCGGGCGCTGCAGGTAGCGCTGCACCACCTCGCTGTCCCATTCGCGCACGCCCGCTGCGAACGGTACAGGCCCAGGGTACGCATAGGGTGTTGCGCGGCCGAGGTTGCCGGCACTGGTGGCGGCATACGGCTCGTACATGTGGAAGCTGTACAGCAGGCGTTGGTCGGCCAGCGCCTGGGGCCAGTAGTCAAAGCTGTCGGCGGCCGCGTACCAGCCGGCATCGAGCATGATCGGGGTATGCGGGTCGACCTCGCGCACAGCGGCGACAAGCTGGCGGTACAGCGCCGGCAGGTCACGCGCACTGCCCCGGTGCCGGGCATACCAACGCTGCATCTGCTCGGCGTCGGCATGCTCGGCCAGCCCACCCTGCTGCTCCGGTGCCGGCTCGTTGATCAGGTTGTAGGCGGCTACGGCCGGGTGATCCTTCAACGCCTGCGCCAGGTCACGCCAGAACGCCGCTGACTGATCCCAGTAGGCGTTGTCTTGCCACAGGCGATCGTCGAACTGGCCAGCGTTGTTCTGAGACCAGCGCATGCCAGGCAGGGACAATGGCGTGACCACCACCTTGAGGCCAGCGGCGTGGGCGCGGTCGAGCGTGGCCTTGAGCGTGGCCAGGTCGCTGGCGACCAGCCCCTGGTAGCCGTCGGCAGTGCCGAGCAGGAAATCACGCTGCGCCGGTTTCCACTTGTCGTAGGACAAACGCACCCAGCCTGCACCGTAGTCATGCAGGGCCTGAAAGTAAGCCTGGTCGGGCGGCAGACGATTGAAACTGTTGCCACCGCGTTGCGGGGTGTCCCAGAAATCGATCAGGTCGGCGGCCTGGGCCGGGCTGGACAACAGCAGGAGAGACGCAAGAAAAAGAGGTCGCATGGATTGCACCCTGATGAGGAAAGGGGGCAAGACTAGTCGCGATCAGGAGGGCATAGCGCCGGGTTTTCATTACAAGTCGCTACAACGCCATACACATTTTGTGTGGCCGAAGGGCAGAATCCGCACATCACAGCGCCAGCCCCACCAGCACCGCCACCTCGAGCAACTCCAGCAATGCACCAGCCGTATCGCCGGTCGTGCCGCCCAAGCGCTTGAGCATGATGCTGCGCAACCCGACGAATACTGCCAGCGCCACCGCGAGTGCAACCAGCGCACTCGATCCCGCCACCAACACGCAGCCCAGCGCGGTCACGGCGAGCACGCCCTTGGCAGGCCCCCGCGGCAGATGCTGCGCCAGCGCCTGCCCCAAGCCACCGGCGCGCACATATGGCGTGCACAGAAACAACCCCAGCATTGCCGCGCGCCCAAGCACCGGCGCCAGCAGCAGGCCCAGCGCCTGACCACTCTGTATCAGCGCCAGCAAGGCACAGAACTTGAGCAGCAGCACCAGCACCAGGGTCACCACCGCAATCGGCCCGCTGCGTGGGTCCTTCATGATGGTCAGGGTGCGCTCACGATCGCCAAAACCGCCCAGCCAGGCATCAGCGCTGTCAGCCAGCCCATCCAGGTGCAACGCACCGCTTAGCCATACCCACGCGCACAGCAGCAACGCCGTATGCAACAGCAGCGCGCTGCCCGCCAACACCAGGTTCAAGCCCCACAGCACGCCACCGAACAGCAGCCCCACCAGCGGATAGAACAGCAGTGAGCGGCCCATCTGCTGCGGCGCCGGCAGGCCCGCCAGGCGCACCGGCAAGCTGCTGAGAAACTGCAAGGCAATCCAGAAAGGCAACATCAGCCGGCTTCCACAAAACGGCCATCGGCCTCGTACTGCAGGCGGTGCATGGCAGCATGCCCGACCGCTACCTGCAGCAGTTGCTCACGTGGCAGACCACGTGCCTGCGCCAGCAGCAGACGCATCACGCCGCCATGGGTCACGATCAATACGCGCTCGCCAGCATGCACCCGGCAGAGCCGCGCCATCGCCTTGTGCACACGCTCGGCAAAGTGCAGCACCGGCTCGCCATCCGGCGGCGTGAACGCGTACGGATCGGCCCAGAACTGCCCCAGCCCCTGCTCATCGGTGAGCATCAGGTCGGCTGCGCTGCGCCCTTCCCAGGCACCAAAGTGCAGCTCCTGCAGATCCGCCTCGCGCTGCAACGGCAACCCCAGCCGAGCCGCCAGTTCTTCGGCAAAACGTGCGCAACGCTGCAATGGCGAACTCACCAGCCGATCCCACGGCCCGGCCTCGCCCACCGCCGCACGCATCTGTGCCCAACCCAGCTCGGTCAATGCGTCGTCAAGGCTGCCACGCAGGCCGCCACCCCGTTCGGTCTCGCCATGGCGCAGCAGGTCGACGATCATGCAGAACGGTCCGCCACCAGGGCTTCGGCAAACGTCGCCATCTGCCCATGCAGCTCGCACGCCAGGCGCAACAGCGGCACCGCCAGCGCCGCACCGCTGCCCTCGCCCAGGCGCAGCCCGAGCTCCAGCAACGGCTGCGCCTGCAAGGCGTCGAGCACCCGTCGATGCCCAGGCTCCGCCCCCCGGTGCCCGAACAGCAACCAAGCACGGCAGCCTGGGTTGATGCGCACCGCGACCAGTGCTGCAACCGTACAGATGAAACCATCCACCAGCACCACGATGCCTTGCTGGGCACAGGCCAGGTAGCCCCCCACCAGCGCCGCCACTTCAAAACCGCCAAAGCACAGCAGCTGTTGCAGCGGATCATCGGCCAGGGCCGCATGAGTGAGCAACGCACGCTCGATCACGCGGGTCTTGTGTTCGACCCCGGCCACGCCCAGCCCGGTGCCTGGGCCGGTCAGGTCGCTGGCCGGGCACTTGAGCACTACGCTGGCCAGTGCACTGGCAGCCGCCGTGTTGCCAATCCCCATTTCGCCGCCGATGAACAGGCGCGCGCCCGCATCGCGCGCGCGCAACACGCTTTCGCGTCCGGCCTGCAGCGCCCGCTGTCCCTGCTCGGCGGTCATCGCCGGCGCGATGGCAAAGTTGGCAGTGCCCGGCCCGATGCGCACATGGCGGACACCGGCAAGTGCCAGGTCCAGGTCGACCGTGCCCAGGTCGATCACTTCCAACTGCGCGTCCAACTGGCGGGCCAGCACGCTGATGGCGGCACCGCCGCCGACAAAGTTCTGCAGCATCTGACGCGTGACCACTTGCGGGTAGGCCGACACCCCCTCGGCAACCACCCCGTGATCACCGGCGAAAATCGCGATCCACACCTGTTGCACGCTGGGCTTGAGCTGGCCCTGCAAGCCAGCCAGCTCGACCGCCACCTGCTCCAGCCGGCCCAGCGAACCGGCCGGCTTGGTCAGTTCCTGCTGACGCGCCAGCGCTTGCGCACGCACGCTGTGATCGATGCTGCGACAGGCGTCCAGCCACCAGGTATTGCTCATATTCGCGCTCCTTTAAGCGTAAGTGGCAGGCCGGCAACGGTCAGCACGACGTGCTGGCAACGCTCGGCAATCGCCTGATGCAGCCAGCCGGCTTCATCGACGTAACGACGGGTCAGCTCGCCCATGGGCACCACGCCCAGGCCGCTCTCGTTGCTGACCAGGATAATTTCGCCGGGCAGTTCCGCCAGGCACGCCAGCAGCGCGTCACGCTCGGCGCCCAGACGCGCGTCGTCCTCCAGCATCAGCAGGTTGGTCAGCCACAACGTCAGGCAGTCCACCAGCAGGCAGCGCTCGGCCGCAGCGTTTTCGCGCAGCACCCGCGCCAGCGCCAGCGGCTCTTCGATCAGCGCCCATTCGGCCGGTCGGCGCGCGCGTGCAATTGCACACGGGCATTCATTTCAGCGTCTAGCGGCGCGCTGGTGGCGATGTAGGTCACCGCCAGCGTGCTGTCACTGGCGAGTTGTTCAGCCAGGCGGCTCTTGCCCGAGCGGGCACCGCCGAGGATCAGGTTGAGCATGTCAGTCGAGCCCGCACAGTTGACGCAGCCGGCCGCCATCGAGGTGCTGTTCCACCAGGTCGGCCAGGCGCTCTATATCCAGTTCACGCAAGGCGTGATAGTCGACCTGCTCGACATCGTTCAGGCCCGCCCAGCGCAACAGCGCCGCGCAGGAATGAGGCGATTCGAACAGGCCATGCAGATAGGTCGCCAGGATCTGCCCGTCGGCGCTGATCGCGCCGTCGCAGCGCCCATCGGCCAGGTGCACCGCCGGCTGTTGCAGCGCCGGCCCACGGCTGACCCCGGCATGGATCTCGTAGCCGCTGATGGCAGCCTGCTCCAGTTGCAGCGTGCCGCTGACGTTGCGCAGTTGCTTCTCGGCTTCCAGCTGGGTGCGATAGTCGAGCCAGCCCAGCCCCGCACTGCTGCCCGCCGGCCCTTCCAGCCCCAGCGGGTCGTCAACCTGGGTGCCGAGCATCTGCAAGCCGCCGCAGATACCCAGCAGCTTGCCGCCATAGCGCAGGTGACGCGCGATCGCCGCCTCCCAGCCCCGCTCGCGCAGGTGCGCCAGGTCGCTGCGCACGCTTTTGGAGCCGGGCAGGATGATCAGGTCGGCCGGCGGGATTGCCTGGCCCGGACCAATGAACTGCAAGTCGACCTGCGGGTGCAGGCGCAGCGGATCGAAATCGGTGTGGTTACTGAGGCGCGGCAACACCGGCACGATCACCTTGAGCACCTGTGCAGCCTTCTCGCCCTGGCGTTGGTCCAGGCCGTCCTCGGCTTCCAGGTGCAGGTCCATCACATAGGGCAGCACCCCAAGCACGGGCTTGCCGGTGCGCGCCTCGAGCCAGTCGAGCCCCGGCTGGAGCAAGCCGATGTCACCGCGAAAGCGGTTGATGACAAACCCCTGCACCCGTGCCTGCTCGCTCGGCGACAGCAGTTCGAGGGTACCGACCAGATGGGCGAACACACCGCCGCGGTTGATATCGGCAATCAGGATTACCGGGCAGTCCACCGCTTCGGCAAACCCCATGTTGGCGATATCGCCAGCACGCAGGTTGATCTCGGCAGGCGAGCCGGCGCCTTCGACCATCACCACCGGGTAGGCGGCGCTCAGGCGCTGGTGCGAGGCCAGTACCGCCTGCATGGCGATGGCCTTGTAGTCGTGGTAGGCCACCGCGTTCATGCTGGTGACCGCACGCCCGTGCACGATGACCTGCGCACCGGTGTCGCTGTTGGGTTTGAGCAGTACCGGGTTCATGTCGGTATGCGGCGCCAGCCCGGCCGCCTGGGCCTGTACTGCCTGGGCCCGGCCGATCTCGCCGCCATCGGCGGTCACCGCACTGTTGAGGGCCATGTTCTGCGGCTTGAACGGCACCACGCCGACGCCCTGGCGCACAAGCCAGCGGCACAGGGCGGTCACCAGGGTGCTCTTGCCGGCATCGGAGGTGGTGCCTTGCACCATCAGGGTGGTCATGGCTGTTCCTTGCGGTAGTCGTCCAGCGCCTGCACCAGGCGTTGCCAGTCGGCATCAGTGGCCGGCAGGCCAAGACGCAGGCTGCCGAGATGGGCGAACAGGCGCAGCAGGATGCCGCGTCGCGCCATGAATGCATGCAACTGCGCGGCCTGCTCCAGCACCAGGTACTGGAACAGCTCGCAGCCACCTGCCGGGGCCAACCCGGCGTGCGTCAGTACCTGGGCCAGACGCGCGCTGGCCTGGGCACAACGGGCGATCTGTTGCTGCTGGGCCAGGCTGTCCAGCAGGCAAGCCTGGCCCAGCACCCGGGTAGGGCCGGCAATCGTCCACGGCCCCAGTTGCTCGGCCAGCAGTTGCAGCAGTTGCCGTTCGGCCAGCACAAAGCCCAGGCGGACCCCGGCCAGGCCGAAGAACTTGCCGAACGAGCGCAGCACGATCAGCCCGTTGCGCCAGGTATCACGCGCAATGCTGTGTTCGGGGGTGTTGTCCATGAACGCTTCGTCCACCACCAGCCAGCCGCCACGCCGGGCCAGGCGCGCATGCCAGTCGAGCAGGCGTTCGGGGCTGACGAGCGCCCGGTGGGGTTGTTGGGGTTGACCACCACCAGCACGTCGAGGCTGTCGAGGAAGAACTCCACCTCGGCCTCGCTGACTTCACGCACGCGGTGCCCGGCACGGCGCCAGCCTTCGGCATGCTCGGCATAGCACGGCGACAGTACGCCGACCTTGCCGCTGCGGCGCAGGCGCGGCAGCGCCTGGATCGCCGCCTGCGAACCGGCCACGGGCAGCAGTTGCGGCACGCCGTAATAGTCACAGGCAGCCTGTTCCAGGCCATCGTCGGTCTCGGGCAGGCGTGCCCAGGCACGTAGCGCAACCTCAGGCACCGGGAACGGCCAGGGCGCGATACCGCTGGAGAGGTCGACCCAGTCCTGCACGGCAATGCCATAGTCCAGCACCGCCCGCTGCAAACGACCACCATGCTCAAGCATAGAACTCAGCCCCCACGCACATCACCAGCAACCACAGCCATACCCCCTTGCACACCAGTTGCCAGCCGCGCTCGATGGCGGTCGGCATCGGCCGGCGGACCTTCGCCCAGTTGCGGGCGTTCGGCAGTTCACCGTGATACACCGCCGCGCCACCCAGCGCCACGCCCAGCGCACCGGCCCCGGCCGCCATCACCGGGCCCGCATTGGGACTGTCCCACAGCGGGGCCTGGCGGCGCCAGCAACCGAGCGCCAGCCGCGTCTTGCCGAGCAACGCGTAGGTCAGTGCCACCAGCCGCGCCGGAAGGTAGTTAAGCAGATCATCGATCCGTGCAGCCGCCCAGCCAAAACGCTCGAAGCGCTCGTTGCGGTAGCCCCACATGGCGTCCAGGGTATTGCTCAGGCGATACAGCACCACACCCGGCGCACCGGCCACGGCAAACCAGAACAGGGCAGCGAAGACCGCGTCGCTGCCGTTCTCCAGCACCGATTCGGTGGCGGCGCGGGCCACCGCGGTGTCGTCCAGCTCGCGGGTTTCGCGGCTTACCAGGTAGCCGACGCGGCGGCGCGCTTCGTCCAGGTTACCGCCGCGCAAGGCCTCGGCCACGGGGCGTACATGCTCGCCCAGGCTGCGCAGGCCCAAGGCGCAATACAGCGCCAGGATCTCCACCAGCCAGCCGATATAGGGCAGCCAGGACAACAGGGTCGCCAGCAGGGTCAGTGGCACCACCGCCAGGAACCAGGCGGTGACGCCATGACTGCGCCAACCGCGGCCGCTGGCATTGAAACGCTGCTCCAGGCGCCCGGCATACCGGCCGAAGGCAACCAGCGGATGCGCGCGGCGTGGCTCACCCAGCAGCGCATCCAGCGCCACCCCGGCCACGCTCAGCAAAGCCACACTCATCAACGCTCTCCCCAATGGTTTTCGTACAGCATCTGGCTCAACGGTTGCGCCGTGGCCCAGCCTTCGAGCACCAGCATCGGTGCCTCGTAGAACGCCTCGACCGGGCCCAGGCACAGGATCGCCAGCGGCTTGGCGCCGGCCGGCATGCCCAGCAGATCAGCCAGGGCGCGGGGCTCGAAGAGTGATACCCAGCCCATGCCCAGGCCTTCGGCACGGGCGGCCAGCCACAGGTTCTGGATGGCGCAGGACAACGAGGCCAGGTCCATCTCGGGCAGGGTGCGGCGGCCGAAAATGTGCGGCTCGCGGTCGTCCATCAGCGCCGCTACCAGCACTTCGGCGCAATCGTTGATGCCTTCGACCTTGAGTTTCATGAAGTCATCCGAACGCTGCCCGAGCGCCTGCGCGGTACGCACACGTTCGTCCTCCACCAGCGCCTGGATACGCTGGCGCAGGTCGCGCCGGGTAATGCGGATAAACCGCCAGGGCTGCATCAGGCCCACGCTGGGCGCCTGGTGCGCGGCCTGCAGCAGGCGCGCGAGCAGCTCGGGGGCTACCTCACCGCCGCTGAAATGGCGCATGTCACGCCGTTCGCCAATGGCGCGGTAGACCGCCGCGCGCTCGGCGTCACTGAATGCCTGGTCGCTCATGGTGCCAGCAACGCCGCCAGCGCCGCAGGGTTGGAGGGGAAGTAGAAGTGCACATACGACGCCGTCAGTCGCCCGCAGCGGTAGACCGCCTCGGCACCGCGCCCACCGTTGGGGCTCTGCCCACGGGCAATGGGTTCGAGTGCAGTGCTGGTCAGCGAGTGGTGATAGGTATGCCCGCGCAGCGTGCCTTCCGGCAGCTCGACCGCCTGCAGGGCCAATGCTGCCAGGCGTTTCTGCATCACCGCTTCGCCAGCCAGCAGGCCGACCAGTTCAGCCCGCTCGCCCGCCACGTCGGTCAGGGCATCGAGCAGGTAGAGCATGCCGCCGCATTCGGCCAGCAGCGGCTTGCCCGCCTGATGGTGGGCCCGGATTGCCGTCAGCATCGGCACATTGGCCGCCAGCGCGTGATGGTGCAGCTCAGGATAGCCGCCAGGCAGGTACAGGCTGTCGGCCACTGGCAGTTCGGTATCGTAAATCGGTGAGAAGAAGCTCAGCTCGGCGCCCATGCCGCGCAGCAGGTCCAGGCTGGCGCCGTAGGTAAACGCAAACGCTTCGTCACGGGCCACGGCAATGCGTACACCGGCCAGCAACGGCGCGACCGGCTCGGGTTGCGGCGCCTCGAACCTCACCGCTGGCGGCAAGGCCGACTCGCAACTGTTGCCCAGCGCGGTGGCCGCTGCGTCCAGGCGCAGGTCCAGGTCGGTCAGCTCGCTGGCCTGCACCAGCCCAAGGTGGCGGCTGGGCAGCTCGATGCCGGTTTCACGCGACAGCCCGCCATACCAGCGCAGGCCCTCGGTAAGGCTGCCTTCAAGCAACTGGGCGTGACGCAACGACCCCACGCGGTTGGCCAGCACGCCGGCAAACGGCAGGTCCGGCTGATAGCGCGCCAGCCCCAGGGCCAGCGCGCCGAAGGTCTGGGCCATGGCCGTGCCGTCGATCACCGCCAGTACCGGCACGCCGAAATGGCGGGCCAGGTCGGCGCTGGAAGGCGTGCCGTCGAACAGGCCCATGACCCCTTCGATCAGGATCAGGTCGGCCTCCCCCGCCGCTTCCCACAGCAGGCGACGGCTCTCCTGGGCACCGACCATCCACAGGTCGAGCTGGTACACCGGCGCGCCGCTGGCACGCTCCAGAATCATCGGGTCGAGAAAGTCCGGGCCACACTTGAACACCCGGACCTTGCGCCCCTGGTTGCGGTGCAGGCGTGCCAGCGCAGCCGTCACCGTGGTCTTGCCCTGGCCTGACGCGGGTGCTGCGATCAGCACCGCCGGGCAATGACGCGCTTCACTCATAGTTCCACGCCCTTCTGGGCACGGATGCCGGCCTGGAAGGCATGCTTGACCATGCCCATCTCGGTCACGGTATCGGCCAGCTCGATCAGCTCGGGCTTGGCGCCACGGCCGGTGACGATCACGTGCTGCATCGGCGGGCGCGCCTGCAGGTCGCCGAGCACCCGGTCGAGGTCGAGGTAACCGTGCTTGAGGGCGATGTTCAGCTCATCGAGCAGCACAAAGCTGATGCTCGGGTCCTGCAGCATCTGGCGCGACACCGCCCAGGCGGCCTCGGCGGCGGCAATGTCGCGCTGGCGGTCCTGGGTTTCCCAGGTGAAGCCTTCGCCCATCACGTGGTAGCGCACCTGCTCGGGGAAACGCCGGAAAAACAGCTCTTCGCCGGTGCTGTTACGGCCCTTGATGAACTGCACAACGCCGCACTGCAGGTCGTGGCCCATGGCCCGCGCGAGCATGCCGAACGCCGAGCTGCTCTTGCCCTTGCCATTGCCGCTGAGCACCAGCAGCAAACCGCATTCGTTGGGCGAATTGGCAATGCGTTCGTCGATTACCGCTTTTTTGCGCAGCATGCGCGCCAGATGGCGTTCGTCGCGATCGGTGGTGTCGGTCATCGGAGGCTCCGTGGGCGACTGTCGGCGCGGGACCGGCCGCAAGGGCACGGCGCGACAGCAGGTTGGCGATGGCACACGGAAAACGCGCAGGCCCGACCCTCAGGCCGAGACAACCGCGCATCACCCTCCGCGATGCCGTTGAACTGTGACAGGCCGGTCTCCGGGCTCATGAGGGGGTCTGCAAGGACCCGGCCCGCGCGCCTTCCCGGGGCTTGGCACCCAGTGGCATTGCGTGAGCCCGACTCATTTACCGTTGCGGGGGCAGCGCCGGAATCGCGCGCCGTACGCGCCCACCGGCTTCCCTGTTTCACCCTGCCGACACGCTGGCCACAGAGCACCTGAAACACGTCGCGAAGGTTAGAGGGTTGGGCCATGAGCGTCAATCAAAGGTGCTGCAAAGCGGCCTGGATCAATGGCACTTCTGTCATCTTGTGCAACACTTGTCGCATTGATATCACATAGCCATCACCCTGACGTGTCTCGATCAACAATAACAAGGGAGCACAGCATGCAAGGTCTGATCATCAACAACGCCCGCCTGGAATTCCTGCGCCCGGCACTGGAACGCTGGGCCGAGTGCCTGGAACGCTTCAACCAGACCCTGGGCGACGGCGAAGCCCCCTATTGGCAGAGCGCGCAGGCCAACCTCGGGGTACTGTGCGCGGCCGCCTGGCAGGCCGAACTGGTCACCCTGCAAGGCGCGCAGACCAAGAAGCAGCGCGAGGAAGGCGAACGTGACGCGCACTGCGACATGCTGATCGCCAGCAAGGAAGAGAAAGCCTACCTGCAGGTTTCGCAGCGCTGGCCACGGGTTGGCAAGCTCGACCTTGCCGAGGCGCTGCAGGAAAGCGTGGCCCTGGCCCGACACATCGCCTACGCCAGTCAGCTCAAGGTTGCCGCCCTGTTCGTCAGCCCGTACAAGGCCGGCCAGCATGCCAGCCCCGAAGAACTGCAAGACCTGGTGGACGACCTGCAAAAGCACAATGCCTGCGCCATCGCCTGGTCGTTCCCGTATGGTTACCGCAAGCTGCACGACGACGTCGGGCGTTATCACCCCGGTGTTGCCTTGCTGCTCAAGCAGGTCTGAGTACTGGCCCGATGGAACCTCGCTGACGTGCCCGTCTCTACTTTCTATCCAGGCACGCTTCGCGAGGAACACCGATCATGGGCACTCTGCGCATTACTGTATTGCTGGCACTTACCACCGGGCTTGTGGCCTGTGGCGAAAACGCCCGCCTTGAGGTCACCGATGGCACCGGCCCCTCGCCGCAACTGCCCGAGCCGAACAAGACCCTGATCCCCACGCTGAACATCGCCCCGGCGGTCGGCTGGCCGGCGGGCGTGACGCCCAAGGCGGCGCCTGGCACTCGCGTGGCCGCCTTTGCCGACAAGCTCGACCACCCACGCTGGCTGTATGTGCTGCCCAATGGCGATGTGCTGGTGGCCGAAACCAACGCCCCGCCCAAGCCCGACGATGGCAAGGGCATCAAGGGCTGGGTGATGGGCAAGGTCATGGACCGCGCAGGCGCCGGCGTGCCCAGTGCCAATCGCATCACCCTGCTGCGCGACAGCGATCAGGATGGGGTGGCGGAAACCCGCACCACCTTCCTTGCCGGGCTCAATTCGCCCTTCGGCATGGCGTTGGTAGGCAATGACTTCTATGTGGCCGACACCGATCGGTTGCTACGTTTCAAATACACGCCCGGGGCGACCTCGATCGAGGGCTCAGGCAGCCCGGTAGTCGACCTGCCCGGTGGTACGCTGAACCACCACTGGACCAAGAACGTGATTGCCAGCCCCGACGGCAAGAAGCTGTACGTGACCGTGGGCTCCAACAGCAACGTGGGCGAAAACGGCATGGACCAGGAGAAAGGCCGTGCCGCGATCTGGGAAGTCGACCCGGCCAGCGGCCAGCAGCGGCTGTTCGCCACCGGTCTGCGCAACCCCAATGGCATGGCCTGGGAGCCCCACAGCGGTCGCTTGTGGACGGCAGTGAACGAGCGTGACGAAATCGGCAGCGACCTGGTGCCCGACTACATCACATCGGTGAAAGACGGCGGCTTCTACGGCTGGCCCTACAGTTACTACGGGCAGCATGTGGACGTGCGGGTGCAGCCGCAGGATGCACAACGGGTGGCCCGTGCGATTGCCCCGGACTACGCCGTAGGGCCGCACACCGCCTCACTGGGGCTGACCTTTGCGCAGCCTGGCGTACTGCCGCCGCCGTTCGAGCAAGGCGCACTGATCGGCCAGCATGGTTCATGGAACCGCAAGCCGCACAGTGGCTACAAGGTGAT
Source organism: Pseudomonas brassicae (assembly GCF_010671725.1). Taxonomy (GTDB): domain Bacteria; phylum Pseudomonadota; class Gammaproteobacteria; order Pseudomonadales; family Pseudomonadaceae; genus Aquipseudomonas; species Aquipseudomonas brassicae. The sequence continues at coordinate 6,072 of NZ_JAAHBU010000098.1, read as the reverse complement.
CTTCGTGCCGTTCAGCAGCGCGGGCATGCCCGCTGGCAAGCCGATCGACCTGCTGACCGGTTTCCTCAATGAAGACGGCAAGGCCATGGGGCGGCCGGTGGGGGTGGTCAATGACACCCGTGGCGGGGTGTTGGTGGCGGATGATGTGGGCAACACCATCTGGCGGGTGAGCAAGGCGCAGTAGCACCGGCTCTGGCAAGCACGCCTGGCAGGCCGAATCAGGGTACGCGCCAGGTGTGCCGGCTGCAACACGCGCTTGGCGTTGAGGTAGGTCTTCTGCCAATAGCTGTTGGACAGGTAATCCAGCCGCACCGTGCCACCGGTGGCCGGTGCATGCACGAAGCGCCCCTCGCCAACATAGATGCCCGCATGGCTCACCTGGCTGCCACCATTGGTGGCGAAGAACACCAGGTCACCCGACTGCAGGGCGCCCTTGTCGATGTTCGGCGCACGGATGCCGATCATCTCGCGGGTCGAACGCGGCAAGGCGATACCTGCGGCGTCACGGTACACGTAGCCAATCAGCCCACTGCAATCGAAGCCCGAATCCGGGGTATTGCCACCCCAGCGATACGGCGTGCCCACCAGGCCCAACGCGCGAAACAGCACGTCCTCGGCCACCGGCGAGAAATACACCTGGGGCGCCATCACCGCCGGCTCCACTACCCTGGGCTGGCGCGGAGCATGGCTGGAGCAGGCACCGAGCAGTGCCACCAGGGAAAGTACAGCAACACGCGCGATTATCGACATCGTCAGAACATCCTGTCTGAAGCCGCCCGACCCTGAGCCGGAAATAGGTGAGAATTTAGATTAGACGTTTTCTGTAAACACGCACGCGGCGAGCTTTTCAGCTACGCCGCCGTGCGGGGGAAACGCGTGAAGCTCAGTTGCGCGACAGCGTGGTCGGCGCCATGGCCAACGCGCGCTTGGCTTCAATGAAGGTCTTGCTCCAGTAACGGTCACCGAGGTTGTCGATGCGCACGCCACCGCTACGGCGGCTGCTGGAGTGAATGAACTGGTCGTCGCCCAGGTAGATGCCGGCGTGGCTCACGCGGCCGCGGCCATTGGTGCTGAAGAACAGCAGGTCACCTGGCTTGAGGTTGTTGCGGGCTACCAGCGGGGCTTTCACGTTGATCATTTCGCGGGTGGAGCGCGGCAGGTTCATGCCGGCCTCTTCGCGGAACAGATAGCCGATGAAACCACTGCAATCAAAACCGGACTTCTCGGAGGTGCCGCCAAAACGGTAACGGGTACCGATCAGGGACATGCCACGCTCGAGGATGTTGTCGGCCAGGGCTGGCAGTTGGTAAGGCTTGCTGCTGGAGGAGAATGCTTCCAGGTCCTGATCGGTGGCCAGCTCTTCTTCGAACACCGACGCATCGGTGGAAGGCTTGACGACAGACTGGGCAGTGACAGGAGCTGGAGCCTGCTGGTGGACGGGACCGGTGGTCGCGCAACCGAAAAGCAGGGTCACAAGTGCGAGGGGCACGAGGGGTGCGAAGCGATTTAGCATGGGCACGACCGTGGCTGAATTTGATGAAGCCGAGACTATGCCTTCTATCGGATCGATTTGCAAATTCAATCGAAAAAAATGTGACTTTTATGTGCCGAGGCTCTGGGACGGCCCTACCAGCCCAACGTCTCTTTCAAAAATGGGATCGTCAGCTTGCGCTGCGCTTGCAGCGAGGCCTGGTCGAGGCGCTCGAGCAGGTCGAACAGCGCGCTCATGCTGCGGGTACCGCGGGTAAGAATGAAGTGCCCGACCTCGTCGGTCAGGTGCAGGCCACGGCGCGACGCGCGCAGTTGCAAGGCACGCAGCTTGTCTTCGTCCGACAGCGCACGCATCTGGAAAATCAGCGCCAGGGTCAGCCGCGACTTGAGGTCGGCCAGCTTGATCGGCAGCTCACGCGGGGAGCTGGAGGCGGCCAGCAGCAGGCGCCGGCCGCTGTCGCGCAGGCGATTGAAGAGGTGGAACATGGCCTCTTCCCAGTCTGGCTTGCCGGCAATCACATGCAGGTCATCCAGGCAGACCAGTTCGTACTGTTCTAGGTTGTCGAGCAACTCGACACCGCGATCAAGCAACTGGGCCAGGGGCAGGTACACCGCCGGTTCACCCAATTGTTCGAAACGCAGGCACGCCGCCTGCAGCAGGTGGGTACGCCCCACGCCTTGCTTGCCCCACAGGTAGATCAGGCTTTCGGTCCAGCCGGCGTCGGCTTCGCAGAGTCGCTCGACGTAGCCCAATGCGGCGGCGTTGGCACCCGGATAGTAGTTGATGAAGGTGGCGTCATCACGCAGACGCACACCCAGGGGCAACTGGATCGGTTTCATGCTGGCTGGGCAGTCCCGAAGAACCGCAAGGGGCCTTTTGTGAAAAGTCTGCAAAGTTTATACCCGTCACGCCAGCCGCACAATGCGTTAGCAAAATCAAAGGCTTGCAGGACACGCACGGTGCGGTGGGCGAACATGGGTCAATCCTCCAGCAGCTCCCCTGCCCTCAGCCGGAACAACTGCAATGGTTGTATCGTGGCGCCCTCGACGGACTCTTCGAACTCCAGCGCCTTGTTCACCGCATCCATCTCGGCACTGCGCCCGGCAACCCGCTCGAACGTGCTGCGCGGCAGCGCTGTGCTCCAGCCATGCTCGAAGGTTTCATAGGCCAGGGTCAGCGCCGCCGTGAAGTAATGCTGGTCGATCACAGGGACCTTGACGGCATTGTCGTCCTCGTCAAAGGCAATGAAGTGGTTGGGCAGCGAAGCGATTCCCAGACGCTTGAGCACCACCCAGGAAAACGCCGACGGCACGAACATCGTGAGCTTTTCGGCATCGCGCCGCGAGTAGCCCTGCTGTTGCAGGGCCGCCGCCACCTCGTCCTCGTCCAGATCATCCGCCAGCAACGGCAAGGCATCCATCACGCCGGCCAGTGCACAGGCGTGGTCCGTTTCATGTTGCATCACGCCGTCGTGTCCTTTATAGGTCCGGGTCTATTTCGCCAGCATACATGTCCGACTCTTTATACAGGTCGTGCATGTGCCGCAGCAGCACCATGATCACCGCCGCCACCGGCAATGCCAGCAGTACGCCGGTGAAGCCGAACAGCTCGCCGCCGGCCAGGATCGCGAAGATCACCGCCACCGGGTGCAGGCCGATACGGTCGCCCACCAGCATCGGCGTCAGTACCATGCCTTCCAACGCCTGGCCAATCATGAACACCGCGACGATCCCGAGCATGGGGTACAGGTCGCCACCAAACTGGAACATGCCGGCCACCAGCGCCGCGCCGATCCCGATGATGAAGCCCATGTACGGCACGATGGCCGCCAGCCCCGCCAGGATGCCGATCAGCAGGCCCAGTTCCAGGCCCACCAGCATCAGGCCGGCAGCGTAGATCACGCCCAATGCCAGCATCACCAGCAACTGCCCACGCACAAAGGCGCCAAGCACTTCATGACACTCGCCTGCCAGCGTCACCACCTGCTCTTCGCGCTGACGCGGTAGCAGGCGGCGCAACTTGGCCATCATCAGGTCCCAGTCGCGCAGCAGGTAGAAACCCACCACCGGGATCAGCACCAGGTTGGCCAGCCAGCCCATCAGCGCCAGGCCCGAGGCCGTCGCCTGGGACAGCACGATGCCGACGATGTCGGTGGTCTGGCCCATGTGCTCGCTGATGGCAGCCTTGATCTTGTCGAACTTCCAGAACCCGTCGGCCAACCCCAGCCGCGCCTGCACCCAGGGCAGCGCCACGTGCTGCAGCCAGTCGAGCATCTGCGGCGCCAGCTCATAAAGGCGTACCAGCTGCTTGGCCAGCATCGGTATCAGCACCAGCAACATCGCCAGGAATATCAGGCTGAACAGTGCAAATACCGCCACCACCCCCCAGGTTCGTGAAAGGCCGGCGCGCTCCAGCCGGTCGACCAGTGGGTCGGCCAGGTACGCCAGCAGAATGCCGACCAGGAATGGTGAAAGAATCCCATGCAAAAAATACAGCAGCGTGCCGATCACCAGCACCACCACCAACCACACCCAACGGCGTGTATCCATCATCTACTGACACTCCTTACCAACGAAACCGCAAACCTTTGAACGGTGCCGCAAGCACCGCCTGTGCCGTGCCCGCGGCGCCGGGCTCGGCGGCTGCCACCGGCGCAGGCGCAGCAGCTTCGACCGGCACTTCCTGCAACGTGCCCAGGCTCAGTTGGGCACGCAACTGATCAGGCGTGCCGCTGACCTGGTAGGTCAGGGTGTCGCCGTCGACAGCGCTCAGGTGCCCCCCCAGCGGCTCCAGCAACTGCGCCAACTGCGCATAGCGCTCCAGGGTCATGCCCAGTACCTGCACCTGATTGTCGCCACCGGCGCCCGGGCGTGCGACGAAGCGCGGTGCCAGGCGCGTGCTCACGGCCAGCATGACCGCATCGGCCAACGCCGCCTGGTCGGCACCCTCGGCCTTGCCCTGCTCGCGCTGCTCGCCCAGCCACAAGCGCCACGTGCCTTGCCATTTGCCCTCGCTCTCGGTGGCATGCACTGCCAGCAGCGCGTCGGCAGCATAACGCTCGGAGGCCTCGCGCAGCGGCGCAGGGTCGGTGCCTTCCAGGTTGCCGGCCGTCGCCACCAGTTGCTCCTGGAGGTCGCCCAGCGGCAGGCGCAAGGGCAGCCCACGGTGCTGCGCGGCACGGCGCAGCGGATCGGCGCTGCTCTGGCCATCGCCCACCAGGCTCGAACCGCCGACGCTGTCGTTCAGCCACCACCCCAGGATCGCCGGGCGATTGCTGCCCCACAGGGCCAGCCCGGCCTTGCGCAAGGCGCGCTCGGTACTGCCAGGGTCGAACTCGACCAGCACGGTTTCGGGCGGGCCGGCCTCGAAGCCGAACTGGCTGATGATTTGTTGCGGATCTTTGCGCAACGCCGCCAGGCCTGCGCTTTGTGCCGCCTTGGGGTCGCCGGTAAGGCGCACCACCAGCGTGCTCAAGGCATTCTGGGTGGCCGCGGCACGCGCTTCGGTGCCCTGGCCTGTGACCGGCTCACGCACCTGATACAAGCCACTGAGGGTTTGCGCCTGAGCACTCAGACCAAACAGGGCAAGACAGCCAACGGCCAGGTATGAACGCAAACGCATGGAGGATTCCTGTCCAGGTAAATGGAAAACGCGGCCAGCCCAACGTGGGGCGCTGACCATCACTGCCGGCAAAACATTCAGCCACACAGTCAAAATTCGCTCCCTATACCTTATACAGCCCACGGCGCGGCAACCAGCCGCAGTGTCGAATCAATGTTTTTATGACGATTGAGGGCCTGCCCGTCGGCCTGAGGATGGCCGCTACGGGGTAACCCTGATAAAATCGCGCGCCTTCGCAGACCGGCGACGGTCAGGCAGCAGGAAAACCCTGCACGGTGCCTGGCAGGTCACGGTCGATTCCCCCGAATCCCTCCCCCTAAAGGCCTGGATCATGAGCAAGCAACCCTCCCTGAGCTACAAGGACGCCGGTGTAGACATCGACGCCGGTGAAGCATTGGTCGAACGCATCAAAGGCGTCGCCAAGCGCACGGCGCGCCCGGAAGTCATGGGCGGCCTGGGGGGCTTTGGCGCCCTCTGCGAAATCCCGGCAGGCTACAAGCAGCCGGTACTGGTCTCGGGCACCGACGGCGTCGGCACCAAGCTGCGCCTGGCGCTGAACCTGAACAAGCACGACACCATCGGCCAGGACCTGGTCGCCATGTGCGTCAACGACCTGGTGGTGTGTGGCGCCGAGCCGCTGTTCTTCCTCGACTACTACGCCACCGGCAAGCTCAATGTCGACACCGCGGCTGACGTGGTCACCGGTATCGGTGCCGGCTGCGAACTGGCCGGTTGCTCGCTGGTGGGCGGTGAAACCGCTGAAATGCCGGGCATGTACGAAGGCGAAGACTACGACCTGGCCGGCTTCTGCGTCGGCGTGGTGGAAAAGGCCGAGATCATCGACGGCTCCAAGGTCGCCGCTGGCGATGCACTGATTGCACTGCCTTCGTCGGGCCCGCACTCCAACGGCTACTCGCTGATCCGCAAGATCATCGAAGTCGCCGGTGCCGACATCGCCT
>NZ_JAAHBU010000097.1 GCF_010671725.1 Pseudomonas brassicae | reverse complement strand
CAGGTGCACGGGCAACTGCGCCTGCGGATCCTTGCTGAGCATTGACGGCACCGACATCGTCAACTGGATACCCGGCCTTGGCAAGCACCTCGTTGAAGGTGTCCTTGTCGATGCGTACTGCCTGGCGCTCCTCCAGCGCGACGTGTTCTGGCTGGCCCTTGAAGTCACCGGTAACGAGCAGTTTGAGTGGCAGTTCAAGTTCCGATTGTTGATCGCCCGTGGCAGGCACGTACTTGATGTTGATGCGTTCTTTGGGGGCAACAGACCCCATGGGTTTCGACATGCAAAATTCCCTCTTGATGATTGGCGCATGCAAGTACGGTACTTCCCCGCTTGCTTGCTTGTGGCCTACTTGGCTTTCTGTTTTTCTTGTAGGACTTATTCTGTATGTAGGAATTTTCTTATTTTGTTGTTGCTTAATTGAGCTTTATTCCCTGCTTGTTGTGGCTGATGGATATAAATGCTACGAAATCAAGAGGGTTTTTAAGTGCCTGAAGTGTAAGTTAATATTTGTTTGTCGGTGTGCTTGTGGGCAGGGTAGAGTGCGCGGCCTTCAAGGGTTTTGATTGATCAACTGCTTGATAAGTTAATCTTTGCTATGCACTTTCAGGGGGTGTTTGTGCCCTCGGAAAGATGACAGGTTTTTCATAGATGAAGTGCGGTGTGGTGCGAGGGTTTTTCATGGATGCGGCAGGGTTGGCAGGGATTGTTCAGGCGTTAGCCAATGCCGGGCATGCCACCGAGTTGGCTGTGCGTTTATTGCAAGGCGTGCGCCTGTACAGTGAGATTGAAACTGCTCTTTGTTACCTGTGCGATGCCTTGGGCGAACAGTTGCACGCGGTAGCCAGTGAGGGGCTGGCGCTTGAGGCCGTACCGCCTGTCTCTCGGCCGACGCTTGATAACCCGCTGTGGTACTGCATACACACCCGGGAGATCTGCTTCGTTGAGCAGGCCTGCGGGTTGCTCGGCCTGGGAGCGGATTTCGACGCATTGCGCGCCCTGTTGGGCGAGCGATCGGCACTGCTTGCGTGGCCGGTTCTCGATGATCATGGTCAGCCGCGTGGGGTGCTGTTGTTCAGTGGCGAGGCGAGTGCGCTGCGTGCATGGCGAAATGATCGAGCCTGGGCTGCCGTCATGGCGGTGTACCAGTGTCTGATTGGCACGTTGGCCGGGCGTCAGGCTGGACACGGCCGGGTTGCACCCGGTCCGTCCGTGCAGGCGCAGCGCCTTGAAGCACAAACACTGATCAGGCGCGAATTCGTGGGCGATAGCCCGATAGCCCGGCAGCTTCGCGACGAACTCGTGCTGCTGGCAGAGTCCAAGCTTGCCGTACTGATCACGGGCGAAACCGGTACTGGCAAGGATCACGCCGCCTGGTTGATCCACCAGGCCTCCTCGCGCAGTGGCCGCGCATTCGTTCCGGTCAACTGCGCTGCCATCCCCAAGGATCTGATCGAGGCTGAGCTGTTTGGCTGCACCCGCGGTGCCTACACCGGAGCTACAGAAGCGCGCAAGGGGCTGGTAGCTGCAGCCGATGGCGGAACGCTGTTCCTGGATGAGATCGGCGATATGCCATTGGCCCTTCAGGGCACCTTGCTGCGCTTGCTGAACGAGAAAAAGTACCGACCTGTCGGGGCGGTCGAGGAGCGCACCTCGGATTTCCGCCTGCTCTGCGCAACCCATCAACGCTGTCCCAGCGGGTGCGCGAGGGCCGCTTTCGACAAGACCTGTACTTCCGTCTCTGCCAGTTGAGCCTGCGCCTGCCCACCCTGCGTTCCCGGCGTGACGACCTGAGCGCCCTGGTTGCCGCGCTGGTGCGTGAGCACAACGGCCAGGAGCGCCGCTTTGTCGCCGGGGCTAGCGACGCGAGCCTGCAGTTGCTGTGCACCTATGCGTTTCCGGGAAACATCCGCGAGCTGCGCAACCTTGTACTGGCTGCCTGCGAGCGAACGCCTTGCGGCCAGCCGATCGAGCACCAATTGTTGCGGCAACTCATGCGCTACGCACTGGCACCCGGGCATGAAATGCGGGCGGCCTCATCGAGCGATGGCGAGGCCTTGCAGTCGCTGCTGGCAACCGACGATCTGCCGCAGGCCCTGCAAACCTTCGAGCGCCTGATGATCGATGCACGTTTGCAGCAGCTTGGCGGCTCACGCAGACGGGCGGCCGAGAGCCTGGGGATGCCCAAGCGAACGTTGGCACGCAAGTGTCAGAAATGGAGTCTGGAGTCTGCTGTCCATGAATAGCTACATTGGCTGTGTGATCGCTGGCACGTTGCTCTGCTGTGGGCCGGTTGCAGCAACACCTGCGACGGAGCGGGGCTGCACCCGCATCGTTTCGTCCCTGGAGCGCCTTGCCTGCTTTGATCAGGCTGCCGGCACCCCGATTGTCATCCCGGCACTCAAGGCCGGCGCCGTTACAAGGACGGTGCCGGCCGCAATCACGCTGCTGCAGGCCAACGAGGCCAGGCGCCAGACGGGGCAGTCAGGCTTCGTCATGTCGATCACGCCTGAAAGCGCTGTCACTGCGCTGGAGCAGGTGATGATTTCAGCACCGGCCATCGAATCGGCCGATCAGCGGGTTTACCTGGCCATCAGTTGCCAGTCCAACATTTCGCGATTGCAGCTTCTGCTGGATGCGCCCCTTGCGCGTCATTCGGCAGAAATTCAGCTACTGCTCGATGGTCGCGCCGTCTCGCAGGCACGTCCCTGGCGGGTGCTTGAGGGTGGGGTGGTGGTGGATGCCGGGCGCGGGCTGCCGGCGGTCGACCTGATCAAGCGCCTGGGCAGCGGCAGTCGCATTCAGGTGCGCAGTGACGAGGCCAGCCTGGACGGGTTGTTGTTCGATGCAGACGGTCTGGCGCCGCTGATCAAAGAGGAGCGCAGGGCATGTCACTGGTGATTGGCGCGCATCTCCCGGCCGTGGTGGCCGAACTGTTGGCGCCTGTAGACACGCACGTACCCGCCGGGTTGTTCGATGTTGAAGACGAAACCTATCAAGGCATTGATCAGGAGATGGTCAAGCTCGGCGGGCTGCATCAGGGCAGTATCGATTGGCCGTACATCGAAGAAGCATCGCGTCACTACCTGACTACCCAATGCAAACAGTTCCGGATCGTCGGGCACCTGCTGACGGTATGGCTGCGCGAGCCTCGCTGGCCTCAGTGGAGCAATGCGGTCAGCGTGCTGGCGGGGATGGTCGAGCTCTACTGGGAAACCTCGCACCCCAAGCCCGGCCCGACGGGTTATCTGGCCAAGCGCAAGCAGGTCACGTTGCTGCTTGAGCGGCTGAGCGAGGCGATGTCGATAGTTGAACCCACCCCTTTCAGCAGTGAGCATCACGCCATTGCCGTAGCCGCCGTGGCACGTCTGAAGCGCTGCGCCGCCAGGACGCAGTTGGACCAGGCGGCGCTGGTCGAGCTTGAGCGCGTGTTGACACGCAGTGCTGAACGAGCGGGCGCCCCACGCGAACGGCAGGCGCAAGCTGCGCCGGTTGCATCCAGCCGCTCGCTGGCGCAGTCCTTGGGTGTGGTGCCAAAAGTCGGTGCGCTGGGCGGCGAGCGCGAAACGCGGCGAGCGCTGCTGAGCATGGCAGAGCTGGTCAACCAACAAGACCTTTACGACCCGACCGGCTACCTGTTGCGACGGTTTGCCCTGTGGGCCCATCTGCAGGCTGCCCCCGCCATCAAGCGGGACCGCTGCACTGAACTGCCCGCCGTACCCAAGGAGGTTGCTGAAGGCTATCAGGAAGCCCTTGGCGGTTCGTCCATCGAGCCTGCGTTGCTGCTGCGCATCGAGAAGAGCGTGGTTGCCTCACCGTTCTGGCTGCGCGGCAGCTACCTGGCGGCGACTGTTGCCACACGCCTGGCAATGGAGAGTGTGGCTGAAGCCATTCGCCAGAGCGCCGTGCGCTTTGTTCAGCGCGTGCCGGCGTTGACGGCGTTGTGTTTCAGCGATGGCTCGGCTTTTGTCGACGACCAGACGCGTGCCTGGTTGTCCACCAGCCTGTGCGGGGGCAGTTCGAATGCCCCGGCAGCGGAGTTCGCGGACCTGCGTGAAGAGCTGGTGACGCAGATGCACAGTGATGGGGTCGAGGTCACCCTGTTGCGCCTGCAGGCCTTGCAATCGGAGTACGGCGCCCCGCGCCAGCGTTGCCATGCCAGCGTGATTGCCGCCGACCTGCTCAGTGCCAAGGGGCTCTCGTGGCTCGCCGAAGACCTGTACGCCAGTGCCGCACGGCTCATGGCCGCCACGCCTGCGCACATCTGGGAACCCGATCTTTATCAACGTATCGCCAAGCATGGCGGGGGCTTGAACCTGGCCGATCAAGGAATGAAGGGGTAGGAGCATCATCATGGGGAATTTCGCGAAACACCTCGAACGTTGGGGCGGCCCGCTTGTGCATCAGCTTCGCTCTGCGGCGCTGGTGCTGATGTTGATCGGCGTGCTGATGCTGCTCGCCGCTATCTGGTGGTTGGGGCCACACTGGGTGTGGCAGCAGCACACGCCCTTGGTGGCGTGGTCTGCACGGGTTCTGGCGTCGGTGCTTGTGCTGTTGGTTCCGGGCGTGTTCTGGGCATTGCTGATGCACCGCCGTTATCGGCAGTTGCATGCCGAGCGCCAGCATGCCGAGGCGGTCGCCGCAGACCCTTGCCTGCCGTATGTCGAAGCCCAGGAGCGGGCGCTGAACAACAGCCTGGCCAGCTTGCTCAACCATGCAGGCGGTCGCCGATCGTTGTACCAGCTGCCGTGGTACGTGGTGCTGGGTGAGGAGAATGCCGGCAAGACCAGTTTCATTACCCGCTCGAGCCAGAAGTTTGCCCTTACTCGGGTGACCAAGCCGGGGCGTGCTGCCCAGGACGAACAACGTGCTTACCCGGTGCAGTGGTGGATTGGCGATGAGGCATTGCTCATTGACCCGCCTGGCGAGTTCATCAGCCAGCATGAAGGCGACGAGCACGTGGCGGCGCAGCCGGCTATTCAGGCCAGGCGCAAATGCCGCCCCGCGCTGCCGGTCGGCACCCAGGCTCGGCTGTGGTCGCATCTGTTGCACTGGCTGACGGAGCATCGCAGCCGCCGGGCGCTCAATGGCGTGGTGCTGGTGGTCAATATTGTCGACCTGTTGCAGCGTGGCCCGGAGCAGCGCAAGGCGCTGGCGCATGTTCTGCGCACCCGGCTGTACGAGCTCACGCACCAACTGGGCACGCGCCTGCCCTTGTATGTGGTATTGAGCAAGGTCGACTTGCTCGAGGGTTTCGAAGAGCTGTTCGCTCAGCTACCCGCCGCGACACGTGAAGCGGTCATGGGCTTCTCCTTCAGCCTGGACGCGGTAGCGGATTACGACGCCTGGCTCGATGAGTTCGCGCAGCGCTTCGAACAGTTCGTTGGCGTACTCAGCGAACAGACCATTGATGTCATGAGCCGCGCTCAGGATGTGGCGACCCGTCGGTGCATGACCTCGCTGCTGGGCGTGCTGTCTGGCGCCAGCCCGACGCTGGCCAACTTCCTTGGCGAGATGCTGGGTAGCGATCGGTTCACCACTCCGGCGCTGGTGCGTGGGGGTGTTCCTGTCGTCCGTGCTCCAGCAAGGGCAGACCCACAATGCCTTCGTCATGGCCGCAGCGCAGCCGCATGGGGTGGCGCCGGCCGTAACGCAGTCCAAGCCGCAAGGCACTGCCCAGGTCTACTTCGCCCAACAGGTATTTCAGCAAGCGATCTACCCGGAAGCGGGCCTGGCGGGCGACAACATCAAGGTGGCCACCGGCAAACGACGGTTGTTGCTGGCCAGTTCCGGGGTGGCGGGGCTTGGCCTTGTGCTGTCGGTCGGCCTCTGGCAGCACTATTTCGGGGTCAATCGCATCAAGGCCGACAGTGTGCTGAGCAAAAGCCATGCATTCAGCGCCGCTGACATCGATACCCGTGTCGATGTCACCGGGGGCAACCTCCTGGCGCCGCTGGAGCAGATCCATGATGCCGTTGCGGTGTTTGGCGACTATCGCAGCGTCTGGCCCGGTGTGGCCGACTTCGGCCTGTACCAGGGCAAAGCCATTGGCCCCATGGTCGACCAGGCGTACCTGAACCTGTTGTCGCGGCGCTTCCTGCCCGCAATCGCAGGAGGGGTGATCGAGGCGATGAACGCCGCACCTGAAGGCAGCAATCAGCAACTCGCAGCCTTGCGTGTCTACAGGATGCTCGAAGACCGGCAGAACCGGCGCCCGAAGATTGTGCAGGAGTGGATGGCGCGCACCTGGCAGGTGGCCTATCCAGGCCAGGGTGAGGTGCAGGCCGCCTTGATGCGCCACCTCGAGTACGCCCTCAAGTACGCCGATGCCGACCTGCCCCAGTACCGTGAACGTGTCGCTCAGGTCCAACAGGTGCTGCGCAAGATCCCGCTGCAGCAGCGTGTGTACATGACCTTGAAGCAGGCTGCACACGAACACCTGGACACGGGACTGGACCTGCGCAACGAGGTCGGCCCGGCGTTCGATATCGTCTATCGGCCGGTGCAGTCGAAGCACGCCGAGGGCGGTGGCACGGTGTTGCCGCCATTGCTGACCGCGAAAGGCTACAAGGCGTACTTTGAGCCACACAGCGAAAACGTCACCGAGCTGGCGATGATCGATCAATGGGTACTGGGTGAGCGCAGGCAGCTCGACTATGGCGAAGCCGACCGCAAGGCACTGGCTGAGCGTCTGCACTCACTCTATGTCGCCGACTACGTGCAGACCTGGCAGCGTGCGCTGAATCAGTTCGCGGTGACCGACTTCAAGGACCTGAAGCAGGCCGTGGCCGTCCTGGAGCACGTGACCGGCCCGGCAGCGCCGCTGCGTCGCCTGCTGGAGTCGGTACGCGACAACAGCGAGCTTGCCGCTGCCGCGGTGGCTGCAGGAGGAGAGGCCTCGGCAATGACTGCCATGGTGCAGGCTGAGGGGCGGGCCCAGCCCCTTGCGATACAGCGAGCATTCTCCGGGCTGTCCGACCTGCTCTCGGCCAAAGGTGACAAGCCTGCGTACTACGATGAAACACTGCGTGCGGTGAGCGAAGTCTACACCTATGCCAAGGCCGTGCAGGACAGCCCCGAGCGTGGTCGGGCGGCATTGAGCAGCGTGCTGTCGCGTTTCTCGCTGACCGGGCCAGACCCCATCAGCATCTTGCAGCGGGTGGCCGCCGGGCTGCCTGAACCGATGAATCAGCAGGTGAAAAAGCTTGCCGATCAGACCGCGCAGGTGCTGATGGTGGAGGCGCTGCGTGAGCTGGAAAAGCTCTGGTACACGGACGTCTACCGCTTCTACCAGCAGCGTCTGGCTGGTCGCTACCCATTCAATCCTGCGGGCAGTGATGCCTCACTGGAGGATTTCGAAGCGTTTTTCGGGCCGACGGGGCGGCTGCAGCAGTTTCATGACCAGTACCTCAAGACCTTCATCCGCGACAACCTCGATGCGCTGTATTCCGATAGCCGCGGCGGCTACCTGATTCGCAACGAGGTGCTGGAGCAGATGCAGGCGGCAGAGCGCATTCGCGAGACGTTCTTCAACAACCAGGGGGCACTGGGGGTGCAGTTCAGTCTTGAACCTTTGGGGTTGAGTGGCAACAAGCGCAGCAGCGTGCTCGGGCTGGATGGCCAGTTGATCTCGTACAGCCATGGGCCAGGCAATCGTATCGGGCTGATCTGGCCCAATACCTTGGGTGAAAGCATCGGTAGCAGGCTGACGCTGGTGCATGCCGCCGGCAACAGCAGCAGCCTTGGTTTCCAGGGGCCGTGGTCGTTGTTCCGCTTGCTCAGCCGGGGCCAGCTCAATGGCCGTAGCGACACCGGGGTGGACCTGAGCTTTCGCATCACGGACGGCATGATGCGCTATCGGATCACCGCGCAGAAGACGCTCAATCCGTTCACGCAGCGTCCGTTTCACGGCTTCATGTTGCCGCGCAGGTTGCTTGTGGTGGATGAGAGGGAAACGCACGATCCCATGCTGTGAGTTGAAAAATCGGATGCAGCAGGCTGCAGATGACTTCATCATGCCCAGGCACCGGCCCCGCGCCGTCCTCCACTGCTCGACGAAGAGTGGCACATGATCGAATTTCACAACGTAACCGCGTTCCAGCAGCAACACCGGGTACTGGACAATTTTTCCCTGACCATCGGCGGCACGGAAAAGGTCGCCATCCTTGGCCCCAACGGTGCCGGCAAGAGCACCCTGCTCAAGCTGATCACGCGGGAGATCTACCCGGTGGAGCGCGAGGGCAGCCACCTCAAGCTGTTCGGTAGCGATACGGTCAATCTGTGGGACTTGCGCAGCCGTATCGGCTTCATCTCCCAGGACCTGCAGGAAGACTACACGCCGTTTACCCCGGCGCTGGATGTGGTGACATCGGGGTTCTTCGGTTCCATCGGCGCGCATGGGCATCTGCAACCCAGCACCGAGCAGCTCGACAAGGCCCGTGCCTTGCTGGCCGCCGTGGAGATGGCGGGTTACGAGCAGGTCATGTTCCAGCGTCTCTCGACCGGCCAGAAACGCCGCCTGCTGCTGGCCAGGGCGCTGGTCCACACGCCCAGTGCGCTGATTCTGGATGAGCCGGCCAACGGTCTGGACATGGGCGCGAGCCTGGGCATGCTCAAGCTGATGCGCAGCTTCTGTGCAGCCGACCACGCGATGATCATCACCACGCACCACATCGACGAAATCATCCCTGAGATCGAGCGTGTGGTGCTGCTCAGCGAAGGGCAGATCATCGCCGATGGCCCGAAGGCCGAGGTGCTGACCAGCCAATCGCTTTCTGCCCTGTACAACACCGACCTGCGGATAACCCAGGAGCAGGGGTGGTACCGCTGCTGGCATGGGTGAGGTGATTGCCGCGACGTGGCACCTGGCTCAGCCCGCCGCTGCTGCGTCGACCTTGCCCTGGGCGGGTTCGAGCAGTAGCCGGGCCAGTGCAGGCGTGAGAATCAAGGCACCCAGCATGTTCCAGATGAACATGAACGCCAGCAGAATCCCCATGTCTGCCTGGAACTTGATCGGCGACAGCACCCAGGTCGCCACCGCTACACCCAGGGTCACACCGGTCAGTACCACCACCTTGCCCGTGGACAACAGCGCGGTGTAATAGGCGTTGGACAGGCTTGCGCCTTGGCGCAGGTGGGCCAGGGTGATGCTGAGAATGTACAGCGAGTAGTCCACACCGATGCCTACGCCCAGCGCGATGACCGGCAGGGTGGCGACCTTCAGCCCGATGTCCAGGCCGACCATCAGCGCTTCGCACAAGACCGACGTCAGCATCAGTGGCAGCACCGTGCACACCACCGCACGCCATGAACGGAAGGTGATCAGGCACAGTACGATCACCGCGGCGTAGACCATCAGCAGCATCTGCAGGTTGGCCCGCTTGACCACGATGTTGGTGGCCGCCTCGATGCCCGCGTTGCCGGCGGCCGACAGAAACTGCAGGTCGGCGGTGTTGTACTGCGCCGCGAACTGCTCGACGGCCTGGGCTACCCGTGTCAGCGTGTCGGCCTTGTGGTCGCTGAGGAACACATTGACCGTCAGCAGGTCGCAGTTCTGATTGAACAACTCGCGCGGGGCGCGGGTGATGATCGCGTTGAGCAATCCCTGGTTTTTGGGTATTTCATACCAGCGCAGGCTGCCTTCGTTCATGCCTGCAGCCGCCTGTTTGCTCAAGGCGGCCAGCGAACTGGTGGAGACCACACCCGGCAACTGCTGCAGGCGCGCCTCCAGTGCATCCACCTGCACCAGCGTGTCGTAGTGGGCGCAGTAGAAGGCCGGGGTCTTCACCATGACCACGTACTTGTCGCTGCTGGCGGCGTAGTTGCCGACCATGAACGCGTTGTCGCGGTTGTAGCGCGAGTCGGCGCGCAGCTCCGGCGCCCCGGGGTTCAGGTCGCCAACCTTGACGTGCAGGCTGATGGCAAAGCCCAGCGCACCCAGCAACGCGGCAATGCCGATGGCCAGGCGCGCCCACTTGAGCTCGGTGAAACGGTCCAGAAACGACCACAGGGGATGACGCCGATGGTGCCGTGCCCCCAGTGCCAGGCGCTCGGCTTCGGCTTCGCGTCTGGCCGCCTTCAGGCTCACGCCGGTGTAAGACAGCAGAATCGGCAGCAGCACAAGATTGGTCAGGATCAGCACCATCACACCCACTGTGGCGGTCACCGCCAGGTCCTGGATCACCGGGATGTTGATGATCATGAGCACGGCGAACCCCACGGCGTCGGCCATCAGCGCCATCAACCCGGTCAGGAACAGGCGGCGGAAGGTAAAACGCGCGGCGATCAGCTTGTCGGCGCCACGGCCGATGTCCTGCATGATGCCGTTCATCTTCTGCGCGCCATGGCTCAGGCCGATGGCGAACACCAGGAACGGTACCAGTATCGAGTAGGGGTCCAGCGCATAGCCCAGCACGGGCAGCAGCCCCATCAGCCACACCACCGCAATCAGCGAACAGCTCAGTACCAGCAAGCTGCTGCGCACGCAGCGCGTGTACCAGAACAGGACGAGGGCGCAGATCACCAGCGTGGCGGCGAAAAACACCTGCATCAGCCGCAGCCCCTCCATCAGGTCGCCGACCACCTTGGCAAAACCGGTGATCACGATCTGGTACTTGTCGCTTTCATACTGCTGGCGCAAGTGCTCCAGCCGCGCAGACAGCGCGTGGTAGTCCAGTGGCGCGCTGCCTTGGGCACTGGTGTCCTGCAGTGGCAGCAGGATCACGCTGGAGCGCATGTCAGAGGCCACCAGCCGGCCGATTTCCCCCGAACGCTCGAGGTTCTGCCGCACCTGGTCGATGCTGGTCGTGGAGCCATCGTAATCGTCGGGGATCACCGGGCCGCCGTCGAAGCCCTCTTCGGTGACGCCTATCCAGCGAGTGGCCGGGGTCCACAGCGATTTCATGTAAGGCCGATCAACGCCCTCAAGCAGGAACAGCTCGTCGTTCAGGCGCCTTAGCGTGTCGAGGTAGTCGGCATCAAAGACGCTGCCGTGCCTGCTGTTGAGCGCGATGCGCAGGGTATTGCCGCCTTCGCCGAGTTGGCCGCGGTACTTGAAATAGTTCTCGATGTAGGGGTGGCCAACCGGGATCATTTTTTCGAACGCGGCACTCAGGCGCAGGTCGGTTGCTTGCCAGCCGAGCACGGCGCTGATCAGCAGGCACAACGCGACCACCAGGCCCCGATGGTTGAACAGCAAGCGTTCGATCAGGCTGCCGGAGTGCTTGTTGAAGGATTTCAGGTCGAGCAGGGTGGTGCCGTCAGGCGCGGTCACTTTACTGTTCACGGGCACTGCTCCGTTGGCCATCTTGCAGGGAGAAAACGCTCAGGCCACGCACACCGGCCAGCATGAAGCGGCCGTCGCCGGTTTCGCTCAGGCTGGTCAATGAACTGGCCTGGGTGGGGGCCGCGCTGAAGTGTCGACCGTCGTCCTGGCTGCGCAGTACGCGGCCAGTCTCGTCCACCAGCAGCAAGGTGCCGTCGCTGGCCCGTGCACCGGCGGTAAGGGTTGCCGGCTGGTCATTGGTGATGCGTTGCCAACTGTCGCCCAAATCCTCGGAGCGCAGGATCTTGCCGCGCAGGCCGAACGCCAGCAGCGTTTGCCCGCGCCCGGCAAGCAGGCCGAAAAAGGTCCCGGTCGCTGGCGTGTCGATGGCCTTGAAGTGCTCGCCCTGGTCGTTCGAGCGCAGCAGCAGGCCTTGCTCGGCAGCGATGAACAGGGTGTCGTCGATCTGGAGAATGTCATACAGATGCAGCGCTGAAGGATTGTCGAGCTGCTGGCTGATCGAGCGCCAGTGCTGGCCCCCATCGACTGTCGCCAGGGCCAGCCCGTAGGCACCGACGACCAACCCGCGTTGTGCATCGAAAAAATGCACGGCCAGAAACGGTTTGTCAGGGCCGTCCTCCACCAGTTGGCGGGCAGCGTCCAGCTGGCGCCGGGTGTCTTCGTCGGGTCGCTCGGCCAATGCGCGGGTCGCAGCGTCGACGACCAACTGCGCAGCCTGGTTGCCATCGAGCTGTTTGATCCAACTGCGGCCCCCATCAGCGCTATGCAGGATGACCCCCGCATGGCCAACGGCCCAGCCCTGATCCGGTGTGGCGAAGGTTACCTGGGTGAGGGTCACGCTGACGGGGGAGGGCATCTGCTGCCAGCTGAGGCCGTTGTCTTGCGAGCGCAGAATGAAGCCGCGCTCACCCACCGCCAGCAACCGCTCGCCGGCGCGGGTGACGTCGAGCATCAATGAACGTGCCGCCAGTTCACTGTGCAAGGCCGGGCGTTCATACAGGGCGGCATCTGTCTGCGCGGCGCTGGCGGGTACTGCGCCCAGGCTCAGGGCGCACAGGGCCAGCGGCACGAGCGTGCGCGCGGCACGCGCGTGTAGTGTGATGTGTGTGGCCATTTCTACCTCGACAATCGTGGGATGAGGCGGGCACGCTGCTCGCCTCATGTGCTGCGCTAGGGCTCAGCGCACGGAGCCTGACGCCACTGCGTTGCCGGTGAAGAAGTTCTCCGGCTTGCGCTCCACCACCTTGTAGGTTTCTCCGTTCAGGCCCTGCACCATGCTGTAGGTCTTGGCCTGCAGGTTGTAGATGACCACTGGCTTGACCACCACGGCAGGGATTGCCGGTACCACGAAGGGCAGCGCCTGGGTTACACGCCAGAGCTTGCCTTGCGCGTCATAGCCATCCACCAGCGAAACCGTCCAGCTGTCCTCGTCGATGTAGAAGCGACGTTTGGGCACGGCGTGACGCTTGCCAGGTGCCACGGTGGCTTCCACTTCCCAGACCCGGTGCAGCTCCCAGCGCATCTTGTTCGAGTTGAGGGTTTTTTCGGTGTAGACCTCCTCTGGCTTGGCAGCATGGAAGGCGTTGAGGTTGTAGGGGATATACAGTTCTTTCTTGCCGATCAGCTTCCACTGGTAGCGGTCCGGGTGACCAATGAAACCGTGTACCTCATCGAAGTAGTTGGCCCCCGACGCGACGAAGTCCGGTGTGTCGTAGCCCACGGTGGGCGCGCGTCGCACGCGACGCTGCCCCACCAGGTACTGCCAGGCCTGGCGGGGGCTGGCGGCGTCGATGCTGTCATGGGTGACCAGCGATTCACCGGCCTTGAACGGCGGTTCATTGGTGAGAAAGCGCAGCAGCACGTACTGGCCGGGCCAGCTCTGCGCATTGCCGTCCTTGTAGTAGTACGGGTACTGCCAGTTCTCCACGCCGCGGCTAGCCAGGGTACGGCTGCCGTCGGAGTTGCCGATCATGTTGCGGTAGCCGTGCTGGATGGACTCGGCTTCAGTGCGCAGCAGGAAGTTCCAGATCACTTCGCTGCCGTTGGCCGGGATCGGGAACGGTACGCCGCCATAGCAGCCTTGCACCGACAAGCCGTTGTGCGTCAGTTGGCAATCGGTGGCGTTTTTCAGGGTGTTGGCGTAGGTCCAGGCGGGGGCCGCGGCAGTGCGGTGGGTGGGATAGACATCGAGGTGGAAGGTGTCGGGGTACTGTTGCAGCAATGCGCGGGTACCTTCGCTCAGCTTTTCGGCATACTGCGCGGCATTCGTTGCGTTGATCTGCAGTACCGGGCGTTCGCCGGGGAACGGGTCGGCCGGGACGTCACCGAACTTGGCGCCGGGCACATCCTTGGTCAGGCCGCCGGTCCAGGCCGGGATACTGCCGTCGGCGTTGCCGGCCTTTTGCGCGCCCATGGGCGTCAGGCTGCTATTGAGGGTAGCGGCCTGTTCAGCGCTTACCGCTGCAAGGGCCTGGCCACACACCAGGCTGAGCAGGGGCAGCAGGGAAACGAGGGGAGCGTGCTGTTTCATGGTGGTTCTCCGGGGCAAGGCGGGCATCAGAACGTGCGCTGGATCGAGAAGGCGACGAAGTCACGATCCTTGAGGGTCTGCTTGAAGGTGTAAGCATTGTTCTGGTCGATGATCGGCCCGCCATCACCAAAGAAATTGGTGTAGCTGAGCGAGGCATACCAGGTCTTCTGATAGTCGGCCTTGAGGCCCACGGTAATGTCGCCGCCATGCTCGGGCGCGAACGCCTGGGGGGTTACCGACGAGCGCCCGTAGGGGGTGTAGCCGACCGTGATGGGCAGTTGCAGGTCCACGCCAGGCATCACCTGGAAGTACTGGGGCTCGAAGGTAAAACGCAGCGAATAGGCGTCGCGGGTGGTGTTGGGGTCGAGTTGATCGGCGTTTTTCTTCACGCTCAAGCGTCGGTTGAAGGCCAGCTCGCCGACCAGTGAGGCGCCATCCCACAGGCTGTTGCCGGCAAAGATGTTGATCATCGAAACCTGCGCATGCAGCGAGTCGCCAATCGGGTAGGCGGCGTGCCTGTCGTTGTCGGCCCCCATCCCGGCCACCACGACGCCGCCGGTGGGCGCCAGCGGTGTATCGACCCGCATCGACAATTCCCCGGCCACGTTGGCTTCGCCTACCAGGGTGCTGAAGCTGGCGCCGTAGACCTTCACATCTTCGGCATACACATTCACGTAGCTGTCATCGTTGCCGGGGATCAGCGCCGCCGGGCGGAAGTAGAAGATCGGTGTTTTTTCGTGATACTTGGCCGCGTAGAGGCCGAACTCCCAGTCATCCAGGCTGAACTTGAACTGGGCGCCGAATTGCCCGGAGTCCTTGGCATTGATGCTCGCGCCGCGGGTCAGGCGGCCGGTGGGGAAGTACACGCTTTCGGCGCCATCGCCGACGAAATCGCCGCCACTGAAATAGCTGCCGGAGCCGGGCAGGCGGGTCTTGTTCCATTCGAACTGGTAGTAGGCGCCCACGCTGATGGTGTCGCTCAGCTGCCAATTGCCCGACACCTGCTTGGTCGGCAGGAGAATTTCCTTGAACTGCGAGCCGGGTACCGATTGCAGCTTGACCAGGTCGACGGTGGACTGCGCGTTGGCGATACCGTTGGCGCCAAAGAACACGCTCTCCCCGTAGATCTGCGTGAACTGCCCCAGGCGCCCCGAAAGCCGTGTGCTGCCCGCATCCCGCGCGCCATAGACAAAGGCATCGAGCAGTTCGCCCTTGCGCCCGTGCAGGTCTCGGGTGTCATCGGTGAAGCGGTCGTTACGCACGCTCAAGGCGTTGGCGGTGCCCGGCGAATCGTTGTCATTGCCGTCGTTGTACACCGCGTCATACCAGGCGGCGCCGCTCAAGCGTGCCCCCACATCCTTGTAGCGAATATCCAGTTCCGAAAGCAGGTCCAGACGGTTGGAGATCAGCCCGCTACTGAAATTGCGATCACCATCGTCCATGTTGGGGTTTGGCACCGAGGTGCCGGGGCCGGCGGCGACATTGTCTTCGCGACCCTTGAGCCGGAACGCGTTGCTGTACTTGAGGGTGTTATCCCACCGGGTAGTGAGCTCGGGGATGCCGGTTTCGAATGTGAAGGCGCCGGCATTGAACGAGGCGCACAAGGCGAGGGCAGAGCCGGTGATACGGGTCATGCGCGGCGGGCAGCCGGGGCGGCTTTGCGGCATTTTCATGAAAACCTCTTCTGCTTTTTTTATTGTTGTTGAAGCGAATCGATTTACGTTTTGCGGCAGTGATGGGCATCGCTCTGGCGTTGGCGTGGCTCCTGTAGAGGGTGACGGCGGTGCTCAGGCCCGCAGCAGGCTGTCGATGGATGTGAGTATTTTTTTGTGCATGATTCATTTTAATTTGCCCTAAAAATCAATTTGTGCACAAAAAGTAAGTCCGGATTTTTTCAAAGTCAAGGAAAAAGCGCTTACAGCTTTCGGCAATGCCGCAGCGACGATTGGCAAGGCTTGAAATTGCACAAAGGATTTTTTGCGCATAAAATCTCGATCAGTGCACTATTCACCGGACCAAACACATGCTCAGTAATCAAGGCGGGTCGTTGATCGAGGTCGCGCTCCAGCAGATGAAGAAGTCCATCATTTGCTGCGAGCTGCCCCCAGGCGAAAAACTCAAGGTGGCGGAACTGTCCAAGGCCTATGGGTTGAGCAGTTCGCCGATTCGCGAGGCGCTCAACCGCCTGGCGCAGGAGGGGATTGTCGAAGCCAGCGAGAACAAGGGGTTTCGCGTCGCCGGCTTGTCGGTCAAGGACTTTCAGGAAATTACCCACCTGCGCAGCCTGCTTGAGCGCGAGGCGCTGGCCGATGCCATTGCCCATGGCGACGACGCCTGGGAGGCCGATGTGCTTGGCGCCTACCATCGCTTGGGCCTGGTCGAGAAGAAACTCGGCAGCCTCCCGGTTGCGCTGGATGACGATTGGTCAGAGCGGCACAAGGCGTTCCATTTCGCGCTGTTCTCCGCCTGCCGTTCCACCCTGTTGCTGCGTACCATCGACTCGTTGTTCGACCGTGCCGAGCGTTACCGGCGCTTTTCGGCGTGCGGCGCAAGGTCGAGCGCCACAAGAACGATGAACACAAGCAGTTGATGAATGCCGTGCTGGCCAGAGACAGCGAAATGGCCCTGGCGCTGCTGGGGCGGCATATCGGTGAAACCCTGAGCCGGGTCACCGATGCCGTGCTGGGGCAGCACTCTACTGTGCAGTAAGCAATCACCACGGGCGCTGGGACGTCCGTGCTTGATTACAATTGGCGGATAAAATTGTTCACAGATTGTTACTTCATTTGTTGTCACGAATTTCCCGGGGATGTATATTCCCGCGCCATTAATGGCTCAATGCCATGTACGCGTCGCGACGTGCCCTGCGTTACATCTTGAACCTGGAATTTATCCTTCTTTTTCAAGGGTTTTACGCAAGTTAAGCGCCCCCGCGACAGTGTTATCTCCTCGCAAGTTTCAGAGTACCGTTGCCCCCGTGGACGCGACGCTACTCCCTGCCTCGTGCTGCCGGGTACCCTGCGGGTACAGCCCGGTAATAACTATTTCAAGAACTACCAATAGAAGGGTTACACGGATGTTTGACGCAATTGCCAAAGTGTTGGCCGATATAAGTGTGAGGTCCAAACTGACCCTGGGCTTTGCGCTGGTGCTACTGCTGACAGTCGTGATCGCAGGGATCGGCTGGGGGGGGCTGAGTGGCCTTGGCCAACGCAGTGCCAAGCTCAGCAGCATCGCCAGCATCAACGAAGTGGCACGTGACATGCGCATCGCGCGCCTGAACTACAGCGTGTCCCCCGATGTTGCGAAGGCGGCGTTGGTGGTCAAGGTGATGGATGATCTCAATCTGCAGATCGATACGCTGGCAACCACCTTCAGCGCCGCCAACGACTTGCGCTGGATAGCCCAGGCCGACAGTGCGGTAGAACGCTACCGTACGCACTTCCAGGAGTATGCCCGCGCCATCGAGGCACGCAACGATGCCCAGGCCAGCCAGGCGTTGAGCGTGCTCGATGCAGACATCAACAGCCTGTTCGAAGCCTGTGGGCAGTTGTCGGACAGCCAATCGACAAAGCGTGACAACGAAGTGCGCTCGTCGATCGAGCGGCTGATCTTCGCTGCGGTGCTGGCCCTGATGTTCGGTGTGCTGGCCGCCTGGTTGATCACCCGTTTGATCGTGCTGCCGTTGAAAGAAGCACTGCAAAGTGCAGAGCGTGTGGCCGGTGGCAACCTGAGCCAGGATATTCAAGTATCACGGCGCGACGAACTGGGTGAGTTGCAGGCCAGCATGCAGCGCATGACCCTGAACCTGCGCGACTTGATTGGCGGCCTGCGCGACGGTGTGGTGCAGATCGCCAGTGCGGCCGAACAGTTGTCGGCAGTGACCGAGCAGACCAATGCCGGTGTCAACAGCCAGAAGGTCGAGACCGATCAGGTGGCCACGGCCATGAACGAGATGGCCGCGACCGTACAGGAAGTGGCACGCAGTGCCGAGCAGGCGTCGAATGCGGCGGTCAATGCCGGCCTTGAGGCGCGCGACAGTGACACCGTGGTCAACCAGGCCATCGAGCAGATTACCCACCTGGACATCGAGGTTGGCCACTCGACCGACGCCATGGCCGGGCTCAAGCGCGAGAGCGACAAGATCGGCACGGTACTGGATGTGATCAAGTCGGTCGCCCAGCAGACCAACCTGCTGGCCTTGAACGCGGCCATCGAAGCGGCACGAGCCGGTGAAGCCGGGCGTGGTTTCGCAGTGGTCGCCGACGAAGTACGCAGCCTGGCGCAGCGCACCCAGACCTCTACCGAAGAAATCGAGGGGCTGATCGGCGGCTTGCACCGTGGCACCCAACAGGTCGGCGATATCCTGGAGCGCAGCCGCGCACTGACCACCAACAGCGTGGAGCTGACGCGCCGTGCGGGTACGTCGTTGATGAACATTACCCGTTCGGTGGCAACCATCGAGTCGATGAACCTGCAGATTGCAACCGCTTCGGAGCAGCAGAGCGCCGTGGCCGAGGAAATCAACCGCAGTGTGCTCAATGTACGTGACGTGTCCGAGCAGACGGCTGCTGCCAGCGAGCAGACCGCCGCGTCGAGTATCGAACTGGCGCGCCTGGGTGGGCATCTGCAAACGCTGGTGGGCAAGTTCAAGCTTTGACCGCACCAGGCGCCCGTGCAGATCGTGGCTGCACGGGCCCCCGGTTTCAGGCGTCCAGCGCAGCGAGCAGGCGCTGAACCAAGGCCATCGCCTGCTCGCTGCACACGGCAGTGCCGTAGACGTAGTGATCCGGGCGCACCACGACCACCTTGCAGCCACGCTCACGCATCCAGGCGCCGAGCACCCCTTGCTGTTCCTGATACTGGTGTGCCAGGGCCATTGGCACGGGCGCTGCGTCCACCAGTTGCACGATGTGCAGCGGCAAGTGCGCGCAGGCGCGTTGCACATGCGCCAGCAGTTCCGCATCAGCTACGTCGGCGCCAGCACCAGGCGCAGGCTCTGCCCGGTGAAACGGTCCAGTAGCGCGATGCTGCCGGTGTGGTTGCGCACCAGCGGCTGGGGGAACAGTTCACCGGCGCCCGCAGACGTATCGATAAAGCCGCTGTTCAGGCCCGGAATCAGCGATTGCCGGGTCATGATGCCGTCAGGACGGGCCTGCAACTGCTGCTCCAGGCGCTTGTCGCGCTCGGCGGCACGCCCTGCGTCACGTTCGCAGATGGTCTGGCCGAATGTCTTGGCCACCTCGGTGGTGCGCCGTACGTGTGGGGCGCGTTCACGCTGATAGGTGTCGAGCAGGGACGGTTGTGCCAGTTCTCGGCGCACCAGCGCAAGCTTCCAGATCAGGTTCATTGCATCGCGAATACCCTGGCACATGCCTTGCGCGAGAAAGGGCGGGGTCATGTGCGCGGCATCACCGAGGAAGAAGGTCTGCTGGTGGCGCCACTGCTGCAGGATCAGCGCGTGGAAGCGGTAGCTGGAAGCGCGCCAGATGTCATAGGCCTCAGCCGGCAGCCAGCGTGAAATCAGGCGCTGGATCGACTCGGGCGTGGCGATCTTTAGCGCAGACTCATCGTCATTGATCATGAACTCCCAGCGCCTGTGCCGGCCCGGCCCGACCACAAAGGTGCAGGGGCGCTCGATCTCGCAATACTGAATGTTGGTAGTGGGCAACTCGGCGCCAGCACCTTCCTTGAGCATCACGTCAACCACCAGCCAGGGTTCATCGAAGGCCAGGTCGTCCATCGGCAGTTCCAGGCGCATGCGGATCGCACTGCTGCCGCCGTCACAAGCCAGTACGTAATGGGTACTGTGGGCCTGCTCGTTACCCTGGCGGTCGCGAACGTGCACTGTGCTCAGTGGCCCGTCCTGCTCGATACCCAGTACTTCGCAGCCCAGGTGCACCGTGACCGTGTCGAAGTCGCCCAGGCGCGTGCGCAGGGCACGTTCCACGGGGGGCTGCGAAAACACGTAGTTGGGCGACCAGCCCAACAGGTAGGGCGGCTTCGCCGCGTCGATGCGCTTGATCAGCCGCGCGCCGGCACTCAGGTAGTGCGATGCCCGGTAGGGCATGACGTGGCTGGCGATCGTTTCGGCCAGGCCGATATTGTCGAAGGTGCGCATGACCTCATGGTCAAGGCCCATGGCTCGCGGGTTTGCATGGATGTCTTCGGCTTTGTCCAGGGCCAGCGCGTTCAAGCCCCACAGGCCGGCAAGGTTGGCCGCCGTGGCGCCCACCGGGCCCATGCCGACGATGATCAGATCGTAAACCATTGTGTTCTGCCTCTTGTTCTCAGGCGTTCAGGCCTGACTGCAGCGACCTGCTCTGGCAGGCCGCAACCGGTTGGCTAGCCGCGCACGCGCTGTTCGGCGATGCGTTGCGCAATCGATTCCATCCACTGCTCGCGGGTCTGGAAGCCCGGGCGGCGTTGGCACATGGCAAGGGTCTGGGCCTTGATCTGCTCGCTGTCCTGCTCCAGGTCCAGCGGCTCGCGACAGGGCTGGCTGGTGTACCAGGGGGCGTCGACATACATCTCGATCGGGTTGCCTTCGGGGTCCTTGAAGTACAGGGACCAGGCATTGCCGTGGTCGACCTGATCGAGCGGGCCGATGCCGTTGGCCTTGGCGAAAGCGTAGTAGCGCTGCAGGTCTTCAAGTGAATCGAGCAGGAACGACAGTTGGTTGATCGGGTTGAACGGCAGGTCCACCGGCTTGCCGTCGAACAGTACCAACTGGTGATGCACCTCGGGGTTCTGCGTCATGAAGAACAGGCGATGGCCGGTGGAGGCGACCCCTTTGTCACTGACGATGAAGCCCAGCTTGCGGCAATAGAAGTCGACCATGTTGTCCAGGTCGGCGCAGAAGGTTCCGGTGTGGGTGAAGTTGATGCGCGGTAAGGTGTTCATGCAATGCCCTCTTCTTGTAGTTGTCGGCGCGAAGGTGCTTCAGGCTTCGTCTGCCACCGGATTGGACAGGGTGCCGATCTGCGAAATGACCACCTCAAATACATCGCCTGGGCGCAGGAACACCGGCGGGGTACGTTTGAACCCGATGCCGCTGGGAGTGCCGGTGGCCAGGATATCGCCAGGGTTCCAGGTCAGCGCCTTGGACACGTAGGCAATCAGCGTGGGAATGTCGAACGCAAGTTCCGCAAGGGTGCCTTCCTGCATCTGTTCACCGTTGAGAATGCCGTGAACCTGCAATTGGCGATAGTCCGCGATCTCGTCGGCGGTCACCAGCCAGGGGCCAAGGGCGCCGGTACTGCGAAAGGTCTTGCCCATGCCGTACTGGTGGGTGTGAAACTGCCAGTCGCGCACGCTGGCGTCGTTGAAACAGGTATAGCCGGCGACGTGGTCCATGGCGTCTTCGGGCGCAATGTGCGCGCCGCCCTTGCCGATCACCACGGCCAGTTCCGCCTCGAAGTCGAACTCCTGGGAAACACGCGGGCGCAGCAGCGGTTCACCATGGGCCAGCAGGGTCTCGGCAAAACGCTGGAAAATCACGGGATGCTGCCCCACCTTGCGCCCGGCCTCTTCGGCATGGGCCACATAGTTGATGCCCACACAGATGATCTTGCCTGGTGCCGGAATCACCGGCTCAAGTTGCACGCTGCTCAACGGATAGTCCGGCGCGGCGCTGGCCACGTGGGCGCGGGCCTGCTTGAGCAGTTGCTCGTCGGCCAGCAGCGTCGCCAGGTCATTGATACCCCTGAACTGCGCTGTCAGCTCTATCACGTGCTCGCCTGCCACGGCGCCGAAATGCGCCTGCTGGTGGTGTCGATAGGAGATCAGTTTCATCGGTCGTCTTTCCTTTTTTTGTGCATAAAATGTAACTTCTTGCACCATACATTACAAAATGCATATTATGGAAGCCCGCCCTGCAACTTCTTACAGGCGCACCTTTGTCGGAGATCGAGCATGTCGTTGGTGAAGATCCGAAAAATCAAACTGGATGTGGAAGAAGTGCACCACGAGGGTGGCGCGGTGGTTGCCCAGCCCCTGCTGGTGGCCGTGGCGCTGGCGGTAGTGGAGAACCCCTACGCGGGCCGGCATGTCGACGATCTACTGCCCTTCATGCACCAACTGCGGGCCTTGGGCAGTGAACTGTCGCAGCGTCTGATCACCGCTCTGGGTGGGCCCGAGCGCGTACAGGCCTATGGCAAAGGCGCCATCGTGGGAGAGGATGGCGAGCTTGAGCACGGGGCGTTGTGGCACGAAGCCGGCGGCTGGGCCATGCGTGAGGCGCTGGGCAACCCGAAGGCCATCGTGCCGGCCGCCAAGAGCATCGCCGGGCTTGGTTCCCGGGTGATGATCCCTTTGGGACACACTCAGGCCGCCTATGTACGCAGCCACTTCGGTGTGGCCGAGATGACTGTGTGGGACGGGCCACGGCGCAACGAGATCGCCTTCGGCCTGGCCATGGCCACAGGCGGGCGCATTCATGCGCGCATCGGCGGCTTGAGTGCGGCCCAGGTCAAGGGCGAGGACGGTTTGCGCTAAGGCTGAAGATGCACCGCGTGCTCCACGGTTTCAGTACTACAACAAAAACAATATGTGTTGGAGAACATCATGACTGCAAAAACGATGCGTGCCGCTCGCCTCTACGAAGGTGGCAAACCCATGGTCATCGAGCAACTGCCTGTCCCGCAGATCCGCCCCACCGAAGTGCTGGTGAAGGTCAAGGCCTGTGGCATCGTGCCCAACCTGCACAATATTCTGACCAACTGGGTCCACTGGTTTCCGCACAATCCGCTACCCAAGCTGCCGGCGGTGTTCGGCCTGGACCCGCGGGTGTGGTGGAGGCGGTGGGTGAGCAGGTGTATGACTTCAAGGTGGGTGACCGGGTCTATGTGAACCCTGGCCGGCACTGTGGCTCATGCCGGGCGTGCCGTGCCGGCAATAGCATCGCTTGCAGCGCCTACACCTTCAACGGCTATTTCGGCTTTACCCCCAAAAGCCCGCGCATGTTCGAAGACTATCCCTACGGTGGCTTGTGCGAGTACATTCCGGCGCCGCAGTACAGCCTGGTGAAACTGCCCGACAACCTCGCTTTCGAAACCGCCGCGCGCCTCGGTTACCTTGGCACGGCCTACAAGGCGTTGCTACGGGCCAACGTGGGGCCCGGCTCTACCGTGCTGATCAACGGCATCAGCGGTACCCTCGGCCTGGGCGCCGTGGCCCTGGCCCTGGCGATGGGCGCGCGCAAGATTCTTGGCACCGCCCGCAACCAGGACCTGTTTCAGAAAGTCAAAGACCTGGCCGCCCGGGGCGCATTGAAATCCATGCGCTTGGCACCGTGCCTACCCAGCAATGGGTGCATGACATCACCCAGGGCGAAGGGGTGGATGCGGCTATCGACGCACTGGGCCCGGGCGCCCCCCACGAAAGCCTGATCCAGGCGCTCAAGTCGGTGCATCGCGGCGGCCACCTGGTCAACATCGGCGCGATCGCCGGCGACGTGCCGATCGACCTGCACTGGATCATGGACAACGACATCCAGATCAGCGGCTCGGCCTGGTTTACCACCGCTCAAGGCCAGGCAATGGCTGACATGGTCGAGTCAGGTGTGCTGGACCTGTCGTTCTACGAGCACAGCGTGTTTGCCCTGGAGGACGTCAACCAGGCCATCAGCGGCATCGAAAACCGCCATGGCGGCTTTGGCAACTTCGTCATTCGCCCCTGACCCGCTACCGGGGGCCGGTGCCCCCGGTGCGCCACCGCTTGCCAAGAGGACGCACGATGCATGTACGCAGAGTTGTAACCGGTCACGATGCGCAAGGCCGCTCGGTGTTTGTCAGTGATGCCCCTGCGCCCCGCGCCACCCACTTCATCGATATGCCGGGCTATGGCATCGCCCAGCTCTGGTGCAACCACACGCCCGCCGGCCTGGGCGCCGCCAATGACCGTACCCTGGACAACGGCTCGCTGATTCCGCTGCCCGGTGGAGCGAGCCTGTTGATGATCAGCCTGGCACCCGATGCCGTCATGGCAGCGCCGCTGGACCCGGCCCGTGCGCTGCGCGAGATGAGCGCGGCGATGCCCGGCCTGATGGCATGTTTCGAGGCACAAGACCCGGCCATGCACCGCACGCCAACGGTGGACTACGTGGTGATCCTCGAAGGCGAGTTGTGGTTGGAACTGGATGACGGCCAGCAACGTCTGCTGCGCGCCGGCGATGTGGTGATCCAGAACGCTACCCGGCACGCCTGGCGCAACACCTCCGGCAGCGTAGCCAAGGCCGCCGTGTTCATGCAGGGCCTGGCCCGATGAACCGGGACGGCAGGGGCGCAAGCGGGCTGCGCACGACCCTCAACCTGCTCGGCCTGTCGGGCAGCCTGCGCGCGCAATCGTCGCACACCGCAGTGTTGCGCACGCTCGCCGAGTGCCTGCCAGCCAACATCTGCCTGCAGGTTCATGGCCTTGAATGCATACCGCCCTACAACGAGGACTGCGACGGCGCCAACGCGCCGCGCGAGGTGCTGGCCCTGCGTGAGGCAGTAGCCCGTGCCGATGGGGTGCTGATCGGCTCGCCAGAGTACAACCACGGCATGTCGGGGGTGCTCAAGAACGCCCTCGACTGGTTGTCCCGCCCCCATGGCCAGTCGGCGCTGAGCGGGCGCGCCGTGCTGACCTTCACCGCATCGCCGGCCTTTACCGGCGGGGTGCGGGCGCACCAGCAGCTCAATGAAACGCTGTGGGCGATGCAGGCCGCGCAAGTGGTGTACCCGCAGATCGTCATCGCCAGCGTGGCGGGCAAGATCCGCGACGGTCGCCTGGTCGATGAAGCGGCGTGCCGCTTTCTGATGGGCGGGATTGATCGGCTCATCGCAGACCTCCACGCGCGGCACGCCGGCTGAGCGCTCATGCCCCCAGCAGAGCGCCCAGTTCACTGGGCACGCGCCCGGTCCAGCGCTTGAACGAGCGCCGGAAGTTGGTGGTGTCGTTGAACCCCAGGTGCATCGCAACCTCGTCATTGCCATAGCCCTTGACCTGGAACAGGTAAAGCGCGTGGTCGCGCCGGGCCCGGTCGAGCTGCTCCTGAAAGTGCGTGCCGTGCTTGCAGAGCTTGCGCTTGAACGACGCGGGGCTGGTGTCGAAGGCGCCAGCCACGCGCTCCAGGCTGAGGGGCTGGCGCAGATGCCGGTTCAGGTAGGCGTGCAGTTCGTCGAGAAAACTCGCGTGCCAGTGCCAGGCCTCAAGTTGTTCGTCGCAGGCCTGGCGGGCAACCAGTGCCGCGGTTGCGCCGGCGTCGGACCATGAGCGCAGCAGGTACTCGCGCGGCAGGCTCATCACCGTCGAGGGGCGGTCGAAGCTCAGCGCATCCCCCAGGTGCACCCAGTACTGCTCGACGTGGCTGGGTTCGCGATAGGCGAACTGGAAGCGCCAGGGTAGCCGCTCGTGTTGCTGGCGGCGCGCCAATGCACTCACGGCGGTCATGCTCGCTTCGAGCAGGAAGGGCATCAGGTCGGCGGCCCCGCAACTGTCGCGCCAGTACAGGTGCAGGTAACGCTCGTCCAGGTGCAGAACCGGGGTCAGCAATGGCGACAGCAGGGCGCGGTAGCGGCTGATGTGCTCCAGCGCATGGTAGAGGTGATCGGCCTGTTCCAGCAGGTGGCTGCTGGCGCCGTAGTGCCCGGGCCACAGGCGCTGGCCGAACAGGAAGCTGGTGTCTGGCGCATCGAGCAGGCGCCTGGCGTTGCCGATCAGGCGCAGGAACTGGTTGGGGCTGATCACGGCGCGGCCGGTAAGAATGTCCTCGTAGAACAGTTCGCAGCCACGCAACAGGTGGTGGCTGTCGATGCCGCGCGAGCGCGCCAGGTCGATCAGCACGGCCGGCAGATGGTGCGCGGCGATGAAGCGGTGGTCGCAGTCGTAGCCGGCGTTCATGCGCTGCGCGCCCGTTGTGGCTTGGCGTGGGCCAGGGCCAGGTTGAGGCGCTTGAGCAAGTGCCCTGGGTCCTCGCCCAGCGCCATGACCACCGCAGTGGTCGCACTCAAGTGCAGGCGCTCGCCGTGGCGCAGGCTGCGGTAGGCGAGGTGGGCAATGCTGTGCTGCAGCTCGGCGGCCATGCTCCGCGCCTGCTGCTCGCCGGTATTGGGCAGCACCGCGACGAAGCGGTCGCCGGCCAGGCGACACAGCATGTCCTGCTGGCGCAGGTTGAACAGCATCAGTTGCGCCACCACCTGCAGCACCTGGTCGCCTTCTTCCTGCCCATGGCGTTGGTTGATCAGGCTGAAATCGTCCAGGTCGATGGCAATCAGCGACAATGGCTGGCGCTCGTTTTCGGCCTGCTGCAAGGCTTGCTGCAAATGCTGACGCAGGTACTGGGCGCCGGCCAGGGGGATGAGCTTGTCGAACAGGCGATGGTCGCGCAGCAACTGCTCGCGCTTGCGCATCTGTGCACTGATGGCGCGCTGCTCCTGCTGCAGGTGATACATGCCGAACGTCAGCAGCAGCATGCCCACCGGCATCGGTGCGGTCTCCAGCCAGTTGTCCCAGAGCGCATCGGCGGGCAGGCGAATGAACTCGTCCAGCACGTCCATCCACATCGAAAACGCGGTGCAGCACAGCCCCAGCGACAACAGGCGAGTGACCCGGCCGGCCGGTCGGCCACGCAGCAACATGACCAGCCAGCCGCAGAGGATCAGGCAGGTGCCGCCTTCACCCACCACATCCATCCAGTTGATCTCGGCCCAGAGCTTGATATGGCCGGCGGCAAGGTACACCAGCAGGCCGCCGTTGGCGGCCAGTACCAGGCCCGCCAGGGTCATGCCGTGCAGCTTGAGCAGTGGGTTCATGGTCACTCCAGGTAGACAGACAGCCCGCAGGCCGTCGAGTGTGCGCGCCGAATGTCTCAGCCACATGACAGTCACTTGCTGCGCGCAGTGCAGGGCAGGCCGTCCGGGCCGCTGGCCTGGTTGCAGAAGCGCTCTGGCACACGGCGCAGCGCCGGCTCGTGGAGGAATTTGTTGCCCTTGGCGTCGCGCTGGATATCGAAGGCGTCGTACAGGCGGTCGTCGGCGGTGTAGGTGCGCACGCTCAAGCGGTCCCGTTCGACTGCAATGGTCTGGAACAGCTGGGTATCTTCGGCGCTGCGATCGGGCTGGGTGCGGGCACGCTCATTCACCCCGTACATTTTTGCGCCGGTCACCGACACCATGTACACCGGGCCGATCGGCTGGTGCGCGCGCTGCGCCTTGCGCCGGGCGTCGCGGCCCTGGGCATGAGTCAGGCGGCTGTAGCAGTGGTCATGCCCCTGCAGCACCAGGTCAACCTTGTAGCGGTCGAGCAACGGCTTCCAGGCGGCTTTCAGCGCTTCGGTATCTTGCGGGCGGGCGCAGGTGTAGATCGGCTGGTGCATGACCACGATGTTCCAGCGCGCACGGCTGCTTTTCAGCGCGTTTTCCAGCCAGCGGGTCTGGCTGTCGAGGGTGCCCAGGTCCAGTGCCGAGGTGCCGTCCAGTACCACGAAGCGCACGCCCTGGTAGTCGCTGATGTAGCTGGTGTCGGGCACCCCTTCGGCGCCGTTGCGCGGCAGCGCGAACTGGGCGGGGAAGTGCGGGCCGAGGCGGCGGCTTTCGCTGCCATCGGGCAGCGTGGTGTCGAGGTACTCGTGGTTGCCGGCCGCCGTCAGTTGCGCGATGGCGGCATAGGCCCAGCCGCCGGCCTGGTTCCATTCGCCCCATTCGTCATCGTGCGCCAGCTCGTCGCGCGAGGCCACCAGGTCGCCGGCATGCACCACCAGCGCCGGCCGCGCAACACTGCGCAAGGCCTGGCGAATGGTGCGCGAGGCCACCGACAGAATGCCGTTCTGGGTGTCGCCCAGGTACAGGAAGGTAAACGGTGCGAACGCCTGCTTTGCCGTGTGGAACTGATGCCACTCGCTCCAGCCGGCAGTGCCCTTGACCCGGTACACGTACGGGGTGTCGGGCTGCAGTTGCTCCAGGCGCACCTGATGGAAGTTGGCCGGGCCGTTGTCGCTGTCCAGGCGCCGCGTCTGCCCGCGCTGTTGCTGCGCGGTGGCCGTCACGTGTGGGCCGGCCAGGGCCGGGCCGAACTCCAGCAGCGCCTCGGCTTGCTGCAGGTCGGTGCGGTAGCTCACCGCCATCTGCGTCGTGGCATTCGCCCCGGGGCTCAGCACGATACGGTCGGCCAGGCGGGTGGCGGCATACGGTTGCCCGACCGAGCGCGGCAGCGGCGTGTCGCTGGCGTGGACGACGGGCAGCAGCAGGGTGCTGGCGATGAAGGTGGCAAGCAGCAGGGGGCGATGCATTGGCGGTTCCTCGTAAGCCGTTACGGCGTGATGGGGCGTCACGGAAACAAAGCCACATGACGGTTCGGTTACCGGGCGGGGGGTCGATTCGGCTCAGGGCAAATGCGCCCACGGGCGTTTTTTTTTCAGGCCGGCTTCAGCCTGGTGTGCCTGCGCCGGTGCAGCGGCGGGCTGCTGGGCTGGCAGGTTTGCGCCGGATGGGGTCATTTGAGCTCAATACGCTGCGAAAACCGGTGTAAATCAGCGCTGCAGCCGCGTTCGTGCAAGGGGCGTCACGCAAATGCCACAAATCATTTCTAACGTCCGCAGCCATTCCTGGGATCACCAGGGGCATCGGAACGGGGGAATCGAAGGTGGCAATGCCTTTTCGTCAACGAAGTAACGCCGGGTTCAGGGTCAGCTTGCTGGCTATCGCCATAGCCGCTGCGCCGGCCTGGGCAGAGGAAGAGACGATCGAGCGCGTCGAGGTCATCGGCCAGGCTGCCAGCATCGACAAGGCGCTGCGTGAGCAGAAGAGCGCCGACACCATCAAGAGCGTGGTGCACGCCGATGGCGTCGGCCAGTTGCCCGACGACAATGCCGCCGAGGCGTTGCAGCGCGTGCCGGGCCTGTCGGTGGAGCGCGACCAGGGCGAAGGCCGCTTCGTCAGCGTGCGCGGCCTGGCGCCGGACCTCAACAGCGTGACCATCAA
Source organism: Pseudomonas brassicae (assembly GCF_010671725.1). Classification (GTDB taxonomy): domain Bacteria; phylum Pseudomonadota; class Gammaproteobacteria; order Pseudomonadales; family Pseudomonadaceae; genus Aquipseudomonas; species Aquipseudomonas brassicae. The sequence continues at coordinate 2,755 of NZ_JAAHBU010000097.1, read as the reverse complement.
CGGCACCCTGGTGCCGTCCCCCGAAGGCGCGCGCCGCGCCGTAGCGCTGGACGTGTTGCCGGCAGAGCTGGTGCAGTCGCTGTCGGTGGTCAAGAGCCTGACCCCGGACATGGACGCCAACTCCCTGGGCGGCACCATCGAGGTCGAGAGCCTCTCGGCCTTCGACCACGACGGGCTGTTCTACACCCTGTCTGGCGAGGCCAGTCACGACACCAACGTGAGCAAGGACAGCCCCAAGTTCTCCGGTGCGCTGAGTAACCGCTTCAGCCTGGGTGACGGCATCGACAACTTCGGTGTGGCTGCAGCGTTCAGTTGGCAGAAGCGCAAGTTCGGCTCGGAGAACGTCGAGACCGGCGGCGCCTGGGACTTCGACGACGCTGCCCGGCTGGAAGAAGTCGAGCAGCGTGATTACCAGATCACCCGCGAACGTACCGGCCTGGGGCTGAACTTCGACTACCAGCCCGACGACTACTCCAGCTACTACCTGCGCACCCTGTACAGCAAGTTCAAGGACACCGAGACGCGCAACGCGGCCGGCGTCGAGTTTGCCGATGCCCAGGCCTCCGGTGAACGCGGCGACGCTGAAGGCTGGCGCGCCCTCAAGTCGCGCCAGGACACCCAGGAAATCCAGTCCTACGTGATCGGCGGCGAGCGCCTGTTCGACCTGTGGACGATCAATGCCCAGGCGGGCTACAGCCAGTCTACCGAGAAAGATCCGGGCGGCATCGCCGGTGCCAAGTTCGTGGGTGACTTCAGCGACGCCGGCTTCGATGGCTCGCGCAAACCCCATGTCAGCGTCGCCAGCGCGTTCTATGACCCGGCCTCCTTCGTGCTGGATGAGGTGGAGGTGGAAAAGGTCAGCGGCAAGGACCAGGAAAAGAACATTCGCCTGGACCTGGCCCGCGACTACGAGCTCAGCGGCAATGCCTCGCAGGTCAAGTTCGGCGGTAAGCTGAGCCGGCGCAACAAGACCAGCGACACCGAGGTGTGGACCTATGACGACTTCGACAATGTCACCCTGGGCAACTACCAGGGCAGCAACGTCGATTACTCGCTGGGCAATTTCGGCAATGGCATCAGCGCTGGCGCGATCAAGGGCCTGATCGGCGGGCTGGACCGCGCCGCGTTCTACAACGAGCAAGAGTCGCGCATCAATGACTTCGACATGCGCGAAGACATCAATGCCGCCTACCTGATGAACACCCTGGACCTGGGCGACTGGCGCCTGATCGCCGGCCTGCGCTACGAGGGCACCGAGTTCGAAGCCAAGGGCACTGGCCTGCGTGACGGCAGCTATGAACGCACGCACAGCAACAACCGCTACGACCATTGGCTGCCGGGGCTGCACGCCCGCTATCAACTGACGCCGTCCACGGCGCTGCGTGCGGCCTGGACCAACACCGTGGTACGCCCGACCTTCGGCCAGCTGGCGCCGGGCTTTGTCATCGATGGCGACGACGCCTCGTTCGGCAACCCGAACCTCAAACCGCTGGAATCGTCGAACTTCGACCTCGGCATCGAGCACTACATGGGCCGCGCCGGCGTGGTATCGGGCTTCCTGTTCTACAAGGATATCGACAACTTCGTTTACAACACCGACCTGTCCGGCAGTGGGGCCTGGCTCGGTTTCGACGAAGCGCTGAGCTATGAAAACGGCAGCAGCGCCAAGCTATACGGGCTCGAACTGGCCTATTCGCAGAAGTTCGACTGGCTGCCGGCCCCCTGGGACGGCGTGTTGCTGGGGGCCAACCTGACCCTGAGCCAGTCTGACGCGAACATCGAAGGGCAGGGCGCCAAGCGCTCGATCGCCATGCCCAACCAGTCCGACACCGTGGGCAACCTCATGCTCGGCTGGGAGAACGACCGTTTCAACGTGCGCGTGGCCGCCAACTACAAATCCAGCTACCTCTACGAGATCGGCTCCATCGAGGACAAGCGCCACGACCTGACTGTGGATGACCAGCTGTTCGTCGATTTCAAGGCGGGCTACTTCATCACCCCCGAGCTGCAGTTGACCTTCGAGGCGCAGAACCTCACCGACGAAAGCTACTACGTGTACACCGGCAACCGCCGCTACAACGCCCAGTACGAAGAGTACGGCCCAACCTACAAGCTCGGCCTGACGCTGACGCACTTCTGACGACCCAGGACAGACCTTATCCATGCGTATTACTTCCTTGTCCCTGCTGGGGCTGTGCATCGCCCTGGCCGCCTGTCAGCACAACGTCCCGCTACCGGCCGGCGTACCGGCGACGCTCGACATCAGCCGCACGCTGATCGCCGCCGAACACGCGCAGTGGCTCGCGCCGCTGCCGTTGCTGAGCACTGCCGAGCGACTCCAGGTGGGGGCCAGCGGCGTGCAGGTGATCGCCCATGACGGCCAGTTGCTGAGCGAGCTGGCGGGGCGTTTCGAGACCCTCGACCATCGTGTCGATGAGCGCGGCCTGCTGGTGGCCACCCTCGACAAGCAGCGCCAGCAAGCGCTGCTGGCGCGCCTGCAGGGCGAGCAATGGGGCGCTGCGCTGTATCTGCCCAAAACGCGCTTTGCCATCGAAGGGCTGTGCCTGTACCGCGACAGTGCACGCAACGACTTCCTGTTCCTGCTGGGCGAGGAGGGCATCGGCGAGCAATGGCTGGTGGCCGAGCACGGTCGCCCGTTGAGCGAGGCGCGCCGGGTGCGGGCGCTGAGCCTGCCGCCGCAGAGCGGCTGGTGCCAGGTCGACGATGCCAGCGACAGCCTCTATGTGAATGAAGA
>NZ_JAAHBU010000096.1 GCF_010671725.1 Pseudomonas brassicae | reverse complement strand
TTCCCACGCTTTCGTCAGATCGCGGACAAGGTCGGTGCCTACCTGTTCGTCGATATGGCGCACGTGGCCGGGCTGGTCGCCGCCGGCCTCTACCCCAACCCGCTGCCCTACGCCGACGTGGTCACCACCACCACCCACAAGACCCTGCGCGGGCCACGTGGCGGGCTGATCCTGGCCAAGGCCAACGAAGCGCTGGAGAAGAAACTCAACGCCGCCGTGTTCCCCGGTGGCCAGGGCGGCCCGCTGATGCACGTGATCGCGGCCAAGGCGGTGTGCTTCAAGGAAGCGCTGGAGCCCGGCTTCAAGGCCTACCAGCAGCAGGTGATCGACAACGCCCAGGCCATGGCTGGCGTGTTCATCGCGCGCGGCTACGATGTAGTGTCCGGCGGCACCGACAACCACCTGTTCCTGGTCAGCCTGATCCGTCAGGGCCTGACCGGCAAGGAAGCCGACGCCGCGCTGGGCCGTGCCCACATCACCGTGAACAAGAACGCGGTGCCCAACGATCCGCAGTCGCCGTTCGTCACCTCGGGCCTGCGCATCGGCACCCCGGCGGTCACCAGCCGCGGTTTCAAGGTGGCCCAGTGCAGCGAACTGGCCGGCTGGATCTGCGACATCCTCGACAACCTCGGCGATGCCGATGTCGAGGCGGACGTGGCCAGGAACGTGTCGGCATTGTGCGCGGATTTTCCGGTTTACCGCTGAGTGGGTCGAGGAGTACAGACTATGCAACGCTACTCGGGCTTCGGCCTTTTCAAACACTCGCTGAGCCACCATGAAAACTGGCAGCGCATGTGGCGCACGCCAACCCCCAAGAAGGTCTACGACGTGGTCATCGTCGGCGGCGGCGGGCATGGCCTGGCCACGGCCTACTACCTGGCCAAGGAACATGGCATCACCAATGTGGCAGTGGTCGAGAAGGGCTGGCTGGGTGGCGGCAATACCGCACGCAACACCACCATCGTGCGCTCCAATTACCTGTGGGACGAATCCGCCCGCCTGTACGAGCACGCCATGAAGCTCTGGGAAGGCTTGTCCCAGGACATCAACTACAACGTGATGTTCTCCCAGCGCGGCGTGTACAACCTGTGCCATACGCTGCAGGACATTCGTGATTCGGAGCGGCGCGTGAGCGCAACCGCCTCAATGGCGTGGATGGCGAACTGCTCGACAGCCGCCAGGTGGCCGACGAGATCCCGCACCTGGACTGCTCGAAGAACACCCGTTACCCGATCCTCGGTGCCACCGTGCAACGGCGCGGCGGCGTGGCCCGTCACGACGCCGTGGCCTGGGGCTATGCGCGTGCCGCCGACGCGCTGGGCGTGGACCTGATCCAGCAGACCGAAGTGATCGGCTTTCGCAAGGAAAACGGCGTGGTGGTCGGCGTCGAGACCAACAAGGGCTTCATCGGCGGTCGCCGCGTGGGCGTGGTCACCGCCGGCAACTCCGGGCACATGGCCAAGCTGGCCGGCTTTCGCCTGCCGATCGAGTCGCACCCGTTGCAGGCGCTGGTGTCGGAGCCGATCAAGCCGATCATCGACAGCGTGATCATGTCCAACGCCGTGCATGGCTACATCAGCCAGTCGGACAAGGGCGACCTGGTCATCGGTGCCGGCATCGACGGCTGGGTCGGTTACGGCCAGCGCGGTTCTTACCCGGTGATCGAGCACACCCTGCAGGCCATCGTCGAGATGTTCCCGATCCTGTCGCGGGTGCGCATGAACCGCCAGTGGGGCGGCATCGTCGACACCACTCCCGACGCCTGCCCGATCATCTCCAAGACGCCGGTGGCGAACATGTTCTTCAACTGCGGCTGGGGCACCGGCGGCTTCAAGGCCACGCCGGGGTCGGGCAACGTGTTCGCCGCCAGCCTGGCCAAGGGCGAGATGCACCCGCTGGCCAAACCGTTTTCCATCGACCGTTTCCACAGCGGCGCCCTGATCGACGAACACGGCGCTGCCGCTGTCGCCCACTAACAGGAGAAATCCCATGTTGCACATCTTCTGTCCCCACTGCGGCGAGCTGCGCTCCGAGGAAGAATTCCACGCTGCCGGGCAGGCGCACATCCCGCGCCCGCTCGACCCGAATGCCTGCACCGACGAGCAGTGGGGCGACTACCTGTTCTTTCGCGACAACCCGCGCGGGCTGCACCACGAGCTGTGGATTCACGCCGCCGGCTGTCGCCAGTACTTCAATGCCACCCGCGACACCGTGACCTACGAGATCCTCGAAACCTACGTGATCGGTAGCAAACCCCAGGTGACCGGCAAGGGCGCGCCCCGCAGTTGGCTGCCAGCGGCCAGGGAGAAAAGGTATGAGCCAGGTCTATCGCCTGCCCAGCGGCGGTCGCATCGATCGCAGCAACGTCTTGAACTTCACCTTCAACGGCCAGACCTACCAGGGTTACCAAGGCGACACCCTGGCTGCCGCGCTGCTGGCCAATGGCGTGGACATCGTGGGGCGCAGCTTCAAGTACTCGCGCCCGCGCGGCATCATCGCCGCCGGCAGCGAAGAGCCCAACGCGATCCTGCAGGTGGGCGCCACCGAAGCCACCCAGGTGCCCAACGTGCGCGCCACCCAGCAGGCGCTGTATGCCGGGCTGGTGGCCACCAGCACCAACGGTTGGCCGAGCGTGAACACCGACGTCATGGGCATCCTCGGCAAGGTCGGCGGCAAGCTGATGCCGCCGGGCTTCTACTACAAGACGTTCATGTACCCGCAGTCGTTCTGGATGACCTACGAGAAGTACATCCGCAAGGCGGCGGGCCTGGGCCGTTCGCCACTGGAAAACGACCCTGACACCTATGACTACATGAGCCACCACTGCGACGTGCTGGTGGTCGGCGCCGGCCCTGCCGGGCTGGCGGCGGCACTGGCAGCCGGGCGCAGCGGCGCGCGGGTGATCCTGGCCGACGAGCAGGAAGAATTCGGCGGCAGCCTGCTCGACAGCCGCGAGAGCCTGGACGGCAAGCCGGCGGTCGAGTGGGTGGCCACGGTGATCAGTGAGCTCAAGGGCATGCCCGAGGTCACGCTGCTGCCCCGCGCCACGGTCAATGGCTACCACGACCACAACTTCCTCACCATTCATGAGCGTCTCACCGATCACCTGGGCGACCGTGCGCCGATCGGCCAGGTGCGCCAGCGCATGCACCGTGTGCGCGCCAAGCGTGTGGTGCTGGCCACCGGTGCCCACGAGCGGCCGTTGGTGTATGGCAACAACGATGTGCCGGGCAACATGCTGGCCGGCGCGGTGTCGACCTACGTGCGCCGCTACGGTGTGGCGCCGGGGCGCAAGCTGGTGCTGTCGACCAACAACGATCACGCCTACCGCGTCGCGCTGGACTGGCACGATGCAGGGCTGAAGGTGGTGGCCGTTGCGGACGCACGGCACAACCCTCGCGGCGCGCTGGTGGAAGAGGCGCGTGCCAAGGGCATTCGCATCCTGACCAGCAGCGCGGTGATCGAGGCACGTGGCAGCAAGCACGTGAGTGCGGCACGTGTGGCGGCCATCGATGTGGCCGCGCACACCGTCACCAGCCCCGGCGAGTGGCTGGACTGCGACCTGGTGGCGACCTCGGGCGGCTACAGCCCGGTGGTGCACCTGGCATCGCACCTGGGCGGCAAGCCGGTGTGGCGTGACGACATTCTCGGTTTCGTGCCGGGCGAGGCACCGCAGAAGCGCGTATGTGTGGGCGGTATCAATGGCGTGTTCGCCTTGGGTGATGCGCTGGCCGACGGCTTCGAGGGCGGCGTGCGCGCTGCCACCGAGGCCGGTTTCAAGGCGGTCGAAGGCGTGCTGCCCAAGGCCCTTGTGCGCCAGGAAGAGCCCACTGTGGCGCTGTTCCAGGTGCCCCATGACAAGAACACGGCGCGGGCGCCCAAGCAGTTCGTTGACCAGCAGAACGACGTCACCGCTGCTGCCATCGAGCTGGCCACCCGCGAGGGTTTCGAGTCGGTCGAGCACGTCAAGCGCTATACCGCGCTGGGCTTCGGCACCGATCAGGGCAAGCTGGGCAACATCAACGGCCTGGCGATTGCCGCGCGCTCGATGGGCATCAGCATCGCGCAGATGGGCACCACCATGTTCCGCCCCAACTACACGCCGGTGACCTTTGGCGCGGTCGCCGGGCGCCACTGCGGGCACCTGTTCGAGCCGGTGCGCTTTACCGCGCTGCATGCCTGGCATGTGCACAACGGTGCCGAGTTCGAGGACGTCGGCCAGTGGAAGCGGCCGTGGTATTTCCCCAGGGGCGGTGAAGACATGCATGCCGCCGTGGCCCGCGAATGCAAGGCGGTGCGCGACAGCGTCGGCCTGCTGGACGCCTCGACCCTGGGCAAGATCGACATCCAGGGCCCGGATGCGCGCGAGTTCCTCAACCGCGTCTACACCAATGCCTGGACCAAGCTGGACGTGGGCAAGGCGCGCTACGGCCTGATGTGCAAGGAAGACGGCATGGTCTTCGACGACGGCGTGACGGCCTGCCTGGGCGACAACCACTTCCTCATGACCACCACCACCGGGGGGGCGGCACGCGTGTTGGAGTGGCTGGAGATCTACCAGCAGACCGAGTGGCCGGAGCTGAAGGTGTACTTCACCTCGGTCACCGACCACTGGGCCACGCTGACCCTGTCGGGCCCCAACAGCCGCAAGCTGCTCAGCGAAGTGACCGATATCGACCTGGACAAGGACGCCTTCCCGTTCATGACCTGGAAGGAAGGCCGGGTGGGTGGCGTGCCGGCGCGGGTGTTCCGGATTTCGTTCACCGGCGAGCTGTCGTACGAGGTGAACATCCAGGCCAACTACGCCATGGGCGTGCTGGAGCAGATCGTGGCGGCGGGCAAGCAGTACAACCTGACCCCGTACGGCACCGAGACCATGCACGTGTTGCGGGCCGAGAAGGGCTTCATCATCGTCGGCCAGGACACCGACAGCTCGATGACCCCGGACGACCTGAACATGGGCTGGTGCGTGGGGCGGACCAAGCCGTTCTCGTGGATCGGCTGGCGCGGGATGAACCGCGAAGACTGCGTGCGCGACAACCGCAAGCAACTGGTGGGGCTCAAGCCGGTCGACCCGACCCAATGGCTGCCTGAGGGCGCGCAACTGGTGTTCGATCCCAAGCAGCCGGTCCCGATGGACATGGTGGGGCACGTGACCTCGAGTTATGCACACAACTCGCTGGGGTATTCGTTTGCCATGGGGGTGGTCAAGGGCGGGCTCAAGCGCATGGGCGAGCGGGTCTTTTCGCCGCAGGCCGATGGCAGCGTGATCGAGGCCGAGATCTGTTCTTCGGTGTTCTTCGATCCGAAGGGCGAGCGGCAGAACATCTGATCCCAGCTTCCACAGGGCATTGCGGTGCAACGTCCATCGAATTCAAGGCAGGTATGTAATGAGCGCAATCAACGTCTACCAGCAACGCCCCGGCAACGATGCCAAGGCCGAATCGCCACTGCACCATGCCGACCTTCCCAGCCTGGTCGGCAAGGGCCGCCAGAACGCCGGGGTGACCCTGCGTGAAAAGAAATTCCTCGGCCACCTGACCCTGCGCGGTGACGGCCATGACCCGGCGTTCGCCGGTGCCGTGCACAAGGCCCTGGGCCTGGAACTGCCGGTGGCGCTGACCGTGGTCGCCAACGGCGACACCTCGTTGCAGTGGCTGGGGCCGGACGAGTGGCTGCTGATCGTGCCCGGGGGCGAGGAGCTGGCCGCCGAGCAGACGTTGCGCGAGGCGTTGGGCGAGCAGCATGTGCAGATCGTCAACGTCAGCGGCGGGCAGACCGTGATCGAACTGAGCGGGCCCAAGGTGCGCGAGGTGCTGATGAAGTCCACCAGCTATGACGTGCACCCCAACAACTTCCCGGTGGGCAAGGCGGTGGGCACGGTGTTCGCCAAGTCCCAGTTGCTCATCCGGCGTACCGGCGAAGACACCTGGGAGTTGCTGGTACGTCGCAGCTTCAGTGACTACTGGTGGATGTGGCTGCAGGACGCGTCGGCCGAATACGGTCTGAGCATCCAGCCATGAGCCGCGCGCCGGACACCTGGATCCTCACGGCCGACTGCCCGAGCCTGCTCGGCACGGTGGATGCGGTGACACGCTACCTGTACGAGCAGCAGTGCTATGTCACCGAGCACCACTCGTTCGATGATCGGCTGTCGGGGCGCTTTTTCATTCGGGTGGAGTTCCGCCAGCCGGACCACTTCGATGAGCAGGCGTTTCGCGCCGGGCTGGCCGAGCGTGGCGAAGCGTTCGGCATGGTCTCCGAGCTGACCGCGCCCAAGCACCGGCCCAAGGTGGTGATCATGGTGTCCAAGGCCGATCACTGCCTCAACGACCTGTTGTACCGCCAGCGTATCGGCCAGTTGTCGATGGAGGTGGTGGCGGTGATTTCCAACCACCCGGACCTGGAGCCGCTGGCGCACTGGCACCGTATTCCTTACTACCACTTCGCCCTCGACCCGCACGACAAGCCGGCGCAGGAGCGCAAGGTGTTGCAGGTGATCGAGGAGGCGGGGGCGGAGCTGGTGATCCTGGCGCGCTACATGCAGGTGCTGTCGCCGGAGCTGTGCCGCCGGCTGGACGGCTGGGCGATCAATATCCACCATTCGCTGCTGCCGGGGTTCAAGGGCGCCAAGCCGTATCACCAGGCCTACAACAAGGGCGTGAAGCTGGTGGGCGCCACGGCGCACTACATCAACAACGACCTGGACGAGGGCCCGATCATTGCCCAGGGCGTGGAAGCGGTCGATCACAGCCACTACCCTGAAGATCTGATCGCCAAGGGGCGGGACATCGAGTGCCTGACCCTGGCGCGGGCGGTGGGCTATCACATCGAGCGGCGGGTGTTCCTCAACGCCAATCGGACGGTGGTGCTATAGCGGGCCTCTTCGCTGGCA
>NZ_JAAHBU010000095.1 GCF_010671725.1 Pseudomonas brassicae | reverse complement strand
AAGGCAGGCATCGGGCTTTTTTGTGGCCGGGGGGCAGTTCAGGCGGCTTCGACGTAGAAGTCCAGCAGGCTGATGCCGGTGCCCAGGTCCACTTCCGGCAGATCGTCGTGGGCGTGCCCGCCGAGGGCGCAGTACACCAGCCATTGGCGGTCCTGGACGTTGAAGGCCAGGCCGTCGATCAATGCCTGTTGTTCGTCGCTGGGGGCGATCAGATAGAGGCGGTCCTGGTTTTCGGCGTGCAGCATGACAAGCTCCGATGGTGTTGAAGGCCGATAGGGTGGCGTGTCTGGATGACGAACGTGTGACGGGGCAATTAATAGTCATCGGTCGTAAAGTGCAGGTGCGCTGCCAGGGCTTGGGTAGAATGCGCGGCGTCCTGATGGTTTCGCGGTCTTTTCGAGGTTTTGCGATGTCGTTGCAAGTGATTTGGGGGCTGTTCGCGGCCCACCCGGCCAAGCTGATCAATCTGCTGGCCTTGTTGATAACCTGCCCGGGCGGGCTGTTGCTGCAGGCGGCACGCGGCGTGGCGCGCAGGCGCTGGCGGGGATGGCGCGGGATGAGTCTGCTGGTGGAGGGGATGAACCTGCGGGTGAACCGGTTCTACTACATCATGGGGTTCGCGTGCCTGGCGATGGCACTGCTGCTGTCGTGGTTCAGTACCTGGATCTGAGTCGTGCCCTTCGCTGGCAAGCCAGCTCCCACAGGGTTAGGTGAGCACCAGAAACCCTGTGGAGCTGGCTTGCCAGCGAAGCAGGCGGCGCGCTCTAGAGCGCCAGCCCGGCCTTGACGCGGTACTGGTTGCGCACCGGCATTGCATACTGCAACACCAGGTACGGCCGGTGCTCGGCCGGGCAGGCGTCCAGGCGACGCTGCCATTCGGCCTGGGCACGCGCCAGTTCTTCGGCCGGGAACACCTCGGCTGCCTTCGGCACCTGCAGTAGCGGGTCGGCATCGGCCCACTGCGCATACGCCAGGTAATGCGCCGGGAACAGGCGGTAGCCACCCAGAATCTGCCGGTCGATCTCCGCCGCCAACTGCTTGGTGTCTTCGAAGTACGCACTCACCGGCGGGGCAAAGTTGATGTGCACGCGGCCTTTGTAGCCGGTGATGCCCTGGGCGATGCTCACGTCGTCTTCGCCTGGCGCCTTGCTGTAGGTGCCGGTGGTGGCGCGGATGTACAGCTCGCGCGCTTGGCCTGGTCACACGGGTCGTATTCGTAGCTGATCGACACCGGGCTCAGGTTCAGCGACTGGATCACGGCACCGAACGGCTCGTCCTTGCGGCTCATGTGGAACATCTTGAGGATCGCCGAATCGGTACGGTCGTCACCGTCCTTGGCGCGGCCTTCGGCCTGGGCGATCCAGATCGAGGCGCAGTCATTGCGGATCGAGTGGTTGATATAGGCCGACAGCAGTTGGTAGGCCGCCAGCTTTTCGCGGCGACCACTGATCGAGCGGTGCACGATGAAGCTCTTGTTCAGGCGCATCATGTCGCTGACGAACGGCTTCTGCAGCAGGTTGTCGCCGATCGCGATACGCGGTGTCGGCAGGCCGGCGTGGTACACGGCATAGTTGACGAAGGCCGGGTCCATCACGATGTCGCGGTGGTTGGCCAGGAACAGGTAGGCGCTGCCCGACTTGAACTGCTCGACACCGGTATAGGTGACGCCGTCGGTGGCGCGGTCGATGGTGTGGTCGACGTAGTACTCCACCTTGTCCTGCAGGGTCGACACGCAACTGACCCCGGCAAACTCCTTGCGCAGGCGCCGCGCGATCAGCGGCTTGAGCAGCCAGCCCAGGGCCCCGGCCATGCGCGGGAAGCGAAAGTGCGTGAGGATATCCAGAAATGCCGGGTCGCTGAGCAGGCGCGCCAGCACGGCAGGCACCTCAGCATCGTTGTACGGTCGGATGGCATCGAATTCGCCCATCATGCTCTCTTGTTGGAAACGGCTAGGGTAATAGGTAAGGCTGCGGACTGAAAAACGGTTCAGACACCGGCAGGGCCTGACAATAGACCGGCAATTATACGCACAAGTCACTCGGGAGACCGCGATGCTCGAAACTGCTACCTACGATTGCCCTTACTGCGGTGAGCAAGTGGAGACCACCGTGGACCTGTCCGGTGGCGACCAAACCTATATCGAAGACTGCCAGGTGTGTTGTCGCCCGATCACCTTCATCCTGCAGGTGCACGGCGACGAATGGATGCTCGAAGCGAAGAGCGAGAACGAATGATGCAACGCGTCTACGAGCCGGAAAGCCTGCTGGAAGCCGAGTTGCTGATCGGCATGCTGCACAGCGAAGGGGTCAAGGCGCACCTGATCGGGCGCGACCTGCTGGGCGCCATCGGCGAGTTGCCGATGCAGGGCCTGCTCGGCCTGGCGGTGCCGGACGAGCAGGCCGAATACGCACGCCAGCTGATCGCCGCGTACAATGGCGCCCAGCCGCTTGCTGGCGACGAACCGGAGAGCCTTCCGGGAATACTGATTTGCTAGGTTTTGCTCATGTGTGGACGTTACGCCCTGTTTCGCTGGTCTTCGGCATTTGCCGCGTTGCCCGGGTTCCCGGCTGACCAGCAGGCGCAATGGAACATCTCGCCCGGTGCCTCGGTACTGATCCAGCGCCAGCTTGACGGCCAATTGCAGCTGGCGCGTGCGCGCTGGGGGCTGACCCCGGCCTGGCTCACCGACCTGTCGCGCACGCCGGCCCAGGCGCGTGCCGAAACCCTGGCTGAGCAACCGATGTTTCGCGAAGCATTTCGTCTGCGCCGCTGCCTGTTGCCGGCCAACGGCTTCTACGAATGGCGGGGCACGGCGCGCAAGCGGCCGTACTGGCTGACGCCGGGGGAGGGCTCGTCGCTGTTCTTTGCCGGGGTGTGGGAAGCCTATCCGGTGCAGGACCAGGTGTGGTTGAGCACGGCGGTGGTGACCCAGGCGGCGGTCAACCAGCGTCGGCCGCTGATTCTTGACGCGGCGGGGCAGGCGGCTTGGCTCGACCCGCAGACACCGTTGGTGAAGCTGCAGGAACTGCTGGCGGGGCCGCAGGCAGCGCTGCGCGAGCGGGTGTTGGCCAACCTGGTGAACGACCCGAAGCTCAATGCCCCCGAGTGCCTGACCCCGGCCTAGGCGTCGCGACCTTCGCTGGCAAGCCAGCTCCCACCGGGTTCTGCGAGCGTCGAAGAACCTTGTGGGAGCTGGCTTGCCAGCGAAGGGCGCGCCGCCGGATTCCAGAAAAACGAAAGCCCCGGTGCGTGGCCGGGGCTTGCGATGTTACGTCAAGCCAACCTTACAGCGCGGCAACCGCGTTGTTGAAGGTCTGGCTCGGGCGCATCGCCTTGGCGGTCAGCTCGGCATCGGGGAAGTAGTAACCACCGATTTCCACTGGCTTGCCTTGAACCGCGTTGAGCTCGGCGACGATGGTCGCTTCGTTCTCGGCCAGGGCCTTGGCCAGCGGTGCGAAGCGGGCTTGCAGCGCAGCGTCATCGGACTGTGCAGCCAGTGCCTGGGCCCAGTACAGGGTCAGGTAGAAGTGGCTGCCACGGTTGTCGATGCTGCCAACCTTGCGTGCAGGGGACTTGTTGTTGTCCAGGAACTGGCCGGTGGCCTGGTCCAGGGTCGCAGCCAGTACCTTGGCTTTCGGGTTGGCGTACGCGCTGCTCAGGTGCTCCAGCGACGCGGCCAGGGCCAGGAACTCGCCCAGCGAATCCCAGCGCAGGAAGTTTTCCTCTACCAGTTGCTGCACGTGCTTGGGTGCCGAACCGCCAGCGCCGGTCTCGAACAGGCCGCCGTTGTTCATCAGCGGCACGATCGACAGCATCTTGGCGCTGGTGCCCAGTTCCATGATCGGGAACAGGTCGGTCAGGTAGTCACGCAGCACGTTGCCGGTCACCGAGATGGTGTCCTGGCCGGCGCGGATACGCTCCAGCGATACCTTCATGGCCTCGACAGGCGACAGGACACGGATGTCCAGGCCGGTGGTGTCGTGGTCTTTCAGGTACTTCTGGACTTTCTCGATCAGCACGCCGTCGTGGGCGCGTTGCGGGTCGAGCCAGAAGATGGCCGGGGTGGCGCTGGCGCGAGCGCGGTTGACGGCCAGTTTGACCCAGTCCTGGATCGGCGCGTCCTTGGTCTGGCACATGCGGAAGATGTCGCCGGCTTCGACGTCTTGCGACAACAGCAGGTTGCCCTTGCCGTCGACCACGCGGATCACGCCGTCAGCCTTGGCCTGGAAGGTCTTGTCGTGCGAGCCGTATTCTTCGGCTTTCTGCGCCATCAGGCCAACGTTTGGCACGCTGCCCATGGTGGTAGGGTCGAAGGCGCCGTGTTGCTTGCAGTCTTCGATCACCGCCTGGTAGATGGTGGCGTAGCAGCGATCCGGGATCACGGCCTTGGTGTCTTGCAACTGGCCTTCGGTGTTCCACATCTTGCCCGAGTCGCGGATCATCGCCGGCATCGAGGCGTCGACGATGACGTCGCTCGGCACGTGCAGGTTGGTGATGCCCTTGTCGGAGTTGACCATCGCCAGCGCAGGGCGCACGGCGTAGACGGCCTGCACGTCGGCTTCGATCTGCGCCTGCTGCTCGGCCGGCAGGGCCTTGATGCGGGCGTACAGGTCACCGATACCGTTGTTCAGGTTGAAGCCGACCTGCTCCAGTACGGCGGCGTGCTTGGTCAGCGCGTCCTTGTAGTACTCGGCGACGATCTGGCCGAACATGATCGGGTCGGAAACCTTCATCATGGTGGCTTTCAGGTGCACCGACAGCAGTACGCCCTGGGCCTTGGCTTCGTCGATCTGGGCGGCGATGAAGCTACGCAGTGCCTTGGTGCTGAGTACGGCGCAGTCGACGATTTCGCCGGCCTTGACCGCAGTCTTTTCTTTCAGGACGGTGACGGAGCCGTCTTTGGCTGCCAGCTCGATGCGCAGGCTGTCATCGGCTTCGATCAGCGCGGCTTTTTCGCTACCGTAGAAGTCGCCGTTGCTCATGTGAGCCACGTGCGACTTGGAGTCGGCGGCCCAGGCGCCCATCTTGTGCGGGTGCTTGCGCGCGTAGTTCTTGACCGACAGCGGGGCACGACGGTCGGAGTTGCCTTCACGCAGTACCGGGTTCACGGCGCTGCCCTTGATGCGGTCGTAGCGGGCGCGGGCGTCTTTGTCGGCGTCGCTGCTGACGGTGTCCGGGTAGTCAGGAATGTTGAAGCCCTTGGCTTGCAGTTCCTGGATCGCGGCCTTCAGTTGCGGCACCGAAGCGCTGATGTTCGGCAGCTTGATGATGTTGGCTTCAGGCGTGGTTGCCAGTTGGCCCAGCTCTGCCAGATGGTCGGCCACTTGCTTGTCGGCGCCGAGCTGTTCGGGGAAGGCAGAAAGGATACGGCCGGCCAGCGAGATATCGCGGGTTTCGACGGCAATGTCGGCGGTAGCGGTAAAGGCTTCGACGATAGGCAGCAGTGAGTAGGTGGCGAGGGCGGGGGCTTCGTCGGTGAAGGTATAGATGATCTTGGATCGGGTGGGCATATTCGGGTTAACTCTCTGTTTTGCTGAGCGTGCACGGAATCTCGGTGGTGCGCAGGATAGGCGCTTCGCTCAAGCAGATCCATGAGCAGAAAGTCGAGGATTCCGGGCGGTGATGGTGGGTTGCATCAGTCGAGTGTCAAACGGCTGAACTGCGGTAACAGCCCAGTCTTGTCGGGGCCGGTAGTCTCTATTCAGACGGGTTGCCCCCAGTGACCCTGTGGTCACCGGCGCAGTATACCAAACCCTTGGTCGTAATCATCAAGGCCAAGATGCCGGATGGCCACTTTTAGACCAAAGATGTAGAGCTTTTTGCGCGTGGACGAGGGTTTTTTCGGTGAGGTTTGCGTCTGTCTCCAACTGGGTTAGGCTCTGGGGATTGCATGAAGTCCTACCAACCAGAAAAAGCGGAGTGCAGCATGGGATACCAGAAAATCCAGGTTCCGGCAGTCGGCGACAAAATCACCGTCAACGCCGACCATTCTCTCAATGTTCCAGACAATCCGATCATTCCCTTCATTGAAGGCGACGGTATTGGCGTAGACGTCAGCCCGGTGATGATCAAGGTGGTCGATGCTGCAGTCCAGAAGGCCTACGGCGGCAAGCGCAAGATCTCGTGGATGGAGGTGTATGCCGGCGAGAAGGCCACTCAGGTCTATGATCAGGATACCTGGCTGCCCCAGGAAACCCTGGATGCCGTGAAAGACTACGTGGTGTCGATCAAGGGCCCACTGACCACCCCGGTTGGTGGCGGTATCCGCTCGCTGAACGTGGCCCTGCGCCAGCAGCTTGACCTGTATGTGTGCCTGCGCCCGGTGGTATGGTTCGAGGGCGTGCCCAGCCCGGTCAAGAAGCCTGGCGACGTCGACATGGTGATCTTTCGCGAGAACTCCGAAGACATCTATGCCGGCATCGAGTGGAAGGCCGGCTCGCCAGAGGCGAACAAGGTCATCAAGTTCCTCAAGGAAGAAATGGGCGTCACCAAGATCCGTTTCGACCAGGACTGCGGTATCGGCATCAAGCCGGTGTCCAAGGAAGGCACCCAGCGCCTGGTGCGCAAGGCCCTGCAATATGTAGTCGATAACGACCGCAAGTCGCTGACCATCGTGCACAAGGGCAACATCATGAAGTTCACCGAGGGGGCCTTCAAGGACTGGGGCTACGAGGTCGCGAAGAACGAGTTCGGTGCCCAGTTGCTCGATGGCGGCCCATGGATGAAGTTCAAGAATCCCAAGACCGGGCGTGAGGTGGTGGTCAAGGACGCGATTGCCGATGCCATGCTGCAGCAGATCCTGCTGCGCCCGGCCGAATACGACGTGATTGCGACCCTCAACCTGAACGGTGACTACCTGTCCGACGCCCTGGCGGCGGAGGTCGGTGGTATCGGTATAGCCCCGGGCGCCAACCTGTCCGATACCGTGGCGATGTTCGAAGCCACCCACGGCACTGCACCCAAGTATGCCGGCAAGGACCAGGTCAACCCGGGCTCGGTGATCCTGTCGGCTGAAATGATGCTGCGTCACCTGGGCTGGACCGAGGCGGCCGACCTGATCATCAAGGGCACCAATGGCGCGATCAAGGCCAAGACCGTCACCTACGATTTCGAGCGCCTGATGGAGGGCGCCACGTTGGTATCGAGTTCGGGCTTTGGCGAGGCGCTGATCAAGCATATGTAGGCAGGCATCGAAAAAACCGGCCAGTCCTCGCGGGCTGGCCGGTTTTTTGTCGGTTGGGATCAGGCTTCGGTCGACACCGAAGCCGAGGGCGAGAGCTCAGGCGCGGCCGTGACGGGCGCGCCGATTTTTACCGCGTGCAGCCCCTTGGGGCCCTGGATTATCTCGAAAGAAACCACTTGGCCTGCCTTGAGTGTCTTGTAGCCGTCCATGACATGGCAGAGTAATGGGCGAACAGATCAACTTCTTTGCCGTCCGGGCCGATTTTACCGTCCTCATTGATAAAGCCATACCCCTTGGCATTGTTGAACCACTTGACTTTGCCGGTTGCCATCCTCATATCCCTCTGCAAAGGACTCCATCACTGGAGTATCATCCACTCCATCCGCATATGAACCTGCGAAAATTCTGGTTGACTGCGCGGATCTTTATCGACCACGGTGGGCTCTTATTGGTTGTAACACCGTTTTGCCGATAGTCAAGGTCAGGCGACGGCCGTCCCAGCGTCGGCCCAGCGGTCAACATTCAACCTTAACCTGTCGAAATGATGAATTTCTTTCCATGCATGCACATAGCCAGATTCGACTAACATTCAATCAGGATTCCCCGCAGCAGCATGAGGACGATGGCTCTGGTCTGGCGGTACAGGAAGCCAAGCCCGCGCTGCAGGCACCACCGATGTACAAGGTGGTTTTGTTCAATGATGACTACACACCGATGGATTTCGTCGTCGAAGTGCTCGAGGTGTTTTTTAACCTGAATCGCGAGCTGGCGACCAAGGTCATGCTGGCCGTCCATACAGAAGGACGGGCAGTGTGCGGATTGTTTACCCGTGACATCGCCGAGACAAAGGCCATGCAGGTCAACCAATACGCCCGGGAAAGCCAGCATCCGCTACTCTGTGAAATCGAGAAGGACGGTTAATCGCCGACCACTTGGGTATGAGGTGAAGCTATGTTAAACCGCGAGCTCGAAGTCACCCTCAATCTGGCCTTCAAGGAGGCCCGTTCGAAACGTCATGAGTTCATGACCGTCGAACACCTTCTGCTGGCGCTGTTGGATAATGAGGCCGCCGCAACCGTTTTGCGTGCCTGTGGAGCCAACCTCGACAAGCTCAAGCACGACCTGCAGGAGTTCATCGACTCCACCACGCCGTTGATCCCGGTACATGACGAAGACCGCGAAACCCAGCCAACCCTGGGCTTCCAGCGGGTGCTGCAGCGCGCCGTTTTCCATGTACAGAGCTCGGGCAAGCGTGAAGTCACCGGTGCCAATGTGCTGGTGGCAATCTTCAGTGAGCAGGAAAGCCAGGCGGTATTCCTGCTCAAGCAGCAAAGCGTTGCACGCATCGACGTGGTCAACTACATCGCCCATGGCATCTCCAAGGTGCCGGGCCATGGCGAGCATCAGGAGGGCGAGCAGGACATGCAGGACGAAGAGGGTGGAGAAACCTCCTCTTCGAGCAATCCGCTGGATGCCTATGCGAGCAACCTGAACGAGCTGGCACGCCAGGGCCGCATCGATCCGTTGGTCGGGCGCGAGTCCGAGGTCGAGCGCGTGGCGCAGATCCTTGCGCGTCGACGCAAGAACAACCCGTTGCTGGTGGGTGAGGCGGGTGTCGGCAAGACCGCCATCGCCGAAGGCCTGGCCAAGCGTATCGTCGACGGGCAGGTGCCTGACCTGCTGGCGCAAAGCGTGGTCTACTCGCTGGACCTGGGCGCGTTGCTGGCCGGTACCAAGTACCGTGGTGACTTCGAAAAACGCTTCAAGGCGCTGCTCAATGAGCTGCGCAAACGCCCGCAGGCAATCCTGTTCATCGACGAGATCCACACCATCATCGGTGCCGGTGCGGCGTCGGGCGGGGTAATGGATGCGTCCAACCTGCTCAAGCCGCTGCTGTCGTCGGGCGATATCCGCTGTATCGGTTCGACCACGTTCCAGGAGTTTCGCGGCATCTTCGAGAAGGACCGTGCCCTGGCGCGGCGTTTCCAGAAGGTGGATGTCAGTGAGCCGTCGGTGGAAGACACCGTGGGCATCCTGCGCGGCCTCAAGGGGCGTTTCGAGTCGCATCACAGCATCGAGTACAGCGATGAGGCGTTGCGCGCCGCTGCCGAGCTTGCGGCACGCTACATCAATGATCGGCACATGCCGGACAAGGCCATCGACGTGATCGACGAGGCGGGTGCCTACCAGCGCCTGCAGCCGGTCGAGAAGCGTGTGAAACGCATCGAAGTGCAGCAGGTCGAAGACATCGTCGCCAAGATCGCGCGCATTCCGCCAAAACACGTCACCAGTTCCGACAAGGAGCTGCTGCGTAACCTGGAGCGCGACCTGAAGCTGACCGTGTTCGGTCAGGACGCGGCAATCGATTCGCTGGCCACTGCCATCAAGCTGTCGCGTGCCGGCCTGAAGGCGCCCGACAAGCCGGTGGGCTCGTTCCTGTTCGCCGGCCCTACCGGGGTGGGCAAGACCGAGGCCGCGCGTCAGTTGGCCAAGGCGCTGGGGGTCGAGCTGGTGCGCTTCGACATGTCCGAGTACATGGAGCGCCATACCGTGTCGCGCCTGATTGGTGCGCCGCCGGGCTACGTCGGTTTCGACCAGGGCGGCTTGCTGACCGAGGCCATCACCAAGCAGCCGCACTGTGTGCTGCTGCTGGATGAAATCGAGAAGGCCCACCCCGAAGTCTTCAACCTGCTGCTGCAGGTGATGGACCACGGCACCCTGACCGACAACAACGGGCGCAAGGCGGATTTTCGCAACGTGATCGTGATCATGACCACCAATGCCGGCGCCGAGACCGCTGCACGGGCCTCGATCGGGTTTACCCATCAGGACCACTCGTCCGACGCGATGGAAGTGATCAAGAAGAGCTTCACGCCAGAGTTCCGCAACCGTCTGGACACCATCATCCAGTTTGGTCGCCTGAGCCACGAAGTCATCAAGAGTGTGGTCGACAAGTTCCTCACCGAGCTGCAGGCTCAGCTGGAAGACAAGCGCGTATTGCTGGAGGTCTCGGACGCTGCGCGCAGCTACCTGGCAGCCGGTGGCTACGACGCGCAGATGGGCGCGCGGCCGATGGCGCGGCTTATCCAGGACAAGATCAAGCGGCCTCTGGCTGAAGAGATCCTGTTTGGCGAGCTGGCCGAGCATGGTGGTGTGGTGCACATCGACTTGCGCGATGGCGAGCTGGTGTTCGACTTCGAGACCACGGCCGAAATGGCCTGAAGCGCTGGCTCCTGCAGGGTTACGCAACCCCTGTAGGAGCCAGCCTTACTGGCGAAGCTTTTGCGCAGACACACAAAAACGCCCGGCATTGGCCGCGTTTTTGTGTGTAGCGTTTAGCGGGCGCGGTAGGTGATGCGCCCTTTGCTCAGGTCATAAGGCGTCAGCTCGACGCGGACCTTGTCGCCAGTGAGAATACGGATGTAGTTCTTGCGCATTTTGCCAGAGATATGCGCGGTAACGACGTGCCCGTTTTCCAACTCCACGCGGAACATGGTGTTGGGCAGGGTGTCGACGACAGTGCCTTCCATTTCGAAGCTGTCTTCTTTCGACATGCAGTAAAGCCCTCGGTGTCCAGTTGCCGGCCCGGTGCAACTGCGCCAGGCTAAAAAGTGGCGTGCATTGTGCCCGAAAAATGGGGTTCAAGCCAAGGGTTTCAGTTCAGGCTGACCCATCGCTGATTGATCAGCAGTTCGATGGGGCGGTACTGGGTCTTGTAATTCATCTTTTTGCAGTTCTTGATCCAGTACCCGAGGTACACGGCATCAAGGCCCATGCGCAGGGTTTCGCTGATTTGCCAGAGAATGGCGAAGCGGCCCAGGCTGCGCCGCTCCTCTTCGGGCTCGTAGAACGTGTACACGGCAGAAATGCCATTGGGCAGCAGGTCGGTCACCGCCACCGCCAGCAGTTTGCCGTGCAGGCGGAATTCGTAGAAGCGCGAAAACGGCAGGTCGCGCACCAGGAAGGTGGCGAACTGGTCACGGCTGGGTGGGTACATGTCGCCGTCGGCGTGGCGCTGCTCGATGTAGCGCCGGTACAGCTCGAAGTATTCCTCGTTGAAGCTGGGGCGAGCCGAGGTCACCACCAGGTCGGCGTTGCGCTTGATGATACGCTTCTGCTGGCGGTTGGGGGTAAAGCGCGCAGCCGGGATACGTGCCGGCACGCAGGCATTGCAGTTCTGGCAGTGCGGGCGATACAGGTGGTCGCCGCTGCGTCGAAAACCCATTTCCGACAGGTCTGCGTAGACGTTGGCGTCCATCGGCTGGCTCGGGTCGAGGAACAGCGTGGTGGCTTGCTCGTCAGGCAGGTAGCTGCAGGCATGGGGTTGAGTGGCATAGAACTTCAACCGCGCCAACTCTGTCATGATCAACCCCTCGGGAGGTGCTTTTGTTTTAAGTGTAAGCCAGCTGTGAAAACTCGCCTAGCAAACGGCTTGGCGGCAGACCCAGCTGGCGTTGGCCGGTTGCTCGAGGTGGTCGCGCAGGTACTCGGCAAAACTGGATCGGGCGATGGCGCGGGCACCCAGGCTGTGCAGGTGGTCGGTGGGCATCTGGCAGTCGATCAATACCACGCCGGCTTCTTTCAGGTGCTGCACCAGGTGTACGAAACCGACCTTGGAGGCGTTGTCGGCGCGGCTGAACATCGACTCGCCGAAGAACAGGCGGCCCATGGCCAGGCCATAGAGGCCGCCGACCAGTTCGCCGTTCTCGCGTACCTCCACCGAGTGGGCGAAGCCTTGCTGGTGCAGTTTGAGGTAGGCGGCTTGCATGTTGTCGGTGATCCAGGTGCCGTCGGCGTAGGCGCGCGGCGCCGCGCAGGCGTGGATCACGGCGGCGAAGTCCTGGTCGAAGCTGACCTGGTAGCGGCCCTGGCGCAGCACCTTGCGCAGCGAGCGTGACACGTGCAGCTCGTCCGGGAACAGCACGGTGCGCGGGTCGGGTGACCACCACAGGATGGGCTGGCCGTCCTGATACCAAGGGAAACAACCGTGGCGATAGGCCTGCACCAGACGCTCGGCGCTGAGATCGCCGCCAGCGGCGAGCAGGCCGTTGGGCTCATGCAGGGCCTTTTCCAGTGGTGGGAAGTCCAGGTTGTTGCGGCTCAGCCAGGTCAGCATGTCGTTCAATCGCACTGCGGCAGGGTAGGGGAGTGGGTCAGCATCGCTGTAAAAAGCTTCGCCGGCAAGCCGGCTCCCACAGGGCAGGCAGCGTGCTTGACGTGAGCGCATAACCTGTGGGAGCTGGCTTGCCAGCGAAAGCGGCTGCAAGCGCGCCGCAACTTAACCTGCACTATGCTGTCCCAGCTACGCAAAAACCCCGCATAAGCCTTTGTCACAAAAGAAAATGCGTGCTCAAATTGTCGTATAGGAAATTGGCCCCCGTTTACGCCTCGTTCCGGCGTGCCGTCATGGCGGCAGGCGGGCAGTAATGTTAAAAGTAGTGGTTTGTTGGCCCCGTTACCGGCCAACCCCTGTTGGACGCGCATTGAGCGCAGGAATAGACGCGTTTTGAAGAAATCCACCGCAACACCCAACCCCGAGCCGCTCTGGCGCCAGCAGTTGCACTACCGGCTCAAGGAAGGTGCACTGATCGCCATCGGCGCCCTGTGCCTGTACCTGTGGATGGCCCTGCTGACCTACGACCAGGCCGATCCGGGGTTCAGCCACACCAGCAACGTCGAGCAGGTCCAGAACGCCGCCGGCCGCGCCGGGGCATTCTTCGCCGACGTACTGTTCATGGTGCTGGGCTACTTCGCCTATATCTTCCCGTTGCTGCTGGCCATCAAGACCTGGCAGATCTTCCGCGAACGCCACCAGCCCTGGCAGTGGAGCGGCTGGCTGTTCTCGTGGCGCCTGATCGGCCTGGTGTTCCTGGTGCTGTCGGGTGCGGCGCTGGCGCACATCCACTTCCATTCGGCCCCTAGCCTGCCTGCCTCGGCGGGTGGTGCGCTGGGCGAAAGCCTGGGCGACCTGGCCAAGAACGCCTTGAACGTGCAGGGCAGCACGCTGATGTTCATTGCCCTGTTCCTGTTCGGCCTGACCGTGTTCACCGACCTGTCGTGGTTCAAGGTCATGGACATCACCGGCAAGATCACCCTTGATCTGTTCGAGCTGTTCCAGGGCGCCGCCAACCGCTGGTGGGCGGGGCGCAACGAACGCAAGCGGCTGGTGGCCCAGCTGCGTGAGGTCGACGAGCAGGTGCTCGATGTGGTGGCGCCCGTGGTGGCGGACCGCCGCGAACAGATCAAGGCCAAGGAACGCATCATCGAGCGCGATAACGCGTTGAGCAAGCACGTGGCCGAGCGCGAACAGCATGTGCCGCCGGTGATCATGCCAGCCCCGGCCAAGGCGCCCGAGCCGAGCAAGCGCGTGCAGAAGGAAAAACAGACGCCGCTGTTCGTCGACAGCGCCATCGAAGGCACGTTGCCACCGATCTCGATCCTCGACCCGGCCGAGAAAAAGAAGGTCAACTACTCGCCAGAGTCCCTGGCCGGCGTAGGCCACCTGCTGGAAATCAAGCTCAAGGAATTCGGTGTCGAAGTGTCGGTGGACTCGATCCACCCAGGTCCGGTGATTACCCGTTACGAGATCCAGCCGGCCGCCGGCGTGAAGGTCAGCCGCATTGCCAACCTGGCCAAGGACCTGGCGCGTTCGCTGGCGGTGACCAGTGTGCGGGTGGTCGAAGTGATCCCGGGCAAGACCACTGTGGGCATCGAGATCCCCAACGAAGACCGCCAGATCGTGCGCTTCTCCGAAGTGCTGTCGTCGCCGCAGTACGATGAGGCCAAGTCGCCGGTCACCATGGCGCTGGGCCACGATATCGGTGGCAAACCGGTGATCACCGACCTAGCCAAGATGCCGCACCTGCTGGTGGCGGGTACTACCGGTTCGGGTAAATCGGTGGGCGTGAACGCGATGATCCTGTCGATCCTGTTCAAGTCCGGCCCCGAAGACGCCAAACTGATCATGATCGACCCGAAAATGCTCGAGCTGTCGATCTACGAAGGCATCCCGCACCTGCTGTGCCCGGTGGTCACCGACATGAAGGATGCGGCCAACGCACTGCGCTGGAGCGTGGCCGAGATGGAGCGCCGCTACAAGCTGATGGCGGCCATGGGCGTGCGCAACCTGGCCGGCTTCAACCGCAAGGTCAAGGACGCCGAAGAGGCGGGCGAGCCGATCTACGACCCGATGTTCAAGCGCGAAAGCATGGACGACGTGCCGCCGCTGCTCAAGACCCTGCCGACCATCGTGGTGGTGGTGGACGAGTTCGCCGACATGATGATGATCGTCGGCAAGAAGGTCGAAGAGCTGATTGCACGTATCGCCCAGAAGGCGCGGGCCGCGGGCATCCACCTGATCCTGGCCACCCAGCGCCCGTCGGTGGACGTGATCACCGGCCTGATCAAGGCCAACATCCCGACCCGCATGGCGTTCCAGGTATCGAGCAAAATCGACTCGCGTACCATCATCGACCAGGGGGGCGCCGAGCAACTGCTGGGTCACGGCGACATGCTGTACATGCCGCCCGGCACCAGCCTGCCGATTCGCGTGCACGGTGCATTCGTTTCTGACGAAGAGGTGCACCGTGTGGTCGAAGCCTGGAAACTGCGTGGCGCCCCGGACTACAACGACGACATCCTCAGTGGTGTCGAAGAGGCCGGCAGCGGCTTCGATGGCGGCGGCGGTGGCGGTGGCGATGATGACGCCGAAACCGATGCCTTGTACGACGAAGCCGTGCAGTTCGTGCTCGAAAGCCGTCGTGCTTCCATCTCGGCGGTACAGCGCAAGCTCAAGATTGGCTACAACCGCGCCGCGCGCATGATCGAGGCGATGGAAATGGCCGGTGTGGTCACTGCCATGAACACCAACGGTTCGCGTGAAGTGATTGCGCCCGGGCCAATGCGCGACTGATGATCCATTTTGCTGGTGGCCATTGACGGCTACCGGCCCCTTCAAAATTGCAACGAGGATTTCCATGCGCCTGATTCGCATGCTGTTGGTTTCTGCTATGGCCCTGTCCAGCGCTTCGGCCATTGCCGCCGAGGCGGATGCCGCGCGCCTGACCCAGTTGCTGGACAAGTCCAAGACGATCAGTGCCCGCTTTTCCCAACTGACCCTCGACGGCGGTGGCACCCAGTTGCAGGAAACCACCGGCGAAATGTCGGTACAGCGTCCTGGCCTGTTCTACTGGCACACCGATGCACCAGCCGAGCAGGTCGTGGTATCCGACGGCAAGAACGTCACCCTGTGGGACCCGGACCTGGAGCAGGCCACCGTCAAGAAGCTCGATCAGCGCCTGACCGAAACGCCGGCCTTGCTGTTGTCCGGCGATGTGTCGAAAATCAGCCAGAGCTTCGACATCACCTCCAAGGAGCAGGGCGACGTGATGGACTTCGTGCTCAAGCCGAAAACCAAGGACACCCTGTTCGACTCGCTGCGTCTTTCGTTCCGCAAGGGCTTGGTGAATGACATGCAACTGATCGACAGTGTTGGCCAGCGCACCAATATCCTGTTTACCGGCGTCAAGGCCAACGAGGCGATCCCGGCGAGCAAATTCAAGTTCGATATCCCGAAAGGCGCTGACGTCATTTCGGAGTAAGAGGTAGTAGCGTCGTCCATGGACCTGTTTCGAAGTGACCCCGTTGCCCAGCCATTGGCCGCGCGCTTGCGCCCGGCTAACCTGGACGAGTACGTCGGCCAGCAGCACTTGCTGGCGCGCGGCAAGCCGCTGCGCGAGGCACTGGAGCAGGGTGCGCTGCACTCGATGATCTTCTGGGGCCCGCCGGGGGTGGGCAAGACCACCCTGGCGCGGCTGCTGGCGCAGTTCTGCGAGGCGCACTTCGAGACCGTGTCGGCGGTGCTGGCCGGGGTCAAGGAGATCCGCCAGGCGGTGGAAATCGCCAAGCAGCAGGCGGCCCAGTACGGGCGGC
Organism: Pseudomonas brassicae; assembly: GCF_010671725.1. Taxonomy (GTDB): domain Bacteria; phylum Pseudomonadota; class Gammaproteobacteria; order Pseudomonadales; family Pseudomonadaceae; genus Aquipseudomonas; species Aquipseudomonas brassicae. Next base: position 16,180 of record NZ_JAAHBU010000095.1, on the reverse strand, counting down.
GCACCATCCTGTTCGTGGATGAAGTGCACCGTTTCAACAAATCGCAACAGGACGCCTTCCTGCCCTATGTGGAAGACGGCACGCTGATTTTCATCGGTGCGACCACCGAGAACCCCTCGTTCGAGCTCAACAACGCACTGCTTTCGCGCGCGCGCGTGTACGTGCTCAAGAGCTTGGACGAGGCTGCGCTGCACCGGCTGGTGCAGCGCGCCCTCACTGAAGAGCGCGGCCTGGGCAAGCGTCAACTGAGCCTGGGCGATGAAGCCTTCAAGATGCTGCTGGCCGCTGCCGATGGCGATGGCCGGCGCCTGCTGAATTTGCTGGAGAACGCCTCCGACCTGGCCGAAGATGGCAGCGAGATCGGCGTGGAGCTGCTGCAGAGCCTGCTGGGTGACACGCGTCGCCGTTTCGACAAGGGCGGCGAAGCCTTCTACGATCAGATCTCTGCGCTGCACAAGTCGGTGCGTGGCTCCAACCCCGATGGCGCGTTGTACTGGTTCGCGCGCATGCTCGATGGCGGCTGCGACCCGCTGTACCTGGCGCGGCGCGTGGTGCGCATGGCCAGCGAAGACATCGGCAACGCCGACCCGCGTGCGCTGAGCCTGTGCCTGGCCGCCTGGGACGTGCAGGAGCGCCTGGGTAGCCCCGAGGGCGAGCTGGCGGTGGCCCAGGCCATTACCTACCTGGCCTGCGCGCCGAAGAGCAACGCGGTGTACATGGGCTTCAAGACCGCCCTGCGCGAGGCGGCCGAGCATGGCTCGCTGGAAGTGCCGTTGCACCTGCGCAATGCGCCGACCAAACTGATGAAGCAGCTAGGCTATGGCGATGAATACCGCTACGCCCACGACGAGCCGGACGCCTATGCCGCTGGCGAGGACTATTTCCCGGACGAACTCGAGCCGCGTCAGTACTACCAGCCCGTGCCCCGTGGCCTGGAGCTTAAGATCGGCGAGAAGCTGCGCCACCTGGCCGAACTCGACCGGTTGAGCCCGCGGCAACGGAGAAAACCGTGATTGTGCTGGTCGCCGCCGTCAGTGCGGGGGGTATTGCCGGCACCTTGCTGCGCTTTGCCGCGGGCAATTGGGTCAATGCGCACTGGCCACGCCACTTCTATCTCGGTACGCTGGCGGTCAACCTGATTGGCTGCCTGCTGATCGGCTTGCTCTACGGGCTGTTTGTGCATCGCCCACTGGTGCCGGTCGAACTGCGCGCAGGCCTGATCGTCGGCTTCCTTGGCGGCCTGACGACCTTTTCATCCTTTTCCATGGACACCGTGCGCCTGCTCGAAAGCGGGCAAGCCCCACTGGCGTTCGGCTACGCCACGCTCAGCGTGGTGGGTGGCCTGCTCGCCACCTGGGCCGGCTTGTCCTTGACCAAATTCTGAACCAACGAGAAAACGATATGCTCGATTCCCAACTGTTACGCGGCCAACTTCAGGAAGTGGCGGACCGCCTGGCCTCCCGTGGCTTCAGCCTGGATGTCGCGCGCATCGAAGCACTTGAAGAGCGCCGCAAGTCTGTGCAGACCCGCACCGAACAGCTGCAGGCCGAGCGTAACGCCCGTTCCAAGTCCATCGGCCAGGCCAAGGCCAAGGGCGAAGACATCGCCCCGCTGATGGCAGACGTCGAACGCATGGCCGCCGAACTGGCTGCCGGCAAGGTCGAGCTGGATGGTATTCGCGAAGAGCTGGACTCGATCCTGCTGACCATCCCCAACCTGCCGGACGCCAGCGTACCGGTTGGTGAAGATGAGGAAGGCAACGTCGAAGTACGCCGCTGGGGCACCCCGCGCGCCTTCGATTTCGCCATCCAGGACCACGTAGCCCTCGGTGAGCGCAACGGCTACCTCGATTTCGAGACCGCCGCCAAGCTGTCGGGCGCACGCTTTGCCCTGCTGCGTGGCCCGATCGCACGCCTGCACCGCGCGCTGGCACAGTTCATGATCAACCTGCACACTGCCGAGCACGGCTACGAAGAGGCCTACACCCCTTACCTGGTACAGGCTCCGGCGCTGCAAGGCACCGGCCAGTTGCCCAAGTTCGAGGAAGACCTGTTCAAGATCAGCCGCGAAGGCGAGGCCGACTTCTACCTGATCCCGACCGCCGAAGTGTCGCTGACCAACATCGTGGCTGGCGAGATCGTCGATGCCAAGCAACTGCCGATCAAGTTCGTCGCCCATACCCCGTGCTTCCGTAGCGAAGCTGGCGCGTCGGGCCGCGACACCCGCGGCATGATCCGTCAGCACCAGTTCGACAAGGTCGAGATGGTGCAGGTGGTCGAGCCGGGCAAATCCATGGAGGCCCTCGAAGGCCTGACCGCCAACGCCGAGCGTGTATTGCAGTTGCTCGAGCTGCCGTACCGCGTACTGGCGCTGTGCACCGGCGACATGGGCTTCAGCGCCGTGAAAACCTACGACCTCGAAGTGTGGGTGCCGAGCCAGGACAAGTACCGCGAGATCTCCTCGTGCTCCAACTGCGGTGACTTCCAGGCGCGTCGCATGCAGGCGCGCTGGCGCAACCCGGAAACCGGCAAGCCGGAACTGGTGCACACCCTCAATGGTTCGGGCCTGGCGGTAGGTCGTACCTTGGTGGCGGTGCTTGAGAACTACCAGCAGGCCGACGGTTCGATCCGTGTACCTGAGGTGCTCAAGCCTTACATGGGCGGCCTGGAGATCATCGGCTAAATGGAGTTCCTGCCGCTGTTCCACAACCTGCGGGGCAGCCAGGTGCTGGTCGTGGGTGGGGGCGAGATTGCCTTGCGCAAGTCTCGCCTGCTGGCCGATGCCGGCGCTGTACTGCGCGTGGTCGCGCCCGAAATCGAAGGGCAACTGGCCGAGCTTGCGCGCACCAGTGGCGGTCAGACGCTGGCCCGTGGTTACCAGCAAAGCGACCTGGAGGGTTGCCAGCTGATCATTGCGGCCACCGATGACCAGGCGCTCAACGCCCAGGTATCGGCCGATGCCCGTCAACGCTGCGTGCCGGTCAACGTGGTGGATGCGCCAGCCTTGTGCACGGTGATCTTCCCGGCCATCGTCGACCGTTCGCCATTGGTGGTGGCGGTGTCCAGTGGCGGCGATGCGCCGGTGCTGGCCCGCCTGATCCGGGCCAAGCTGGAAACCTGGATTCCGGCGGCCTACGGCGAGCTGGCTGGCCTGGCGGCGCGCTTTCGCCATCGGGTCAAGGAGCTGTACCCGGACGTGAACCAGCGCCGCGGCTTCTGGGAAGATGTATTCCAGGGCCCGATTGCCGAGCGCCAGCTGGCCGGGCAGGGCGCCGAAGCCGAACGCCTGTTGCAGGCCAAGGTGGACGGTGCTTTGCCGCACACTTCGGGTGAGGTGTACCTGGTCGGCGCTGGGCCGGGTGACCCGGACCTGCTGACCTTCCGTGCGCTGCGCCTGATGCAGCAGGCCGATGTGGTGCTGTACGACCGTCTGGTGGCCCCTGCGATCATCGAGCTGTGCCGGCGCGATGCCGAACGCATTTATGTCGGCAAGCGCCGCGCCGACCACAGCGTGCCGCAGGACCAGATCAACCAGCTGCTGATCGACCTGGCCAAGCAGGGCAAGCGGGTGTTGCGTCTGAAGGGCGGCGACCCGTTCATCTTCGGCCGTGGTGGCGAAGAGATCGAAGAGCTGGCCGAGCAGGGCATCCCGTTCCAGGTGGTACCGGGCATTACTGCGGCCAGCGGCTGTTCGGCGTATGCCGGTATTCCGCTGACCCACCGCGACTATGCGCAATCGGTGCGCTTCGTCACCGGCCACCTCAAGGACGGCACCAGCAACTTGCCGTGGCACGACCTGGTGTCACCGGCGCAGACGCTGGTGTTCTACATGGGGCTGGTGGGTTTGCCGACCATCTGTGCCGAGCTGATTCGCCATGGTCGTTCGGCGGACACGCCGGCGGCGCTGGTTCAGCAGGGCACCACGGTCAACCAGCGGGTGTTCACCGGCACCTTGGCCGACTTGCCGCAACTGGTGGCGGAGCATGAAGTGCATGCGCCGACGCTGGTGATCGTGGGCGAAGTGGTGCAGCTTCGCGAGAAGCTGGCCTGGTTCGAAGGCGCTCAGTAAAAAAGCTTCGCTGGCAAGCCAGCTCCCACAGGGACGCCATCGATCTTGAGGACGATGAGTTACCTGTGGGAGCTGGCTTGCCAGCGAAGGCGTCCTCAAGACCTGCTCAGAAACTGGTCTTGTCCCAGATCCCTCGCCCTTCAAGGCGTTCCCGGTCGTGGGCTGCCGTAAAGTCCTGCAACGGCCCTTTGGGCACAATCCCGTTCGGGTTGATGGTCTTGTGACTCATGTAATAGTGATGCTGGATATGCGCCATGTTCACCGTCTCGGCCACGCCTGGCCACTGATACAGCTCCCTCAGCCAGTTCGACAGGTTCGGGTAATCGGCGATGCGTCGCAGGTTGCACTTGAAGTGCCCTTGGTACACCGCATCAAAGCGAATCAGCGTGGTAAACAGCCGCCAGTCGGCCTCGGTCAGGTACTCGCCCGCCAGATAACGCTGCGTGTGCAGTAGCTGCTCCAGCGCATCAAGCTCGCTGAACAGCTCGTCGAACGCCTGCTCATACGCCTGCTGCGTGGTCGCAAAGCCTGCGCGATACACACCGTTGTTCACTGCCGGATACACCCGCTCGTTGATCGCATCAATGCTGGTGCGCAGCGCTTCGGGGTACAGGTCGAGGCGATTGCTGGTCAGCCCGTCAAAGGCGGTGTTGAAGAGGCGGATGATCTCGGCCGACTCGTTGTTGACGATGCGCTGCTCCTGCTTGTCCCACAGCACGGGTACCGTAACGCGGCCGCTGTAGTGCGGGTCGTCGCGTGTATAGCGCTGGTGCAGGAAGTCGAGACTGTCGAGCGCGTCGCCTGTCGAGCCGAGCGCCTTGTCGAAGGTCCAGCCGTTTTCACCCATCAGCCAGCTGACTACCGACACGTCGATTAGTTTGTCCAGGCCCTTGAGCTTGCGAAAGATCAGCGTGCGATGTGCCCACGGGCAGGCCAGCGACACATACAGGTGATAGCGCCCGGCCTCGGCGGCCGGCAGCTGGTTGCGGCGTTGCGCATTTTCGCGCTGGAAGGCGCCGTCTTTGCTGCTTTCATACCACTGGTCATGCCAGCGGCCGTCGATCAACAGGCCCATGGTTCTCTCCTTGGCGATTCATTCAACTTGGAGCCCAGTGTACGGGCTCAAGTTCGAACGAATAGCGCAAAGCATGGGCGTTTATGATCGGCTTTCTCGATGGGTTGCCTAGCTAAGGCGGGCAGCCCACCATTGCTGTGCCTGTGTGAACGCTGCCTCGGGGGAGTGCCCCAGGCCGCGCAGCGCCAGGGCCATGGTCGCCACCAGGGCCATTTCGCCATAGCTGTCGCCGGATTCGCCGCGCCATACCGCCAGCAGGTGTGATACCTCCAGGCTGGCCGGTTTGACATGGCGCTGGGCCGACTGCTGCGGCCATTCCTCGTCCCACTCTTCGCCGTTTGCGGTACCGTACAGATGGCTGGTGGCGTCGGGGTTGATCTCGATCTCGCCGCCGTCACCCTTGACCACGATGGCCATGTCGCCCAGCAGGCGGCTGGCTTCGCGGTGCACCGCCTGGTAGCCGGGGTGGAAGATGCTCTGCAGGCCGCAGCGAGCACCCAGCGGGTTGAGCACCCGGGCCAGCGAGTGGATCGGCGAGCGCAGGCCCAGGGTGTTGCGCAGGTCGATCATGCGTTGCAGGCGCGGCGCCCAGTCCTGCAGCGGGATGAAGGCGATGCGCTGCGCCTCCAGAGCGTCGGCCACGCTGTCCCAATCGCGGCACAGGGGAATCTGTACCTGCTCCAGCACCTGCTCGGTGTACAGGCGCCCGGAGGTGTGCGCGCCGCCGCCGTGCAGCAGGATGCGGATGCCATTGTTGGCCAGGCACTTGGCGGCCAACAAAAACCATGGCAGGTGACGCTTTTTACCGGCGTAGCTCGGCCAGTCGAGGTCGAGCGCAATCGGTGGCGCCTGTACGCGCTGGCGCACGGCTTCGGTAAACCCGGCCAACTCCTCGGGGCTTTCTTCCTTGTGCCGCAGCAGCATCAGGAAGGCGCCCAACTGGGTGTCTTCGACCTTGCCGTCGAGCAGCATGCCCATGGCTTCGCGGGCTTCTTCACGGGTCAGGCCGCGCGCGCCGCGCTTGCCCTTGCCCAGAATACGTACGAACTGGGCAAACGGGTGTTCGGCCGGGGTTTCGGTGATCAGCGGGCTGGGTTCGGTCATATGCAGTTGGTCGGCTTGGGCAGGCCCGCGAGCTTCGCGGCGAGTTTGGCGGGAGTGCCGTTGAACAGGCGGTTCAGGTGCAGGCTGTTGCCTTTGTCCGGGCCCAGCTTCAAGGCGGTGTACTTGATCAGCGGGCGCGTGGCGGGCGACAGCTCGAACTCCTGGTAGAACTGGCGCAGCAACGCCAGCACTTCCCAGTGTTCAGCGGTCAGGCTCAGGCCTTCGCGGGCGGCCAGGGCCTCGGCAACGGGGGCGGACCAGTCTTGCAGGTCGACCAGAAAGCCGTCCTTGTCCAGCGCGATGTCGCGCGCGTCGACTGTCAGGGTGTTCATAGCCAGCTGTTGACCTTGTCGTAGGCCAGTGACAGGCCTACGAACGCCGGGTAGTCGGTGGCCTGGGCGATGCCGCTGTGGATGCCCCGCGCCTGCAGGTCTTCATCGAGGGCGAACAGGCGCGACACCAGGCCAGCGGCCTGCAATGCCTTGAGCGGCGCACTGTCGGGTTGCAGCGCGTACACCGCGTCGCCGCACAGCAACAGCGCGTCCTGGCTGCCGAGCAGGCGCAGGCAGCTGCTCAGGCGGTCGTCGCCAAACGGCGAGTGGGAAATGACATGCAGGGTGCTCATCAGAGGGTTACCACCTGGTCAAAACGGTCGATCAGCGCCGCCAGCGCGTGGTCATCGAGTACCTCGACCTCCAGCGTCAGGCTGTCGGCGGCCAGGCCGCGCGCCTGCAAACTGCTCGCGGCGGCGAACAGCGCTTCTACACCGAACATCGGCAAGGCTTGCAGGTTGGCGGCCAGGTTCTTCTGTTGTACGTGCGAAGGCTGCTGCGCGGGGGCCAGCTGGAACACGCCGTCATCCAGAAACAGCATGCCCAAGGGCAGGTCGAAAGCGCCGCCGGCCAGCGCGATGTCCAGCGCTTCACGCGCCGAGGGGCCGGCCCAGGGGGCTTGACGGCTGATGATCAGCAGTGACTTGGCCATCTCAATCGCCTCCGAAGCAGACCAGGCGGTCGGCGGTTTGTGCGGCTTCATGCAATTGCCCAAGGCCGGATAGCTCCCAGGGCGCGGGCAGGTTCACTGCGGGGCGCTGGTAGCGTTGCGCTTCTTCGGCGTTCAGCACGCCGCGGCGCAGGGCAGCGGCGATGCACACCACGGCATCAAGCTTGTGCTCGGTGACAAAGGCGCGCCACTGGGTCGGTACGTCCAGTTCGTCCTGAGGCGAGACCACATTGGCCGAGGCGCTGTGCACGCCGTCCTGATAGAAAAACAGCCGCACGATCTCGTGCCCGCTGGCCAGTGCTGCCTGCGCGAACAGCAGGGCGCGGCGCGAGGAGGGCGCGTGTCCGGGGGAAAAAACTGCTAGGGCGAACTTCATGGTGTGCTCTGTCAGCAAAACTGCGCCCATGATAAAGCAAAAAGCCGGCGCCTGTAGGCGCGGCCTTGCTGGCGAAAGGCCGCAACGCGACCTGATCGAGACTCAGGCCCGTGGCTTGGCCTCAGGCAGGAACCAGTTCAGCACCAGCGCGCAGATCCCGCCGGTAGCTACACCCGATTCCAGTACATTGCGCAGTGCCGACGGCATGTGCGCGAGGAACTCCGGCACCTGTGCCACGCCCAGGCCCAGTGCCAGCGACACGGCGATGATCAGCAGCGCGCGGCGATCCAGGCTGATGCTGGCCAGGATATTGATGCCCGAGGCGGCAACCGCCCCGAACATCACCATTGCGGCGCCACCCAGCACCGGCTCTGGCACAGCCTGGATCACGCCGGCCACGCTTGGGAACAGCCCCAGGATCACCAGCATCGCGGCGATCCAGATGCCGATATGACGGCTGGCGATACCGGTCAGCTGGATTACCCCGTTGTTCTGTGCGAACACCGAGCTTGGGAAGGTATTGAACACGCCGGCCAGCAGCGAGTTGGCGCCGTTGACCAGCACGCCGCCCTTGATGCGCTGCATCCACAGCGGGCCTTCGACGGGTTGGCGCGAGACCTTGCTGGTGGCGGTAACATCGCCGATGGCCTCTAGCGAGGTCACCAGGTAGATCACCAGCATCGGGATGAACAGTGCCCACGAGAAGCCCAGGCCGAAGTGCAGCGGTACGGGCACCTGGAATACAGCGGCTTCATGCATGCCGGTGAAGTCCAGGCGGTCCAGATAGCCTGCCAGCGCGTAGCCCACGGCCAGTGCGATCACGATGGCGCAGCTGCGCATCCACACCACGGGAATACGGTTGAGCACTACGATAATTGCCAGTACAACGCCCGACAGCAGCAGGTTTTCGCCGTTGGCGAAGGTGCCGGTGGCCATGGCGCCGAAACCGCCGCCCATGCTGATCAGGCCGACCTTGATCAGCGTCAGGCCGATCATCAGCACCACGATACCGGTCACCAGCGGGGTGATCAGGCGTTTGACGAAGGGCAGGATGCGCGAAATGCCCATCTCCACGAAGGAGCCAGCGATCACCACACCGAAGATGGCGGCCATCACACCTTCTACCGGCGTGCCTTGCTTGACCATCAGTGCGCCGCCGGCGATCAGTGGGCCGACGAAATTGAAGCTGGTGCCTTGCACGATCAGCAGCCCGGCGCCGAAGGGCCCGAAGCGGCGGCATTGCACGAAGGTCGCGATACCGGAGATGACCAGCGACATCGACACGATCAGGTTGGTGTCGCGGGCGGACACGCCCAGGGCCTGGCAGATCAGCAGGCCTGGGGTCACGATTGGCACGATGATCGCCAGCAGGTGTTGCAGTGCGGCGAGCAGGGCGATGAGCGGGCGAGGCCGGTCTTCCAGGCCCAGGACCAGTTCGTTGGCCTGTGCGGGCGCTTGTTCGAGTGAGCTCATGGGTAATGCTGCCCCGGGCAGAAAAAAGGAGCGCATTCTACGGGGCGCACGGGGATTGGGGTAGCCCACGTTGCCAGCATTGTTTGGAGCGTTGGCCGGCACCGTCCGCTTCTGTCCGCAGAGCGTAGAAGCCGGCGTTGCCGGCGACTGAGCGCAAAGCCTCAATCGGGCACCCACAAAAAAGCCCGCCGAAGCGGGCTTTCTCACATACTCAACAACTCATCCCGCAATCAGTCATCGCGGCTCATCAAGCCAAACAGTTGCAGCAGGCTCACGAACAGGTTGTAGATCGACACATACAGGCTGATGGTCGCCATGATGTAATTACGCTCACCGCCGTGGATGATCGCACTGGTCTGGAACAGGATGCATACCGACGAGAACAGCACGAAGCCGGCGCTGATCGCCAGTTGCAGGCCGCTGATCTGGAAGAAGAAGCTGGCAATCACCGCGCCCATCAGCACGAAGAAGCCGGCGGTGATGAAGCCGCCCAGGAAGCTCATGTCCTTGCGGGTAATCAGCACATACGCCGACAGGCCGCCAAACACCAGCGCAGTCATGGCGAATGCCGAGCTGACCACTTCAGCGCCGCGGCCATCCCCAGGTAGCGGTTGAGGATAGGGCCGAGCAGGAAGCCCATGAAACCGGTCAGTGCGAAGGTGGAGACCAGGCCCCATACCGAGTCACGCAGCTTGTTGGTGAGGAAGAACAGGCCATAGAAGCCGATCAGCACCACGAAGATGTTCGGGTAGCCGACGCGCATCTGTTGGGCCACGTAGGCCATGACACCACTGAAAGCGAGGGTGATGGCCAGCAGGCCATAGGTGTTGCGCAGGACGCGGCTGACCTCTTGCTGTTCGACCTGCAGGCCGTGGTTGACGGCGTAATCCTGTTCGCGCATGGCGACACTCCTGTGGGTTTGAAACGTTCAGATGCAAAGATCATAACAGACGTCTGCAAAGCGGCCACCTAGAGAGTTTGACAGCTTGTTTCATTTCGGTATTATGGCGGCCGCAATACGAAGGAAGCGTGGCCGAGTGGTTTAAGGCAACGGTCTTGAAAACCGTCGATGGGCAACTATCCTAGAGTTCGAATCTCTACGCTTCCGCCATATTATTTTCATCAAAGCCCTGATCGTTCAGGGCTTTTTTGTGCGCGCTATTTGCCAGCGCCCGCCCGGCTCGCTGCATTGCAGTGCCGCCATTTCGAGCTTTTCCCACGGACATGACCGTAGTGTGAAAAGCCGGAGCGATGGTGGCGCATAGATATCATGACGATGTAGCATCCGCGCTTTGTCATCGACATGGATGAGCTGCTCATGGAGCTTCTGGCATTAATTGCGTTTATTACAGCTTTTGTCCTGTTGGTTAAAAACACCAAGGCGAAGGGGCTGATCAGTCAACTGAAAATGGAGTTGGCCGCCAGGCAGAGCGATCTCAAAGTCACTGAGGATGAGGTGGCTTCCTTACTCCTGCAACTTCAGCAGAAGGTGAAGGAACTAGAGCGTTTCAAAAGTATCGTGGACGCCGAAGCCGAGGCTGCGCGAATTCTGGGAGAGACCCAGACCGAACGTGGCCGTCTTCTGCAGCAGGCGCAATCGAAGGTGGAGCAGGCCGAAAGCCGACTGAAGCAAGCCATCGCCGATGCAGAAAAGATCGTTGCAAACGCCCAAGAGCGTGCCAAGGAAGTGGCCGGAGAGGCCTTTGAGGCCATGGGTAAGGCCAAGCACTACGCTGACGCTGCCCAGGCCATGAAAAATGTCATCGAGGGGTATGGCGATGCTTATATTGTCCCCACCTACAACCTCTTGGATGACCTGGCAGAGGAATTTGGTTTCGCTGAAGCCGGCCAGGAACTCAAGGCGGCTAGAGAATACACACGGCTTATGGTCAAGACTGGCAGGGCTGCAGCCTGTGAGTATGTGGAAACGAATCGACGCGAAACTGCTTTGCGGTTTGTAGTAGATGCCTTCAATGGCAAGGTCGACTCGATTCTCTCCCGATCCAAATCTGACAACCACGGCAAGCTCGAGCAGGAGATCCGCGACGCAGCAGCTCTGGTAAACCTTAATGGTGCACCGTTTCGTAACGCCCGTATCACTGATGAATACCTCATCTCACGATTGGAAGAGCTACGCTGGGCGGTGACGGCAAAACTGCTGAAAGAGCAGGAGCGTGAAGAGCAGCGTCAGTTGCGCGAGCAAATCCGGGAAGAAGAAAAGGCTCGCCGCGAGTAGAACGAGCCATCAAGGACGCGGCCAAGGAGGAATCCACGCTGCGCAAGGCACTGGAAAAAGCCCAGGACCAGGTAGCCGCTGCCAGCGCTGCAGAGCGTGCCGAGTTCGAAGCGCGTCTGGCGTCGCTTCAAGCGCAGTTACAGGCCGCCGAGGAAAAAAATCAACGCGCACTTTCCATGGCTCAGCAAACCCGCGCTGGCCATGTGTACGTCATCTCCAATGTCGGCTCGTTCGGTGAGCACGTCTTCAAGATCGGCATGACGCGCCGTTTGGAACCACTGGATCGTGTGCGTGAACTTGGTGATGCAAGCGTACCTTTCGAGTTTGACGTTCACGCAATGATTTTCAGTGATGACGCGCCCGGCCTTGAGAAAAAGCTCCACCGCCACTTCCTGCGTGAGCAGGTGAACAAGGTCAATCCCCGCAAGGAGTTCTTCCGGATTGGTCTGCCCGCCATTCGTTCAGAGCTCGAGGAGCTTGGGGTCGAGACGCAATGGACGATGAGCGCCAAGTCGCTCGAGTTCAAGGAAACGAAACGCATCGAACAGCAGATTATCGATAGTCCGGCTATTGCTGCGCAGTGGACGCGTCATCAGTTGGAGGTGGAAGAGACAATTGAACAGTCCGAGGAGGACGCGTTGGCCACGGCCTAGAGCGGGTGGCGCAGGCTAAGCCCCCCGCTCCCACAGAGACAAGGGTACGCGGCGTATCCTTGTCTGGCAGTTGCTTTCAACTTAACAATTTCGCTCTATGATAGCCCCCTTTTTCATCAGGACGATGATGCCCCCATGGCCAAGCGAAAACGCAAGACGCTCCCCAAGGACTTCGACGAGCTTCTGGAGCAAGCCTCCTTCGCCGAGCTGGTCGCCGTATTTGACGCGTGCGAGCTTGAAGCCACCGGCGGTTACAGCAAAAGCACCGCCCTGGGCTTCTACAACTGTCCCGACGAACTGGCCCGCTGGCTAGTGGAGCAGGGCGCAGATATCAATGCCCGCGATACCTACCAGCGCACGCCTTTGCACCATCGCAGTTCCAGCTGGCTCGGCTGCGTCGACCTGCTGCTGGACCTGGGGGCCGACATCGAGGCCCAGGATTATCAGGGCGACACCCCGTTGCATGCCGCCGCCAAAAGCCACAAGGCCGACGCCATCGCTGCCCTGATCCGCCGTGGCGCCAGCATCGATGCTAGTAGCCGCCAGGGGCACAACGTACTGCACATCGCCCTGGCCACCACCCGCAACGCCGATATCGAGGCCACTGCGAAAATCGCCCAGACCCTGCTGGTGGCTGGGCTGCAGCGCGATGACGCGATGCTTGCTGAAGTGCAACGCATCGGTCGTGAGTTCGCGTTTCACCGCGCCACCTTCAACCCGGACTACCTCGAATCAACCGACGTCGCCCTGACCAGCCTCTACCGCCTTTTCGACGCCACACCCGCTGCCTCACGCAACGTTCACGACGGTCAGGCTGCCATCATCGTCACCGACGGTGTCTGGCACGATCAGCACCAACAGTTGTGGGAACTGCTGGTGCCATCCACCGGCCCGGCGGCGACGGTGCAGGGTGAAGTAATCCGCATCAGCGGCCGGATCTCCCGCGAGATACACCACAACGGCTCGGCCAACTGGGACGCCGATTTCAAGGCGATGTTGGCGGCGTTGCTCGCCCACCTGGGCAGCGCTACACCTTTGCCTGATCACGAACTTGCTGAAGCACAAGCGCTGGCTGCTGCCCTGCGCGCTGGTCACGACGATACGCAACAGACCGATCGACTCTGTGCGCTGGCCGTGCGCTGGGTCATCGCCAATCCGCAGCCTGAGCCCCTGGCGGCGCCTGCCTACCGCAGGTAAGGCACAAGCGGCCACACCCTCCAGTCATCCGAAGTAACTAGAGAAAACATGATCACTATCCAAGAGCTCAACGAATTCGCCCGTAACCCGGAAATGACCGACTGCGTATCGCAGGTATGGGGATTGATCGGGCAGCATTTCGAGCAGGCGCAGGCCAGCTTGCCGCCTGAAAAGGCCATGCCGCGTCGCGAGTTGTCGTTCCATGAGGATGTGCGCCTGCTCGGCTATCTGTCTGCACTGATTACCGAGCTGCCGGGTGACGTCGTGGAAATCGGCGTGTGGAAGGGCAAGTCGTTGATGCTGATGAATGAGGTGAGCAACCGCGAGCGTCGCATCATTGGTATCGACCCGTTCGCGTTGCCAAACCAGTTCGAAGAATTCAGCCACTACAAGGAGCTGCTGCTGCCAAACGCATTGGTTATCCGCGGCTTTTCAGAGCTGTGCGCCGAGCGCTTCTACAATCTTTCACCCCAGGTTGCGCTGTTGCATATCGACGGTGGCCACGACGGTCGCAACGTGTTGCTGGATTTCCTGCTGTACTCGCCAAGTGTGGTGCCGGGTGGGTTTATCGTGTTTGACGATTACCGCGACTTTACCCACTCGCCCGAGGTGGGCCCTGCGGTCGACCTGCTCAGGGCCGCCGGTTACTTCAAGGGTTTCAACGTGCTGGGCAGCGTATATGGCTTCGAGAGCAGTTACGTACTACAGCGCGTGTGAGTGTGGATGGCGATGCCGGGGCAGTCAGGCATCGCCAGCACCGTTGTGCCAGCAGGCTGGGCCACGCCGCAGCACTGGAAGGGTGGCGCAAAACAGTTTCCCTGGATGATGGCGTATTGATACAGTCCGCCCCGCAAATTTCCAAGGATAGAAGCCCAAATGAAACACATGATTTTTTTCGCGGTCATCGCGGCCAGTGCCGCCATGAGTGGTTGCGTCGTTCAAAGCACCTACAGCAAGACGATTGCTGTTACCAAGGACGCTGAGGGCAAAGTGGTACAGACCGTCGAAACCGAAACGGTCGTGCAGCCTGCACAAGGCTACCCAATGCGCCTGCAGCTCATCAAAGGCATTCAGCCCAATTGAAATAGCGCTGTGTACGCAGAGCCCGCCATGAGCGGGCTTTTTAATACCCGAACAAGCGCTATAGCCATCCATCACCTATCCACGGCGGGGCTGCTGCAGTTTGCCATCCGGCTCCACTCGGTAGGCTAGTTGCCACGCCACCGCGCCGTGCTCTCGGCATAACTGATGGCCCCAGCCATTCGCCAGGTTGTTTTCGATTTCATAGGCGCGCCACTGCGTCATGGCATGGCTGTCGATGTGCTGTGGCTTTTATTCGAGCAGCTAGGCAACCGCACTGAGGAACTGGCCGTGTGAGAACACCGCGATGTGCTGAGCCGGATGCGCTGCGAGGCGCTCCAGAAATGATTGCGCCCGGGCAACGAAAGCATAAATGACCCTGCCCCCTCACCGTCGCTATAGCAGGGCTGCGCCCTGTTCCAGTACACCTGCACCCAACCCTGGCGCTGAGCCACGGTCGTGCCCATACACCGTGCGGGGTCAAGGTCGGTGAATTCTTCGATGGGCCACGTTTCGAACGGGACACCGGGGTACATCGCGGCAGTCGCCCGCGCAGTGTCTTGGGCGCGGGAGAAGGCAGATGCGACAATCCGCGCAGGGGCGTGATCGAAGGAGCGCGCCACACATTGCGCTTGGCCAATGCCTTTGTCCGTCAGCGGGATACTTGCGTGGTCTCGGCTCGCAGCGCCGGCGTTCGCTGCGCTCTCGCCGTGACGGGGCAGCCTGACGGTTTTCACAGGGTTGGTTTCATCTAATGGGAGAGTGCAGGCTTAACTGGGCCGGTGCCAATAGGCGCTTTTCTTTGATCAGTGTGCCTGTGTTTCCATTACTTGAGCGCCCGGAGCATAGCCAGTGCTTGCCGTGCCCTCGCATCGAGATAGATAGAGCCTCGATAGTGGCGATCATTTCTCCATAAAATCGCCCACGTAACAGATTTCGCCACAGCGCTTTGTCAGCTGAGAGATTTTGAGTAGTTGATTTGCTTTCTCCGGTGATCACCAATAATAAAATGCCAGGACCGAGAACTCCGGGTTAACTACGCCTATGAAAATATGTAGGCGATCATCCAGTACGGAATAGCTCAACTTCCTGTGCTCGTGGAGTAGTAGATAGCACTCAGCCTCAAAGGCGTTGGTGTCGTGCAGGTTTTGGGATTTTCCCCACGTCAGCAATGGTCTTTTCCTACAAGATGGTAGTAGAAAATCCACGATAATTAAGTTTGTTTTCTTACGTTGGTGGAGAAGGTTTTTTCGGTGGTAGAAAATTATTTAATAGTCAAAATTAAAATGGACAGTCCCTGCCAATAAGGCAGATGGTCAAGGAGATACCATGCAGGGCATGCTAAAGAATAACTTTCTGATCCTCGCGGTGGTGATAGCTGCTGCTTTGTTCTCTCGGCCTTCGCTTTTCTGGGGAAATTTGCAGGCTCTGAGGTTACCGTTCTGCGAGGCCAAGTTGCCGAGCCGTGGGGGTTTATGATGGCGCCACTTTAAATGTGCTGGGTGGTGAGACAAGTATATCGATGTGTATGGCTCGACGCTGAATATGCATAATAGTCGGTTGTTGCCCGAGTGGGTAGGATGGATCTAATCCTAGAGGGATAAGATTATTGGGTAGTCAAGGGACCATTGTCAGCTCACGCATAGAAAACGTAAGCGCGATAGCTCTTGCGGTGGGCAATCCAACGCCTACATTAAGGATTCTACCCTGTCGACAAGCGACAAGGGGAATAAATATATTCCAACGATGACTAGTTATGAGTCTTCATTTTTTTGTTGAGGGTTCACGCATAGTAAATATGGCGTGGTCGGGGGTTGTCATTGAGGTTATAAATAGCGAGGTTTTGTTTAGGGGTAGTGATGTAAGCACTGATGGCTATATATTTTAATTGGTGGCTTTGATCAGAAGCACACCTT
>NZ_JAAHBU010000094.1 GCF_010671725.1 Pseudomonas brassicae | reverse complement strand
CGCCGCACCGCTCGAAGGCCAGGCCGACGAAAGCAGCGAAGCCCTGATCGAAGACACCAGCCTGGGCATGGCCCATGACCTGTCGCCATGGGGCATGTACCAGAACGCCGACATCGTGGTCAAAATCGTCATGATCGGCCTGGCCATCGCCTCGCTGATCACCTGGACCATCTGGATCGCCAAAGGCTTCGAGCTGCTGGGCGCCAAGCGTCGCCTGCGCGGCGAAATCGCTCAGCTGAAAAAAGCCACCAGCATCAAGCACGCCAGCGAAACTGCCGACAAACCCGGCACCCTGGCACACCTGCTGGTGCATGACGCCCTCGAAGAAATGCACCTGTCGGCCAATGCCCGCGAAAAAGAAGGCATCAAGGAGCGCGTCAGCTTCCGCCTCGAGCGCCTGGTAGCCGCCAGCGGCCGCACCATGAGCAGCGGCACCGGGGTACTGGCCACCATCGGTTCCACAGCACCGTTCGTGGGGCTGTTCGGCACCGTGTGGGGCATCATGAACAGCTTCATCGGCATCGCCAAGACCCAGACCACCAACCTCGCCGTGGTCGCCCCGGGTATCGCCGAAGCCCTGCTGGCCACCGCCCTTGGCCTGGTTGCCGCGATCCCGGCCGTGGTCATCTACAACGTCTTCGCCCGCTCCATCGCCGGTTACAAGGCGCAGGTTTCGGATGCCTCGGCCCACGTCCTGCTGCTGGTCAGCCGCGACCTGGACCACCAGCCAGGCGAGCGTTCCGCTGCGCCACACATGGTGAAAGCGGGGTAAACCATGGGCCTGCATCTTAACGAGGGCGGCGACGATCTCGCCGAAAACCACGAATCAACGTCACGCCGTTCATCGACGTGATGCTGGTACTGCTGATCATCTTCATGGTGGCAGCGCCCCTGGCCACGGTCGACATCAAGGTCGACTGCCCGCCTCGACCGCCAAACCGGTGCCCCGGCCTGAAAAGCCGGTGTTCCTCAGCGTCAAGGCCGACCAGCACCTGTACGTCGGCGACGACCAGGTGCAACGCGACCAGCTGGGCGCGGTCCTGGATGCCAAGACCAAGGGCGACAAAGACACCACGATCTTCTTCCAGGCAGACAAGGGCGTTGATTACGGCGACCTGATGGAAGTCATGAATACCCTGCGCGCCGCCGGCTATCTGAAGGTCGGCCTGGTGGGACTTGAGACGGCAGCCAAGAAATGATCAATACGCGGCATAAACTGGCGCGCTACAGCGTCAGCCTGGCGATTGTGCTGGCCGTGCATGCCGTTGCCGTGGTGCTGATGCTCAACTGGTCGGTGCCACAGGCAATCGAACTGCCGCCTGCGGCCATGATGATCGAAATGGCGCCGATGCCCGAGCCGGCCCCTCCTCCGCCGCCCAAGGTCGTGGCACCGCCACAGCCGCCGACGCCGGTCGAAGAGCCACCGCTGCCCAAAGTGGCAGAGGCGCCCAAACCCAAGATCGCGATTCCCAAGCCGCCGCCCAAGCCGAAGGCCAAGCCGCAGCCGCCCAAGCCCGAGAAAAAGCCTGAGCCGCCGCAGGACAAGCCGATCGACCAGGAAACCGTAGACTCGCCGCCAAGCAATGCACCGGCGCAAAAGTCGGCCGCACCGGCGCCGAGCATCGCCGCCAACAGCAATGCCCTGCCAACCTGGCAGAGCGACCTGCTGCGTCACCTGGGCAAGTACAAGCGCTACCCTGAAGACGCCCGTCGACGTGGCCTGCAAGGCATCAACCGGTTGCGCTTCGTGGTCGACGCCGAAGGCAAGATCCTGTCGTACTCGCTGGCCGGTGGTTCAGGCAGCGCGGCACTGGATCGGGCCACACTGGAAATGATCCGCAAGGCTCAGCCCGTGCCCAAGCCGCCGCAGGAGTTGCTCAACAACGGCAGTATTGAAGTGGTCGCACCCTTCGTGTACTCGCTGGACAAGAAGCGCTGATTCATTGTTTCTGTCACGCACACGCAAGTCTGATAACGTGCGTCTATCGATTGCAGCCGCTATGCTGGGGCCGCAACTTCATGGACGCACGTTATGACCCTCACAGAATTGCGCTACATCGTCACCCTCGCTCAAGAACAGCACTTCGGCCACGCGGCCGAGCGGTGTCACGTCAGCCAGCCGACCCTGTCGGTAGGCGTGAAGAAGCTGGAGGACGAACTGGGCGTGCTGATCTTCGAGCGCAGCAAGAGCGCGGTGCGCCTGACGCCGGTCGGTGAAGGCATCGTGGCCCAGGCGCAGAAAGTGCTGGAGCAGGCCCAGGGCATTCGTGAACTGGCCCAGGCCGGCAAGAACCAGCTGACCGCACCGCTCAAGGTCGGCGCCATCTATACCGTCGGCCCCTACCTGTTCCCGCACCTGATCCCGCAACTGCACCGGGTCGCCCCGCAGATGCCGTTGTACATCGAAGAAAACTTCACCCACGTGCTGCGCGACAAGCTGCGCAACGGTGAGCTGGACGCAGTGATCATTGCCCTGCCGTTCAATGAAGCCGACGTGCTGACCCTGCCGCTGTACGATGAGCCGTTCTACGTGCTGATGCCCAGCGAACACCCCTGGACCCAGCAAGCCACCATCGACGCCAGCCTGCTCAACGACAAGAGCCTGCTGCTGCTCGGCGAGGGCCACTGCTTCCGCGACCAGGTACTCGAAGCCTGCCCGACCCTGACCAAGGGCAACGAGGGCGCCAGGCACACCACGGTGGAATCCAGCTCGCTGGAAACCATCCGCCACATGGTCGCCTCCGGCCTGGGCGTATCGATCCTGCCGCTGTCGGCCGTGCACAGCCACCATTACGCGCCAGGCATCATCGAAGTGCGCCCATTGAGCCCGCCAGCGCCCTTTCGCACCGTGGCGATCGCCTGGCGCGCAAGTTTCCCGCGGCCCAAGGCCATCGAAATCCTCGCCGACTCGATCCGCCTGTGCTCGGTGGCCAAGCCACCTGCGGCGCAGTAGGGCGCTGGCATGACCGAGTTGTCGAGCGTGTCGGTCACCGCGCTGAAGGGCGTGGGCGAAGCGTTGGCCGAGAAATTGGCCAAGGTGGGCCTGGAGAATATCCAGGATGTACTGTTCCACCTGCCCCTGCGCTACCAGGACCGTACCCGCGTGGTGCCGATCGGCGCCCTGCGCCCCGGCCAGGATGCCGTGATCGAGGGCGTGGTCAGCGGCACCGACGTGACCATGGGCAAACGCCGCAGCCTGCTGGTACGCCTGGGTGACGGCACCGGCACGCTGAGCCTGCGCTTCTACCATTTCAGCAACGCCCAGAAAGAAGCGCTCAAGCGCGGCACCCACCTGCGCTGCTACGGCGAAGCGCGCCCCCGGTGCCTCGGGCCTGGAGATCTACCACCCCGAGTACCGCGCCCTGAGCGGCGACGAGCCGCCGCCGGTGGACACCACCCTGACGCCGATCTACCCGACCACCGAAGGCCTTACCCAGCAACGCCTGCGCCAACTGAGCCAGCAGAGCCTGGGCATGCTCGGCCCGCGCAGCCTGCCCGACTGGCTGCCGCTGGAGCTGGCGCGCGATTACCAGCTGGCCCCGCTGGCCGATGCGATCCGCTACCTGCACCACCCGCCGGCCGATGCCGACGTGGAAGAGCTGGCGGTCGGTCACCACTGGGCCCAGCACCGCCTGGCCTTCGAAGAGCTGCTGACCCACCAGCTGTCGCAGCAGCGCCTGCGCGAAAGCCTGCGGGCCCAGCGTGCACCGGCGCTGCCCAAGGCCGGCCGGCTGGCCACGCAGTACCTGGCCAACCTGGGTTTTGCCCCCACCGGTGCGCAGCAGCGGGTCGGCGACGAGATCGCCTACGACCTCAGCCAGCCCGAGCCGATGCTGCGCCTGGTACAGGGCGACGTCGGCGCCGGCAAGACCGTGGTCGCCGCCCTGGCCGCACTGCAGGCCCTGGAGGCCGGCTACCAGGTAGCGCTGATGGCGCCCACCGAGATTCTTGCCGAACAGCATTTCGTCACCTTCAAGCGCTGGCTCGAACCCCTGGGCATCGAAGTCGCATGGCTGGCCGGCAAGCTCAAGGGCAAGGCCCGCACCGCGGCCCTGGAACAGATCGCCGGGGGCGCGCCGATGGTGGTCGGCACCCATGCACTGTTCCAGGACGAGGTGAAATTCCACAACCTGGCGCTGGCGATCATCGACGAGCAGCACCGCTTCGGCGTGCAGCAACGCCTGGCCCTGCGCCAGAAAGGCGTGGGCGGCCAGTTGTGCCCGCACCAGTTGATCATGACCGCCACGCCGATCCCGCGCACCCTGGCCATGAGCGCCTACGCCGACCTCGACACCTCGGTGCTCGACGAACTGCCGCCTGGGCGCACCCCGGTCAACACCGTGCTGGTGGCCGACAGCCGGCGCATCGAGGTGGTCGAGCGGGTGCGTGCGGCCTGTGCCGAAGGGCGCCAGGCGTACTGGGTGTGCACCCTGATCGAAGAATCCGAAGAGCTCACCTGCCAGGCCGCCGAAACCACCTTCGAGGAACTCACCAGCGCCCTCGGCGAGCTGCGCGTGGGCCTGATCCACGGGCGCATGAAGCCTGCCGAAAAGGCTGAGGTCATGGCCGAGTTCAAGCAGGGCAACCTGCAACTGCTGGTGGCCACCACGGTGATCGAAGTGGGCGTCGACGTACCCAATGCCAGCCTGATGATCATCGAGAACCCCGAGCGCCTGGGCCTGGCCCAGCTGCACCAGTTGCGCGGCCGCGTAGGCCGTGGCAGCGCGGCCAGCCACTGCGTGCTGCTTTACCATCCGCCGCTGTCGCAGATCGGCCGCGAGCGCCTGGGTATCATGCGTGAAACCAACGACGGCTTCGTCATCGCTGAGAAAGACCTGCAACTGCGTGGCCCGGGCGAAATGCTCGGCACCCGCCAGACCGGCCTGCTGCAGTTCAAGGTGGCCGACCTGATGCGCGACGCCGACCTGCTGCCGGCTGTACGCGATGCCGCCCAGGCCCTGATCGCACGCTGGCCGGACCACGTCGCCCGTTGCTCGATCGCTGGCTGCGCCATGGCCAGCAATATGGCCAGGTGTGACGTAGCTCCCATGTCGACACGGGCCGCCCCCACCAAGCCGGCTATACTTGCCGCTGAAAAAATACTGGATACAGACCATGACTGAAGTTGCTCTGGACACCGCAACCCCCCACGCACCGTCTGTCATCCGGCTGCTGCTCGACAAGGTGGGCATCGCCTACCGCGAGGTGCTCGACCACCCGCAGCTGCCGTCCGAGGCCAAGGTTCAGGCCGTGCTGCTCGACGACGAGGTCGGCGCGCTGATGGTGCTGTTCCCGCAGAACCAGCTGCTGGACCTCAGCCACCTGACCGAAATGACCGGGCGCAAGCTGACGGCGGTACCGCTCGAACGCCTTGATCAGATGCTGAAGAAGCATGGCCTGACGATCCTGCCCGCGATCCCGGCGCTGACCAGCTCACCCTGCCTCTATGAAGAGCGCCTGCTCAAGCAGCCGGCGCTGCTGATCCATTCCGGGCACCCTGGCCTGCTGCTGGAAATCCAGAGCGACGACTTCAAGCAGATGCTGCACAAGGCCAGTGCCGGGCGCTTCGGCGTGCTGCTCAGCGAGATCCAGCCCAACCTCGACCGCCCGGCCGATGACAGCAAAGAGATCACCCTGGCCGTCCAGGCCTTCACTGCGCGGCGTATCCAGCAGCGCCTGGAATCGACCATCGAGATTCCGCCACTGGCCGAAACCGCGCAAAAGATCATCAAGCTGCGGGTCGACCCCAACGCCACCATCGACGACATCACCGGCGTGGTCGAAACCGACCCCGCGCTGGCCGCCCAGGTGGTCAGTTGGGCCGCCTCGCCGTACTACGCCTCGCCGGGCAAGATCCGCTCGGTGGAAGACGCCATCGTGCGCGTGCTGGGCTTTGACCTGGTGATCAACCTGGCCCTGGGCCTGGCGCTGGGCAAGACCCTGAGCCTGCCCAAGGACCACCCGCAGCAGACCACGCCGTACTGGCAGCAGTCGATCTACACCGCTGCCGTGATCGAAGGCCTGACCCGTGCCATGCCGCGCGCCGAACGCCCGGAGTCGGGCCTGACCTACCTCGCCGGGCTGCTGCACAACTTCGGCTACCTGTTGCTGGCGCACGTGTTCCCGCCGCACTTCTCGCTGATCTGCCGGCACCTGGAGGTCAACCCGCACCTGTGCCACAGCTATGTCGAGCAGCACCTGCTGGGCATCAGCCGCGAGCAGATCGGCGCCTGGCTGATGCGCTTCTGGGACATGCCCGAAGAGCTGGCCACCGCCTTGCGCTTCCAGCACGACCCGCACTACGCGGGCGACTACAGCGCTTTCCCCAATCTGGTCTGCGTGGCGGTCCGTCTGCTGCGTGCGCGCGGCATCGGCTCGGGGCCGGACGAAACCCTGCCCGACGAGCTGCTCGAGCGCCTGAACATCAGCCGCGAGAAGGCCGAAGATGTGGTGAACAAGGTGCTGGAGGCCGAATCGCTGCTGCGTGAACTGGCCTCGCAGTTCACCGCGCATTGATCGACGGGCCTGAGCGCTGCGCTCAGGCCTTGTTTTTCTTCGGCTTGAGGTACTTCATCAGGCCCTGGAACCAGATCACCAGCGCCGGGTTGCCCTTGATCTGGATCGACTTGTCCTGAATGCCCTGCATGAACGCCAGTTGCTTGTTCTTGGCCTGCAGCGTGGCAAAACCATAGGCTGCGTCCTTGAAGGCAATCGCAAACGCAGGCTCGGCATGGGTGCCGCGCTTGCTGGTGATACGCAGGTTCTTCACGATGAAGTGCCGGGCGACCCTGCCGTCGAGGGTCTGCAGCTGGAACACCAGGTCCTTGTCCTGCAACTGTTGCTGGAAGGCCGGGTTGTTGCGGCTGGCCCTGGCCATCAGCAGGCCCATGGCCCAGAGCAAAAAGCGAAACTTCATACGTATCCCTAGGCGAAAAAGTGACTGAGTTGCGCAGTTTAGCTTTTTCGCGACCAAAGGCTACAGCCGTCTCTATTTTTCCTCGGCGGCTGCGGGCATTGCGTCCAGGCGCAACTGTACCCGCGACGGGATTTTCTGCGCCGCGCCGGACTCGCGCATCTGCTGTTGGTAACGCGCGTAGTACTGGCCCGCTTCGCGCGAGTTGCCGAACGCCCAGAGGATGTCGGCAATGTTCAGTTGCAGCACCCGACGCCTTCGGCGAAGGGTTCGATGGCGCGATAGATGCGCAGCACCAGGGCCGGATACCAGTCGTCGCCGATCAGGTAGCCCATGTCGTTGTAGCCGGGCACGTTGTCCTTCGCGGGGTGGCAGGCCATATAGGAGTCCAGGCCCATGTACACCTCTTCGGCCAGTACGGCGTGACGCCTGGGTATCTCGCGGTTCTCGCTGTCCTGCAGCAGGCCCGCCACCTTCGCAGGCTTCAGGGTTTGCAGCACGGTCGGCCAGGGGCCCTTGTAGTCGACCTGCCAGGTGCCGTTGTCCCAACTGCCGATGCAGTATTCACCCAGCCGCGTCGCCAGTACGCAGCCGTCTCCATCGACACCATGTCGCAGCGCAGGGTTGGCGGGGTGAACTGCCGCCCGGACTGGCGCAGGCGGTGGAGCATCACCAAGCGGCCGTCGGGCGATACCGCTGATGGGTCGCCATCGAGCGCATCACGTGCGAACTCGTGCGAGTACAAGGTGAAACCCTGGCCATCTGCCCGCTGCCATTGCACCGTGTGCCAGCCGTTCTCTTCCACGCTCCAGTCCGAGAACAGCAACCTGGTGCCGCCCGCCCCTTCGAGGTTTTTTCGGTGAGCGGCGCAGCCGTCGCCATACCACCCAGCGAGAGTGACAAGCGAAGGCGATGGCGTGGCGGGTATGCTTCATTTCGAGCCCTTGAGCGTGAGGTTGAGGAAGTAGCGTTGCAACTGCGCATCGACACCGATGGCCAGCAGGCTCACGCCGCCTGAGAGCGCGGTGTAGAACAGTGCCCGCAGTGGATGGTCCGGCATCAGGTAGAAGCCGATGATCGCCACCATGAACACCGTGGCCTGCACCTTGCCCCACACCCGTGGCAGCAAGGCAATCAACAGGTTCATTGCGCAGAAGAACCAGAACACCAGGTACATGCCCAGCCCTATCGACACCCCGCGCGAGGTCAGGCCGCCGGCGTACTGCTTGTACCAGCCAACCAGCGTACCGTTGAGCGCCACGTAGGCGGCCACCGCAAACAGGTGCACCAGCACCGGCAGCACCCAGCGCCGCAACTGGCGGCTGGTGACCGGGCTGTCGGCACGCCAGTGCTCGGGCAGCGCTGCGATCTCGGCGGCCGGCTGCCCGTGCGCCTCGATGTGGGCCAGGTACTCGACCCACGCGGCGGGCGCCGCATTGCGCAGCAGGTACACCTGCTGCCGGGGCTTGGCCAGGCGGCTCCAGAACGGCCACCAGCAAAACTGCCAGTAGTGTTCGAAGTCGCCCTGCAGGCTGCCCAGGCCGCTCGGGTCGAGTTCGGGAAAGCTCAGCCAGGGGGCGGGCGGGGTGAGCGTCGGGTCGTGCAGACACTCGCGCCAGTGCTGTGCTACAGGCATGGTTGGGCCTCGTCGGCGCGTGCGCCCTGTTTGATCATTTGCCGGGCATTGAAGTCTGCCCACTCTGCGCCATGGGCAACCGCCGCGGTGTAGCAAGCCAGTGACCGCGCCGGTTGTGCCGGCGCGATCTCGCCGCGGGCGTACACGCTGCCCAGTTCGTTGAAAGCCGCGCCCGAGCCCAGGGCCGCTGCCTGGCGCAGGGCTTTCAAGGCGTTGTGCGGGTGGCGGCAGATGTTGTCAGGCGGTCGAGGATCGCCCTCATCGCAATAGAAGTTCGCCAGCAGCAGCGCGGCCTCGGGCACGGTGGCCGCCGAGGTGCGCAGCAGGTGCTCGAGACGCGCGTTGGTCAGGCGTGGCGCCATCCCCGACAGGCTGATGGCCGCTGCAGCGTAGGCACCGCGGGCAGAACCCTGGGCCGCAGCATCGAGGTAGCTGTTGAGCGCGGCAACGAACAGCTGCTGATCCAGTGGGCCGTCGGCGTCCAGGCCCATGCGCTCGTAGGCGTTGCCGCGCAGGCGCGCACGCTGGCCACGCTCGCCATCAGCCACCGGCTCGGCGGCAAGTGTCGGTGCCCAGTCCTCGACGCGCGCCAGCGTCCAGCACGCACCTTGCTCGAAGATGAACGCCTTGAGCAGTTCGCCACGCAGGTCGCGCAGGTACACCCGGTCCGGCAGCACGACGTCGCGCACCAGCCCGTTCGCCAGCGCCTGCGCCATGGACAATGGCTGCAGGCCTGCGGGCAGGCCCTGCTCGATCAGCGCGGGCGCAGTAAACGCCTGCTGCAGCTCGGCGTCCTCGGCAAACGCCGTGACGAAGGTATTGAAATCACGGCTCGGGCAGCTCGGCGCGGCCTGCGCGAGTGCGCTCGCCAGCACGCCGGCCAGCAGCATCAGGACAGTCGATTTCACGGACGGTACACCGGGGGCGGATTGATATAGAACTCGGTTTGCATGCAGGGATAGTCACTGATCCACACCAGCCACAGCCACAGGTCCCAGAAATAGCGCACCAGATGCTCGGGCTTGCGGCAGCGGGCCTGGTCTTCGGCGACCTCGTAATCGGTATTGGCGATAAAGCTGTTCAGCCAGTGCGGTTCCCATTGAGGCATGGCGATGTCGAAATGGCGGTCCGCCTTGTAGAAGGTGATCCAGTAAATGCCCACGCTGCCTTCGTCTTCGAAGTCGCGCATATCCAGTGACTGCAGGTCATACAGCGGCGTGCGCCACACTTCGCCAGGGCGCTCGCGATCAGTCACGCGCATGTAGCCCATGCCGCCGAACGGTATCAGCCAACTGCGCACCGGCACGTTCTGCAAGCGGTAGCGGCCCGACTCGCTGACGAACGACGTACCACCAGGGGCCTGGAGCAACGCGTGAATCTGCAGGCCGACCCACGCCGCGACGCCAAGCACGACCAGCCAGCGCCACAGTTGCTGCTTTACCGTCGGCCTGCTCATTTACGCCTCAGCCAGTGCGAGGCCAGCACCGCCGCCAGGCTCAGGCCGCCTGCCAGACAACTGAAGAAGTACGCCCGCACCGGGTGCTCGGGCAGCAGCCACCACAGGATCAGCGCCACCTGCGCCGCCACCAGCCAGTACTTGAGCTTCCAGTTGGTCAACATGGGCAGCACCACATTAAGCGGCACGAACACCCACATCACCAGGAACACGATGCTCCCGGAGGCCACGCCACGGGCGGTGAAACCGCCGTAATGGCCCTTGTACCAGTCCACGGCGATGTCGTTGAGCACCCCGTACAGCGCGATCGCCAGCACATGCAGGGGGATGTTGATCAACAGTTGTCGGTTCATCGGAACGGCGTTCCTTGCAACGCATTGCACCAGCTGCGCACATCATCCCGGTCGAACGCCGGGCACTGATTGTCCTTGGCGATGTAGCGGTAGGGATGGGCCGGCGCGTAGGTGAAGTGGTAGTAGTAGCGGTCGTCCTCGCCGTACAGCCAGTAGTTCGAGGAACCCTGGGACACCTGATAGGGCGCGAAGGTGAACAGCGAGGACTGGGCCGGGATGAAGTTGTCACGGTCCATCAGCAGCATGAACAGGTTGCCAGGCAGAGGCGTCGCCAGCCCGATAGTCAGCGCGGCCACTACCAGCAAGCCGATGCACACCTTCATCACGGCACCTGGATATTCATGTAGTACGTACCCACCCCGTGCAGCAGCACCACGCCAAGCAGGCAGGCGAGTGTGAGCACGCGCACCCACAGGGTGTTGCGCCGAGGTTCGCTGAGGTTCAGCAGCAGCGCCAGCAGGCACAGGATCGCCAGGCTGCCGAACAGGTTGCTGTCGGCCAGGCCTGCCAGGTAATTCTTCAGTTCAAGGTCCATTGCACAGGCGCCTTTGCGCGGCCAGCAGCAGCGCGACGAGGAGGACGAAAAAATAGCCTGCGCCCAGCAGGTACGGGACAAAGGCCAGCCACATCAGCATCAGGCCCAGCCCGGCGATGCGCCCCATCAGCAGATAGACCAGGCCATACAGCACCCAGGGCAGCGCGTAGAACGGGATGCACAATACCGGTGCCCACCACAGGCGGCTGGGTGCCAGGTGCAATCGGCGGCTGGCCCACAGCGCGAACAAGGGGTAGCCGAGCACGCCGAAGCCAAGCAATTGGATCTGCACGAACTGTTCGAAAGGGGTCAGTTGCAGGCCGTACCAGTAGGCCTCCAGGCCCAGCAGCGAGACCAGGCAGACCCAGGGCAGCCACAGGTAGACGCGGTAGGGGGGCGTACAGATCACGGGCGCGAGCCGACAGCGTCGATACGTGATGAGTGGATCATGCCGCTCCCTCCCTGGAACACCGCCGCGCGGTGTGGGCGGCGGCGTATGCTAGTCACAAGCGCAGGGCACGGCAACACAAAGCGGCGCGCCCTTCGCTGGCAAGCCAGCTCCCACAGGGTCAG
>NZ_JAAHBU010000093.1 GCF_010671725.1 Pseudomonas brassicae | reverse complement strand
GCTTGCCAGCGAAGCTTTTCTAGACGCTGCGGTACTCGGGCAACTGCGCCAACCCCACGCGCAGATAATCCACCAGCTTGCGCACCTTCGGCGACAAGTGCCGCTGCTGCGGATACAGCGCCCACACCGCCGTGTTCGGCGGCTGGTGCGCCTCCAGCAGCGATACCAGCGCGCCGCTGCCCAGGTGCTCCAGCACGTAATAGTCCGGCAACTGGCACAACCCCATCCCCTGCAGCGCCGCATCCAGTACCGCCTGCCCGCTGTTGCAGCGCCAGTTGCCCTGCACCCGCTGCGTCAGCTCGCGCCCGTCCTGCTGCAAGGCCCAGGTATCCGTACTGCCGATCAGGCAGTTGTGCCGCGCCAGCTCCGATAGGCTGTGCGGACGGCCGTAGCGCTCCAGGTAGCCGGGCGAGGCGCACAGGTACATCCGCCGTGGCGCCAGCCGCGCTGCCACCAGCCGCGACTCCTGCAGGCGGCCCAGCCGAATCGCCATGTCCATGCCTTCATGCAGCAGGTCCAGGGTGCGGTTGCTCAGTTCGATGTCCACCCGCAACTGCGGGTATTGCGCCATGAAGCGCGTTACCAGCGGCACGATGAAGCGTTCGCCATAGGCTACCGCGCAGGTCATGCGCAGCAGGCCCTTGGGTTCGCTGGTCAGGTCACCCATGGCGCGCAGTGCCTCCTCGCGCCCGTCCTGCAGGCGCTGGCAATGCTGCAGAAACGTCTGCCCGGCTTCACTCAAGGTCACCTTGCGCGTGCTGCGGTACAGCAGGCGTGTCTGCAAGCGGTCCTCCAGGCGCGCCACCGCCCGGCTCACGTGCGAGGACGACACGCCCAGGCGTTCGGCCGCGGCGGTGAACTGGCCCGACTCGGCCACGGCGACAAACTCGTCGATGCCTTCCCAGCGGCTGCTCATCGATTATCCCTGTGTGGCAATAATGTTTTGTGATTGGCCGGATTATTCATCAAACGACGATGAATTACACTGCATGCCTGACATTGAACCCTTGTGGAGAACCCTGATGATCAAGTCCCGTGCCGCCGTTGCCTTCGAGGCCAAGAAACCGCTGGAGATCGTCGAGGTCGACGTGGCCATGCCCAAGGCCGGCGAAGTGCTGTTGCGCGTGGTCGCCAGCGGCGTCTGCCACACCGACGCGTACACCCTGTCCGGTGCCGACCCCGAGGGCATCTTCCCGTCGATCCTTGGCCATGAAGGCGGCGCGATCGTCGAGGCCATCGGCGAGGGCGTGACCTCGGTGGCCGTGGGTGACCATGTGATCCCGCTGTACACCCCCGAGTGCGGCCAGTGCAAGTTCTGCAAATCGGGCAAGACCAACCTCTGCCAGGCCATCCGCGCCACCCAGGGCAAGGGCCTGATGCCCGACGGCACCACGCGTTTCTCGTACAAGGGCCAGGCGCTGTTCCACTACATGGGCACCTCGACCTTCTCCGAGTACACCGTGCTGCCGGAAATTTCCGTGGCCAAGATCCAGAAAGAAGCGCCGCTGGAAAAGGTCTGCCTGCTCGGCTGCGGCGTCACCACCGGTATCGGTGCGGTGCTCAACACCGCCAAGGTCAAGCCGGGTGACACCGTGGCCATCTTCGGCCTGGGCGGCATCGGCCTGTCGGCCGTGATCGGTGCGGTCAAGGCCAAGGCCAGCCGCATCATTGCCATCGACATCAACCCGGCCAAGTTCGAGATCGCCCGCCAGTTGGGCGCGACCGACTGCATCAACCCGAAAGACTACGACCGTCCGATCCAGGAAGTGATCGTCGACCTGACTGATGGCGGCGTGGACTTCTCGTTCGAGTGCATCGGCAATGTGCAGTTGATGCGCGCCGCACTGGAATGCTGCCACAAGGGCTGGGGCGAGTCGGTGATCATCGGTGTGGCCGGTGCCGGCCAGGAAATCGCCACGCGCCCGTTCCAGTTGGTGACCGGCCGTGTCTGGCGCGGTTCGGCGTTCGGTGGCGTGCGCGGTCGCAGCGAGCTGCCAAGCTATGTGGACATGGCCGAGAAGGGCGAGATCCCGCTGGACACCTTCATTACCCACACCATGGGCCTGGAAGACATCAACAAGGCCTTCGACCTGATGCACGAAGGCAAGAGCATCCGCAGCGTCATTCACTTCTGAGGTCTGCCATGAGCCTGGAAAACATCTCCTGCCAGAAAAGCTTCGGCGGCTGGCACAAGCGCTACCGGCACCGTTCGACGGTGCTGGGCTGCGACATGGTGTTTGCCGTGTACCTGCCGCCGCAGGCCGAGCAGGGCGCCAAGCTGCCGGTGCTGTACTGGCTGAGCGGGCTGACCTGCACCGACGAGAACTTCATGCACAAGGCCGGCGCGCACAAGCTGGCCGCCGAGCTGGGGCTGATCATCGTGGCGCCCGACACCAGCCCGCGCGGCCCGCAGGTGCCGGGCGACCCGGACGGTGCGTGGGACTTCGGCCTGGGCGCAGGGTTCTACCTCAACGCCACCGAGCAGCCGTGGGCCGAGCACTACCGCATGCACGACTACGTGGTGCAGGAGCTGCCAGCGCTGGTGGAGGCGCATTTCCCGGCCTCGCACGCGCGCAGCATCAGTGGCCACTCCATGGGCGGGCATGGCGCGCTGGTATGCGCGCTGCGCAACCCGGGGCGCTATGCATCGGTCTCGGCGTTCTCCCCCATCAGCAATCCGATGGATTGCCCGTGGGGCCAGAAGGCGTTCAGCCGCTACCTGGGCGAGGACCGCTCGCGCTGGCGCGAGTGGGATGCCAGTGTGCTGATCGGCCAGGCGCAGGAGCAACTGCCGCTGCTGGTTGACCAGGGTGATCGCGACGACTTCCTGGAAAACCAGCTCAAGCCCGAAGTGCTCGTCCAGGCGGCACAGGCGGCCGGTTACCCGATCACCCTGCGCCTGCAGCCGGGTTATGACCACAGCTACTACTTCATTGCCAGCTTCATCGACGAGCACCTGCGCCATCATGCGATGGCACTGCAGCGACTGTAGGCACTGTCCTACAAATAAGCCAAACCCCCTGCAAAGCAGGTAGAATCACGCCCTGACTCAATCAGGGCGTTTTTTTATGCGTATTGGCCACGGCTACGATGTGCACCGCTTCGCGGACGGCGATTTCATCACCTTGGGTGGGGTGCGCATTGCGCACAAGTTCGGCTTGCTCGCGCACTCCGACGCGATGTGGTGCTGCACGCAGTAAGCGATGCCCTGCTTGGCGCCGCCGCGCTGGGTGACATCGGCAAGCACTTCCCCGATACCGACCCGCAGTTCAAGGGTGCCGACAGCCGCGTGCTGCTGCGGCACGTGGTATCGATCATCCACGCCAAGGGCTGGAAGGTCGGCAACGTGGACGCCACCATTGTCGCCCAGGCACCGAAGATGGCGCCGCACATCGAGAGCATGCGCGCGCACATCGCCCAGGACCTGCAGGTAGAGCTCGATCAGGTCAACGTCAAGGCCACCACCGAAGAGAAGCTCGGCTTCACTGGCCGTGAAGAAGGCATTGCCGTGCACGCCGTCGCCTTGTTGCTGCGCGCATGACCGAACTCGAACTGCTCGGCCCGCGCGCGTCCGGCCCGGCACTGGGCACGGCGATACTCAAGGCCACGGCGGATGACTTTCAGGTCGACGAAGTACTCGACATCCCATTGTCGGGTGAAGGCGAACACCTGTGGCTGTGGGTCGAGAAGCGCGACCTCAATACCGAAGAGGCGGCACGCCGCCTGGCCCGTGCCGCCGGCGTACCGCTGCGCACGGTCAGCTACGCAGGCCTCAAGGACCGTCAGGCGCTGACCCGCCAGTGGTTCAGCCTGCACCTGCCAGGCAAGGCAGACCCAGACCTGAGCGCCGCCGAAAACGAAACCCTGAGCATCCTCAAGCACACCCGCCACTCGCGCAAACTGCAGCGTGGGGCACATTCGGCCAACGGTTTCACCTTGCGCCTGACTGCGCTGAGTGGCGATCATGCGGCCCTGGACGCGCGCCTGCAGCAACTGCGCGCCCAAGGCGTGCCGAACTACTTCGGCAGCCAGCGCTTCGGCTTTGATGGCGGCAACGTCCACGATGCCCGCCAGTGGGCCGAGCGCAAGGCGCTGCCGGAGCAGCGCAATGTGCGTTCGCGGCTGCTCTCCAGTGCCCGCAGCTATGTGTTCAACCGCGTGCTGGCTGAGCGCGTTGCCGACGGCAGTTGGCAGCACGCCCAGGTCGGTGACCTGCTGGCGTTCACCGACAGCCGCAGCTTCTTTGCCGCCGGCCAAGCCGAGTGCAGCGACCCGCGCCTGGCGATTCTCGACCTGCATCCCACCGGGCCCTTGTGGGGCGAAGGCGTGCCGGGCACTGGCGGTAGCGCAGGTGCCATCGAGCAACGTGTGGCCCAGCAGCATGCAGGGGTGTGCCAATGGCTGGCCAATGCCAACCTCAAGCAGGAACGACGCATTCTGCGGCTGCCCATTGGCGGCTTGACGTGGCATTATCCCGAGCCTGATATCCTGCAACTGGAATTCGTCCTTCCGGCCGGATGTTTCGCCACCGTTGTGGTGCGCGAACTCGTCGATCTGGTGCCGGCAGGGCAGACGGACAGCCCATGCGTATTCTGATTTCTAACGACGACGGGGTTACCGCCCCCGGCCTCGCCGCGCTGCATGCCGCGCTGGCGGATTATGCCGAGTGTGTGGTGATCGCCCCCGACCAGGACAAGAGCGGCGCCAGCAGTTCGCTGACGCTCGACCGTCCCCTGCACCCGCAGACCCTGGCCAACGGTTTCATCAGCCTCAATGGCACCCCCACCGATTGCGTGCACCTGGGCCTGAACGGGTTGCTGGAGCAGACGCCGGACATGGTGGTGTCGGGCATCAACCTGGGCGCCAACCTGGGGGATGACGTGCTGTACTCGGGCACGGTTGCCGCCGCGCTGGAAGGGCGCTTCCTGGGCGGTACCTCGTTTGCGTTCTCGCTGCTCTCGCGCCTGCCCGACAACCTGCCCACCGCGGCGTATTTCGCGCGCAAGCTGGTCGAGGCGCATGCGAGCCTGCAGTTGCCCCCCCGCACGGTGCTCAACGTGAATGTGCCCAACCTGCCGCTGGAGCATATCCGCGGCATCCAGCTGACGCGCCTGGGGCACCGGGCACGCGCCGCAGCGCCGACCAAGGTGGTCAACCCGCGCGGCAAG
This sequence comes from Pseudomonas brassicae, assembly GCF_010671725.1. Lineage (GTDB taxonomy): Bacteria > Pseudomonadota > Gammaproteobacteria > Pseudomonadales > Pseudomonadaceae > Aquipseudomonas > Aquipseudomonas brassicae. Next base: position 11,607 of record NZ_JAAHBU010000093.1, on the reverse strand, counting down.
GAAGGCTACTGGATCGCGGTGGCCGGGGATGCCGAGGACGGTGGCCCAGGGACCGATTTTCACGCGGTGATGCAGGGCTACGTGTCGATCACCCCGTTGCAGCTTGACCGCACCTTCAACGACGCCTTCGAACGCCTTGATGGCTGGTTGGAGGGGCTGCTCTGATGCGAGAGCCGGAGGATCTGATGCGCCATGGTATCGGTTTTACTTCGCAACGAACCCGTGAACGGCTGATCCAGCGCCTGATCGAGGAGGGTATCAAGGACCAGAAGGTACTTGAGGTGCTGCGCAACACCCCGCGCCACCTGTTCGTCGATGAGGCCTTGTCGCACCGTGCGTATGAAGACACGGCGTTGCCAATCGGCAACAACCAGACCATCTCGCAGCCATTCATGGTGGCGTACATGAGCGAAGTGCTGCTCGAGGACGGGCCGCTGGACAAGGTGCTGGAAATTGGTACCGGTTCCGGTTACCAGACGGCGGTGCTGGCGCAACTGGTGGAGCGGGTGTTCTCGGTCGAGCGCATCAAGGTGCTGCAGGACCGCGCCAAGGAGCGCATGGTCGAGCTGAACCTGCGCAATCTGGTGTTCCGCTGGGGCGATGGTTTCGAGGGGTGGCCGGCATTGGCACCCTACAATGGCATCATTGTCACCGCAGGTGCCCCAGAGGTGCCGCAGGCGTTGCTCGATCAGTTGGCGCCTGGCGGCCGCCTGGTGATACCGGTCGGGGCGAGCGGTGAAACCCAGCAGTTGCTGCTGATCGTGCGCGAAGAGCAGGGGTTCTCCCGGCGCAAGCTGTGCGACGTGCGTTTCGTGCCATTGCTCAACGGCACCTTGAACTGAGCCGAAGTTTTTTCGCCGGCGTCGAATTCCCGGAGCAATACCGGGTCTATGTGGCGTGCGGTTTCTTGAGCTGACGCACACGGTGCGCAAGCAGTTGAGCTGCAATGCGCGTGCGCTCGGTTATAATTGCAACACTATTGCATTCTTGCATCGTCACCACATAAGGGAGCGGCGGGTGAGTCACACAGTCATTCGGCAGCGCATGGGTCTATCGAGCTTCAAGCTTCTGGTGATTGCACTCGCCTTGGGTACGCTGGTTTCAGGGTGCTCCAGTACATCGTCAAGCAGCGTAGGTGTCGTCGATCGCAACAACGCCGCGCCCAAACGTCCTGTTGTCACTACCGGGCAGTACGTGGTGCGTCCTGGCGACACGCTGTTTTCCATCGCGTTCCGTTATGGCTGGGACTACAAGGAGCTGGCGGCCCGCAACGGGATCGCGGCGCCTTACACCATTCGTCCCGGCCAGGCGATTCGCTTCGGCTCCGGCACGGGTAGCAGCAGCGGCTCGCGCGTGGTCACCTCGACTTCACCGTCGAGCAAGACCACGGTGACCCGGCGTCCTGCGGGGACCCCGCCACCGGCCAAGACGTCGACCACGACCGGCTCCAGCGCGCCAGCCGTCGTCGCGACGACCCCGGTTCAGGTGCCGGCTTCCGAGCGCTCGGCCGGCGGTTGGGCATGGCCAGCAAACGGTGTGCTGATTGGAAAATTTGCTTCAAACGGTAGTTTGAATAAAGGCATTGATATCGCCGGTGATTTGGGACAGCCTGTTTTTGCTGCGTCAGATGGTTCCGTTGTATACGCCGGAAGTGGCTTGCGGGGCTACGGCGAATTGGTAATCATCAAACACAGCGATACCTACGTAAGTGCCTACGGTCACAACCGCAGGCTTTTGGTTCGGGAGGGTCAGCAGGTCAAGGTTGGGCAGACAATTGCCGAAATGGGGTCTACGGGCACCGACCGGGTGAAGCTTCACTTCGAGATTCGCCGCCAGGGCAAACCAGTTGATCCGTTGCAGTTTCTGCCACGTCGTTGATACGCATGTACCCGGCCTGTTCCTTCGCGTAGTGGGGACAGGCTCCAGCGTTGCCAAGGATATAGGCGCCGCTTGAGTCTGAGTTCGAACTCAGCAAAGGACTATAACAATGGCTCTCAGTAAAGAAGTGCCGGAGTTTGACATCGACGATGAGGTCCTCCTCATGGAGACCGGCATCGTTTTGGAAACGGATGTGGTGTCAGACGAACCTGCTGTATCTCCGGTTCGGACCAGGGCCAAACAAGGCTCGCCGCTCAAACAGCACAAGTATATCGATTACACTCGAGCGCTTGATGCAACTCAGTTATATCTTAATGAAATCGGTTTTTCGCCCCTGCTTTCCCCGGAGGAAGAGGTCCATTTTGCGCGGCTGTCGCAAAGTGGCGATCCTGCCGGACGCAAACGCATGATCGAAAGCAACCTGCGCCTGGTGGTGAAGATTGCTCGCCGGTACGTCAACCGGGGGCTGTCGCTGCTGGACCTGATCGAAGAGGGCAACCTGGGCTTGATTCGGGCGGTCGAGAAGTTCGACCCGGAGCGTGGTTTCCGTTTCTCCACCTACGCAACCTGGTGGATCCGGCAGACCATCGAACGCGCCATCATGAACCAGACGCGCACCATTCGCCTGCCGATTCATGTGGTCAAAGAGCTGAACGTGTACCTGCGTGCAGCGCGCGAACTGACCCAGAAGCTCGATCACGAACCGTCCCCGGAAGAGATCGCCAACCTGCTGGAAAAACCGGTAGGCGAGGTCAAGCGCATGCTGGGCTTGAACGAACGGGTATCTTCAGTGGATGTTTCACTGGGGCCTGACTCGGACAAGACCCTGCTCGATACCCTCACCGACGATCGTCCCACCGATCCCTGTGAGCTGTTGCAAGATGATGATCTGTCGCAGAGCATCGATCAGTGGCTGAGCGAATTGACCGACAAGCAACGCGAGGTGGTGATCCGCCGCTTCGGCTTGCGTGGCCATGAGAGCAGCACCCTGGAAGATGTAGGCCTGGAGATCGGCCTTACCCGTGAACGGGTTCGCCAGATCCAGGTCGAGGGGCTCAAGCGGTTGCGCGAGATCCTCGAAAAGAATGGTCTGTCCAGCGAGTCGTTGTTCCAGTAACTGCGATGGCTGTGAAAGGCGCCTCGACTAGTCGAGCGTTTTTGTTTGTGCTGGTTTTTACCGACATGGTGGTGATGCGAGGTGACGGGTTTGGGCGCGGCAATATTTCCGGGTTGAATTTGTTATTGTCGTTGTAAGTTATCGCTTACAGAGCGCGTAAGCCTTTGCTATGTCGGTAAGTAAAATGCCGGCGTTTTACACGTGCTAATTTTTCTATCTTATTGATTAATATGGTTTTTATTTTAAGGGTGATGAACCCTTTTGACTTTTTTTGAGAGCTTTTACCAGTTGCTCTGCCGGCTGCAAACGCTAGTATCTGAACTGTGTCTACGGACTGACACAGGTTCTCAAGGATGAGTACCAGGGACATCGCGGGATGCGATTCATCAGGACGATGACAGGGAATACAGGGACTACGGAAAAAAATGTGGGCGGGTCATACCGCCCCTTTTTTTGCCTGAAATAAAGTGAATCTTCACCAGCAGCGGCGCAGAGCGTGCTGTCGGCGAAAAAAAAGGCCCGCAAGGGCCTTTTTTATTGATCCGGCGTTGCTTAACGCTCCAGATCGGCAATCTTGCCGGTCTTGCCATCCCACTCTGCAGCGTCTGGCATCGAATCTTTCTTCTCGGTGATATTCGGCCAGATCTCTGCCAGCTCGGCGTTGAGCTCGATGAAGTTCTCCATGCCCGCAGGCACTTCATCTTCCGAGAAGATCGCTACGGCAGGGCACTCAGGCTCGCACAGTGCACAGTCGATGCACTCATCCGGGTGAATGACCAGGAAGTTCGGGCCTTCGTAGAAGCAGTCCACCGGACAGACTTCTACGCAGTCGGTGTACTTGCACTTGATGCAGTTGTCGGTGACGACGAAGGTCATTTCTAATTTTCTCCTCAGGCGACGGCAGCGTTCCCTTCCAGACAGGGCCGCTCGGTTCGGTAGGTCGGCGGCGAGCCAGGCTAATAACTCGCCACCCCGCCGAACCGCGCGGGATTCTATCAGTTTGTGCGGTGGCGCGTTATAACAGAGTCTTTAGTGCATAGAGCATTTCGATAGCTTGGCGTGGGGTCATGTTGTCCACGTCGAGCTTGCCGATCTTCTCGATGGCCGGGTGCGGCAGGCTGGCAAACAGGTCGCTCTGGTGCGGCGTGGCAGCCACCCCTTTGCTCACGGGTGCCGGTTGGTGCGGCAGGCTGCTGGTCTCCAGGCGGCCCAGGTGCTCGCGGGCGCGCTGGATCACCGGTGCCGGCACACCCGCCAACTGCGCCACGCCAGGCCATAGCTCTGGCTGGCAGGGCCTGGCAGCACATGGTGCAGGAACACGATGCGTTCGTTGTGCTCGGTGGCATTGAGGTGCACGTTGGCCACCAGCGGCTCGCTTTCGGGGAGCACGGTCAACTCGAAGTAGTGCGTGGCGAACAGCGTGTAGGCGCGCAGCTGGGCCAGGCGCTCGGCGGCAGCCCAGGCCAGCGACAGGCCGTCGAAGGTACTGGTGCCGCGGCCGACCTCATCCATCAGCACCAGGCTGCGTTCGGTGGCGTTGTGCAGGATGTTGGCGGTTTCGCTCATCTCCACCATGAAGGTCGAGCGCCCGCCCGCCAGGTCTCGCTGGAGCCGATACGGGTAAAGATGCGGTCTACCAGCGACAGTTCACAGCTCGCGGCGGGTACAAAGCTGCCGATATGCGCCAGCAGCACGATCAGGGCGGTCTGACGCATGTAGGTGGATTTACCACCCATGTTGGGACCTGTGATCACCAGCATGCGTGTGTTGTCGTCCAGGGCAAGGTCGTTGGCCACGAACGGCGTGGTCAGCACCTGCTCGACCACCGGGTGGCGACCCTGGCTGATGCGCATGCACGGCTCGTCGACGAAGCTCGGGCAGTTCAGGTCCAGGTTCAGGGCGCGCTCGGCCAGGTTGCTCACCACGTCCAGCTCGCCCAGTGCCGCAGCGGTATCCTGCAGCGGCGCGAGGTGACCGATGAGGGTTTCGAGCAGCCCGTCGTAGAGCATCTTTTCGCGGGCCAGGGCGCGGCTCTTGGCCGACAGCGCCTTGTCTTCGAAGGCCTTGAGCTCGGGCGTGATGAAGCGCTCGGCGCCCTTGAGGGTCTGGCGCCGAATATAGTCGGCCGGGGCTTGTTCGGCCTGCTTGCTGGGCAACTCGATGAAGTAGCCGTGCACGCGGTTGTAGCCGACCTTGAGGTTGGCCAGGCCGGTACGGGCTTTTTCGCGGGCTTCGAGGTCGATCAGGAACTGCCCGGCGTTCTCGCTCATCGACAGCAGCTCGTCCAGCTCGGCGTCGTAGCCGACCTTGAGCACACCTCCATCGCGGATCACCGCCGGCGGGTTGTCGATGATCGCCTTGTGCAGCAGGTCGGCAAGCTCCGGGTACGTGCCGGCAATGGCGGCCAGGCGCGCCAGGTGCGGCGCCTCCAGTTCGGCCATGGCGCTTTGCAGCTCGGGCAGTGCGCCGAGGGCATCACGCAGGCGGGCCAGGTCGCGGGGACGCGCGTGCGCAGGCCGATACGGGCGAGAATCCGCTCGATATCGCCAATGTGCTTGAGCTGTGGCTGCAGCCTCTCGAAACGGTAGCCGTCGAGCAGGCAGCGGATCGAGCTCTGGCGCGCCTGCAGGACCTTGAGGTCGCGCAGCGGACGGTTCAACCAGCGGGTCAGCAGGCGGCTGCCCATGGCGGTCTGGCAGCGATCGATCACCGACTGCAGGGTGTTGTCGCGACCGCCAGCCAGGTTCACGTCCAGTTCCAGGTTGCGTCGGCTGGCGCCGTCGAGCACCACGGTGTCGTCCAGGCGCTCGTGCCTGAGGCTGCGCAGGTGCGGCAGGGCGGTACGCTGGGTTTCCTTGGCATAACCCAGCAGGCAGCCGGCAGCGCCGATGGCCAGGGTCAGCTTCTCGCAGCCGAAGCCCTTGAGGTCCTGGGTCGCGAACTGCTGGCACAGGCTCTTGCGTGCCGAGTCGCGGTCGAAGTCCCAGGGCGCACGGCGGCGTGAGCCGCGACGTTTTTCGGCGGGCAGGCCCTGCGGCCAGTCATCGGGAATCAGCAGCTCGACCGGGTTGACCCGCTCCAGTTCTGCCAGCAGGTTTTCCCAGCCTTTGAACTCCTGCACGGTGAAGTTGCCACTGGTGATATCCAGCACGGCCAGGCCGAACAGGCGCTCGTCACCGAGCACGGCGGCGATCAGGTTGTCGCGGCGCTCGTCCAGCAGGGCTTCGTCGCTGACCGTGCCGGGGGTGATGATGCGCACCACCTGGCGCTCGACCGGGCCCTTGCTGGTGGCCGGGTCGCCGATCTGCTCGCAGATCACCACCGATTCGCCCAGCTTGACCAGCTTGGCCAGGTAGCCTTCGGCGGCGTGGTAGGGGATACCGCACATGGGGATCGACTGGCCTGCCGACTGCCGCGGGCGGTCAGGGTGATATCCAGCAGTTTTGCGGCTTTCTTCGCATCTTCATAGAAGATCTCGTAGAAGTCGCCCATGCGGTAGAACATCAGCTGGTCCGGGTGCTGGTTTTTCAGCTTCCAGTACTGCTGCATCATCGGGGTGTGTGCGGAAAGGTCTGAAATTGCTTTATTCATCAATAAGTTATAACGATCGACTTGACGACGTGGGGCAAAAAGAGGCGGAACGTGGACCGTATTGGCTGCTGTTCGGCGGTTAGGCGAAGGTTATCACAGACTGCCCTGCCTGGCGGCGCTGCGACCTCCGCCACGGCAGCCCGTGCTGTCAGCTGGCCGGGGGCGCGGGTTGCGCGCCCGGCTCGGTCGCCAAAGGCCGGGTTGTGCGGAATACGGCCTCGAACATCGGGATCAGGCGTTGATTACCGAACTCGCTCAAATGGCTTGCATCGTAGTAGAGCGGCCTGCCCTGAACACTTCCGTAGCAATTGGAGGCGTCACACAGGTAGGGGGTAGGGTCCAGCACCGTCGCACCGCAGGCTTCGGCGGCCCGGTCCTGGGATTGATACACGAATGCATGCCGCTGATCATAGGCAGATCGCGGGATCGTAATGTCACTTTGCTTATCGAGCATCAGGTTGCGTGCCAACTGTTTTGGCACGTTCAAGGGCATTTCAGGGAATGGTCGAACAAGAAACACTTTTCGTTTGCTAGCCAACTTGCAGATGGTGCGTGTGTAGTCCTGTTGATATTCGTCCAGAAACGCCTTGGTCGGGGTGCGGTAGGGCTTACTGAAATAGATGTAAGGCGAATCTTTGGGATGGTTGGGGCCGCCCTCATCCCCCATCGGATAGGAGGAGGATCGATTCACGATGATGACGGGAACGGAGGCAGGAAGTGCATCCAGTTGCTGGACGGCCCATTCGTTGAACTCCTTGCATTGACGATCATTGATCACCAGGTGCATTCCAAGGAGTGTCGGGCAGCTTGCGTAGCTCCACTCCTGGATGCGCAGGTCCTTGTTCGGCAATGCGGCGGCGACGGCTGAAACGACCGCGTTGGCATGGCTGTCACCCAGTACGATGGCGGACAGTTCCCCCTCTCCGCCAAAATTGCAGGAGGGAAAATTCACGCCTTTGGAGAGCATGCAGGTCGAACGCCGCGGGTTCTTGTTTTTCGCCTCGTTTTCCGCCACGACGACTACGGGGGAAGTGCGGTCGGTGAAATCGACCTTGCGATACGCTTGTGCTGTGCCGAGTACGCCGACCAGCACTACAGCAAGTACAGTGGCTGCTTTGGGGGGCGTCAGTGACGACAGGGTTTTCTGGGGTAGCGCCTCAAACAGTGCGTATGACGCGTAGCCGCACAGGAGGGTCAGCAGTAATCCGATGCAGGTCCCCAGCGCGCTATCAATTTGCAGATAGACCAGGCTGACAGCAATGGGCCAGTGCCAGAGGTACAGCGAATACGAGATTTTCCCCAGCCATTGGGAGACGGGGTTGTCGGTGATCGGCGTTCGCCCATTCAGCCAGATGACCAGTGCACACCCCAGTACAGGTACGAGTGTCAGCGGCCCAGGCCAGTGTGCGGAGGCCGAGAGCAATACTGTGGAGGCTGCCATCAAGCCCAGCGCGAGATGGACCGCCACGGCCTTGGCTTTTCTGCTCAAGGTGAGCGCAGGAATCAGGCAGGCCAAGCCGCCCATTGCCATTTCCCAGGTACGGGTAGCGAGCGAGTAGAAGTTCTTCGCCGCATCATGCTCTGCCTGGATCAGCGAGAAGGAAAATGAGCACAGGGCCAGTAGGCCAATCGCAGTGGCGACGTGTCTTTTCTTGCGGGTGAGTACGGTAACGGCCATCAGGAACAGAGGGAACAGCAAGTAGTATTGCCACTCTACCGACAACGACCAGGTGTGGAGCAACCACTTCTCGTGCGACGCACTGTCGAAATAACCCGCTTCAGACATGAAGCGCAGATTGGACGTGAACAGCAGGCTCGATTTTGCTTGTGAGCCCAGCTCTTTGAGCTCCGCAGGCGGCAAAAAAAACCAGCCGGCCAGCAGCAGGATGACGCACAGTGCAATAAGGGCTGGGACGATCCTTTTTGCGCGCGCCAGGTAGAAGCCGGTCAGGCTAAATGTTTTTGCTGCCAGCCGTTCGGTGATGATCCGGGTCATCAAGAAGCCTGAAATCACGAAGAATATGTCGACACCGACGAAACCTCCGCCGAAGCCGCTCACGCTGAAATGATAAAAGATGACCGCGATGACTGCGATGGCTCTCAGGCCGTTGATGTCTTTGCGGAATGAAGGCGTGTTGTTCTGGGTGATATGCACTGCAGATTAACTTCCATATCGTCTTTGTTCAGCGGCGCATTATGCCCGATCGGGGTTTAGTGATGGGATGTTCAGCGCGTTGCAAGTTCTGGCGCGTCGTTGCGGCACGCTGATCGCCCGCGCATCGATTTGCGCGCACGGCGTGAGGTTGCATTCATGCGTTGGGCTGGGCATTATGCACGTTATGCAAAAACGCAACGTAGCTACCGTCTTACGAGCACTGCTCGATCGCCACGGGATCTCCCCCACGGAGCTTCACCGTCGCACCGGCGTGCCCCAATCCACCCTGTCGCGAATTCTCAGTGAGAAGATCGCCGATCCTTCCGACAAGCATGTGTCGAAGATCGCCGAGTACTTCGGCGTGAGCACCGACCAGTTGCGTGGCCGTGCCGAACTGGGCGATGTCCGTTCACTGGGCACGCCGCGCGCCGACGTGCAGCTGCAGGACATCAGCCTGTGGGATGACGACACCCCCGTCGAGGACGACGAGGTCTCCATTCCGTTTCTTCGTGAGGTCGAGTTGGCAGCAGGATCAGGACGATTCGTCATCGAGGAAAGCGAGAAGGCCAGCCTGCGCTTCGGCAAGCGCAGCCTGCGCCATAACGGCGTGCAGTTCGACCAGGCCAAGTGCGTCACGGTGCGCGGCAACAGCATGCTGCCGGTGCTGCGCGACGGCGCCACGGTGGGGGTGAATGCGGGTAAAAGCGGTATTGGCGATATCGTCGATGGTGACTTGTACGCCATCAATCACAATGGCCAGTTGCGGGTCAAGCAACTGTATCGCCTGCCTACCGGCATCCGCCTGCGCAGCTTCAACCGCGATGAGCATCCGGATGAAGACTACAGCTTCCAGCAGATGCAAGAGGAGCAGATCAGCATCCTCGGGCATGTGTTCTGGTGGGGGATGTACGCCCGCTGAGCCTCAGGCAGCCTGCTGGCAAAACCCGCATCGGCGGGTTTTTTTGTGCCTGCTGAAACCACGCCGATGCTGTCGCCAGCTACTTCGTCAGGCCGGTGGACACGGCTGAACGGGTAAGACCTGCCGCCAGCGCTGGGTAAACCTTGAGTGCCCCGGTGATACTCAGGTGATCATCATCGGAATACAGAAACGCATTGCCTTCCACCAGTGGGCAAATGTCCGCGGGGCACAGCGCGCTATCAAGATTGATGGTCGTGGCGGATGTTTTGCGCAGCGCTGCGTTCACGAATGATTGATTGCGAACATGTTCTTCGCGGCTGACCGACAACTTCAAGTATTCATTCTCGATACCGCGGCCACGCCTCAATACATCTTTGGGCTCATACCGCTGCTGCGGGATATCCTCGATAAAGATAACCTTCACACCAATGCTGGCATAGCGAGAAACAGTAGCGTCCATCGCCCAGATGAGGTCATTGGTTGAACTCTGTACCGTGGCCTTGAGCGAAGCGTCTTTGGTAATGGCATTGAACTCCGAGGGGCGTGAGGGCGATGAAGTGTAATAAGTCCAGCGATTGATCAATATGACCTGCTTTATGCCGGAGGCCTTGACGTCGTTGAAAATACGCTCGTTCAACGCCTGGCAGTTGTATTTTTCAAGTCCGGCGCGCCGCGCAGCGACTGGATACCCAGCAGCGAAGGGCAACCGGAGGTTCCGGTAAACTTCATGCCGACGTTATGCTCGCGTGCAAACTTCTCCAGTGCGGGCATCAGGCTAAGTGCGTGACTGTCACCGTAGGCAAAGTATTCAACAGGAGCATCACGCTCACCCAGCCCACAATACCAGCCATCCGGCTTGCTGTAGGCATAGGGCATTTCAAAGCATTCGGCCGCGCGGTCCGTCATCTGCATACTGTTTTGGTAGGCCATGAGTGCTTGATTGTGCTTGCGCTGCACAACACTGTCCTGTGTGTAGGTCACATAGCCGGTTGCCCCGCAGCCAACTGCCAACAGCATGAGCACAATGACTTTCGAGCGCCCCTGCCACCTTGCGCGCAGGGGAAGCTCCACCAACCTGAATGTCAGCCAGGCCAGGAGAATGGCCAGCAGTACGGCCGCTACGCGAACGCCCACCGCGGGTACTTCGCCCTCGATGATCCTGGCGAAAGACAACAAAGGCCAGTGCCACAGGTATAAAGGGAAACTGATCAAGCCAAACCACACGGCCAGTTTGTTGCTCAGCACCCTGCGATTGAACCAGGCATCGGGGCCCGCCGCGATGATCAGTACCGCGCCGAGTACCGGTACAAGCGCCCACTTCCCAGGAAAGCTGAGGCCTTTGTTTATCCTGAGGAAACCGAACATCAGTAAACACAGGCCTAGAAGGGAAAGTACCTGCGCCAGCCGCGTTCGCACCACCCGCTGGCGATAGAGGCTGAACCAGGCCAGAAGCGTACCGGCCAGCAGTTCCCAGAAGCGCGTGTGCGGTGAATAGAATGTGGCGATTGCATCGTGCTTGACGCCTTTGACGCTCAGTACAAATGACACGGCGGCCAGGATGAGTGTCAGCGCCAGCACATTGAACCTGAATCGCCACGCCATCCACAGCAGTACGGGCCAGACGATGTAAAACTGTTCCTCTACACCCAAACTCCACAAATGTAACAGCGGTTTGCTTTCCACCGAGTTGTCGAAATAGCCGACTTCACTCCATAGCACCAGGTTCGACACGAAACCGGCGCCCCCCGCGATATGTTTTCCCAGTTGCCGCAATTCATCGTCCAGCAACGTCAACCAGCCCAAGCCATAACAGGCTACCAGTACCAGCAGTAGCGCAGGAAATATCCGTTTTATGCGGCGTGCGTAAAATTCGCTAAAGCTGAATGCCCCTCGATCCAGGCTTTCAAAGATGATGCTTGAAATCAAATAGCCAGAGATGACGAAAAA
>NZ_JAAHBU010000092.1 GCF_010671725.1 Pseudomonas brassicae | reverse complement strand
TAGACCACGCCGGCATACGGGGTGACCACGCCGTGCTGCTGATAGCTGGCCTTGCTGTCGGCGAAGATCGTCGGGTTCAACCCGTCGTAGTCGTAGGTGTCGTCGTACTTGAAGGTGCTGACCCGCGTGCCGAGGATCACCGACAGCGCATCGGTGGGGCGCAGGCGGGTGGCGATGTAGGCACCGTTCTGGCTTTTGTTCTGCTCGTACTTGCCGTTTTTCGGGAAGTCCGGCACCCCGATGTCGCCCTTCCAGTCGTAGATGCTGCCCGGTACCAGGGTGAATTGGCTGGTGTCCCAGGTGGCGCCGGTCTGGCGCGAGTGGGCGACGTTGTAGCCGACCACCAGGTCATGCTGGCGACCGAACAGGCTGAAGGGGCCCGACAGGTTGATGTCGGCGGTGTTCTGTACGCGGTGGCCTTCCCAGCGGCCCCAGTAGAAGAACATGCCTTCGCCGGTGGCGCGGTCGGGGTTGCCGCCACTGGCTGACGCCAGGCGCGTGTCGTGGTCGCTTTGCAGTTGGTTGACGCTGAGCTTGAGGCTCCAGTCGTTGGCCAGGGCTTGCTCCAGCGAAGCAAAGTAGGTGCGGTTCTGAAAGTCGCGACGGCTCCAGTCTGCGCCCGGGTTGAACCTGCTCGGGAAGTCGGTGCGGCCACCGTCGGAGAAGTGCACCGGGTTGCCGGTCCAGGACGAGCCGCGCGGTGTGGTGGTCTGCTGGTCCATGCCGACGGTCAGCAGGGTGTCGGGGGTGATGTCGGCTTCGAGGATGCCGTAGTACACCTCTTTCTTCTGCTGGTAGTGGTCCTGGTAGCCCTTGGTGTCCTGCTGCGCGCCGACGAAGCGGCCGCGCAGGCTGGCGCTGTCGTTCAGCGGGCCTGAAACGTCGCCTTCGCCGCGGTAGTTGTCCCAGCTGCCGGCACTGCCGGTAACCGAGGCCTGGAACTGCGCGGTGGGTTTTTTGCGGATCAGGTTGACGGTGGCGGACGGGTCGCCAGAGCCTGTCATCAGGCCGGTTGCGCCCTTGAGCACTTCGACGCGGTCGTAGATGGCCATGTCGACATGTGCGGTGCCTTCGCCGTACACGCCGTCATAGATGGTGTTGACCCCGTCGTACTGGAAGTTGGTGATCGCCAGGCCACGGCTGGAGAACTCGGTGCGGTCGCTGTCATAGGCCTGTGCGGACACGCCTGGGGTGTTGCGCAGCACGTCGGTGATGTTCTGGGCGCCCTGATCGTCCATCTGCTGACGCGTGACCACGGTGACCGATTGCGGCGTTTCGCGGATCGACAACGGCAGTTTGGTCGCTGTGCGGGTGGCAGCGGTGGTGTACGAACCGGTGTTCTCGGTGGTCTCGCCCAGGGTGTTGCTGTTGATGCTGGTGGCGCCCAGTTCTACTGCGCCACCGCTACTGGCCGGCACCAGCACATAACCGCCGTTGGACTGGCGCTGAGCCTGCAGGCCGCTGCCGGCGAGCAGACGCCCCAGGCCTTCCTCGATGCTGTAGTTGCCCTGCAGGCCAGCCGATTGCCGGCCCTGGGTCTGCCGGGCATCGAACGACAGGGTGATGTTGGCGCGTGTGGCGAACAGGCTCAGCGCGGTGCCCAGCGGCCCCGGTGCGATCTGGAACTGGGTGCTGGCGCTTTGCGCCATCGCCTGTGCCGGCATCAGCGCCAGCAGCGGCAAAGGTGCCAGACTCAAGCCGAACAGGGCCAGGTGGACGGCACGGACCAGAGGGCGATGGGTTCGCGGGCAAGGGGTGGGCATGCAGGTTTTCCTTCGATTGGCTGGGCAGAATCGCGCCTGATAATTGCGCTTTAACTGCGTAGCCGAATGAGAATGAAAATCGGCAACCCGTGAGTGAGATTTTTCAAACAGGTTCGATACTGACCCAGTAGCGCGTGAGGTAGCGCACCTTGACCGGCAATGACGCGCCGAGGTTTTGCAGGATGGTGTCGGTGTCATCGATACGGAAGGCGCCCGACAGGCGCAGCTCGGCGATGCCGTCGGCGCAGCGCAGCACGCCGGGCCGATAGCGTCGCAGCTCGCGGATGAAGTCGGCCAGGCGCCATTCGATCACGGTCAGCATGCCCTGGGTCCAGGCTCCGGTACCGGGCGCTGCGCTGCGCGCTGTGCCGAGCTGGCGGCTGTCGAAGCTCACGCTCTGCCCGCTGTCCAGGCGCAACAGCTGCAGCGGCTGGTCGGCGGGGCGGATCTCTACCGCATGCTCCAGCACGCTCACGCGGCTTACGCCGTGCTCGCTGCGCACACTGAAGCGGGTCCCCAGCGCGCGGATGCGCCCTTCGCGGGTCTCGATCATGAACGGTCGCCCGGCGGGGTCGAACGCTGTCTGCACCATGATCTCGCCGCTGTAGAGCTTGAGCAGGCGCTGGGAGTCGTCAAAGGCAACGTCCAGTGCGGTATCGGTATTGAGCTGCAACTGAGTGCCATCGCCCAGGGCGAGCTGGCGTCGTTGGCCCTTGTCAGTGCGCAGCTCGGCCATCCAGGCCTGGCCTGGCGCACTCTGGCGCACGGCCCAGCCAGTGACGCCCACCCCCATCAGCACGGCCAGGGTCTTGAGTACAGCACGGCGCCGTGCACGCACGCCGGCCAGTGTGGGCAGGGCGACGTCGGCCGGCAGGCGGCCGAGCTGGCGCTGCAGTTTTTCCACGCGGGCCCAGGCCTGGGCATGCGCCTGGCTCTTGCCCAGCCAGTCTTGCCAGGCCTGCACCTGTGCCTCGCTGGGTGGAGCGGCGTTGAGGGTGACGTACCAGCTGGCCGCGGCCTCGAGGGTGGAGTAATCCAGCGCCTGGGCCATCTCAGTCCTCCGTCAGCAGCAGGCAATGGGTCATGGCGCGGATCAGGTGCTTCTTCACCGTGGTGACCGAAACGTCCAGGCGTTCGGCGGTGGCGACGTAACTCAGGCCCTCGAGCTGCACGGCGAGGAAGATCTGCCGGGTGCGCTCGCCCATGCCGTCGAGCAGGGTATCCACGGCCACCAGGGTTTCGAGGATCAGCAGGCGTGCTTCGGGCGACTCGGCAACCCGCTCCGGTCGCGTGGCCAACGCTGCCAGGTAGGCCTGCTCCAGCGCCTTGCGCCGGAATTTGTCGACCATCAGCGCATGGGCGATGGCGCCCAGGTAACTGCGCGGCTCGCGAATGGTCTGCGCATTGCGTGCGGTCAGTACCCGGATAAACGTGTCCTGGGCGAGGTCCGCGGCATCGCTGGCATTGCCCAGGCGCGCACGCAGCCAGTTCTTCAACCAGCCGTTGTGTTCGCTGTACAGCGCGTGCAGGGCAGCGTGATCGGGTGCGGGCATGGGAAGGCGATGTCGAGTAATTGATAATAAGTCGCATTATTGTGGTTTGCAGGTGGATTGTGCAAGTGCTCGTGCTTGACCTGTGACGGCCTTGGGCAAAGACTGGTCGGCCCTTTACCGACATGAGCGAGGCGCTTCCCATGAGCCACAAGGCCATTTACGTTCAACCAGGCGGTGGTTACCACAACGTGCAGGTTGGCACCTGTGAAGCGGCGGCCCCGCAAGCCGGCGAGATCAGCGTTCGCCTGCGCGCCAACTCACTCAACTACCATGATTTTGCCGTGGTCAGTGGTATGTGGGGGCCGAGTGCGCCGCGGATTCCGATGGCCGATGGCGCTGGCGAGGTGGTCGCGGTAGGCGCTGGTGTGACCGAGTTTGCGGTCGGCGATGCGGTGGTGAGTACGTTTTTCCCGGACTGGCTGGACGGCGAGCCGCTGGTCGAAGGTTTTGCCACGGTGCCGGGTGACGGCATCGACGGTTATGCCCGTGAGCAGGTCACGGCGCGTGCCACCTCGTTCACCCGCGCGCCCAAGGGCTGGAGTCACGCCGAAGCGGCAACCCTGACCACTGCCGCCTGACCGCGTGGCGCGCGTTGATGGCTGACGACGCGCTCAAGCCGGGTGATACGGTACTGGTGCAGGGCACTGGCGGGGTCTCGATCTTTGCCTTGCAGTTCGCCAAGCTGGCGGGTGCCACGGTGATTGCCACGTCGTCCAGCGATGCCAAGCTCGAACGCCTGAAGGCGCTGGGCGCCGACCACCTGATCAACTACCGCAGCACGCCGGCCTGGGGTGAGAAAGTGCGTGCGCTGACCGGTAACCGCGGCGTGGATCACGTGATCGAGG
Source organism: Pseudomonas brassicae (assembly GCF_010671725.1). GTDB lineage: Bacteria > Pseudomonadota > Gammaproteobacteria > Pseudomonadales > Pseudomonadaceae > Aquipseudomonas > Aquipseudomonas brassicae. The sequence continues at coordinate 3,082 of NZ_JAAHBU010000092.1, read as the reverse complement.
TGGGCGGCCCGGCCACGCTGGAGCAGTCGATGATTGCAGCGCGCATCGGTGGGCATGTGTCACTGATCGGCATCCTTACCGGGGTGGCTGGCGAGCTGCCGCTGGTCCAGGCACTGGTGCGCCAGTTGCGCCTGCAGGGCGTGTTGGTGGGCAGCCGTGTGCAGCAACAGGCGCTGGTGCGCGCGATCGACGCCAACGGCTTGCGCCCGGTCATCGACCGGCATTTCCCGCTGGAGCAGATCGCACAGGCCTTCCAGTATCAGGAAAGCAACCAGCATTTCGGCAAGATCGTGCTGGATATCTGAGGCATGCCTGAAACAACAAAGCCCGCATTGGCGGGCTTTGTTGTTTCAGGCGGAGGCCGTGGTCAGAAGTCGTAACGCACGTTCGCGGTGAAGGTGTCGGCATCGAAGCCGCTGCTGGTCAGGTAGTTGTACGCACCGCCGACGCTCCAGGCACCTACGCGGTAGGTCGCACCCAGGCCCAGCTCGTAACTGTCACGTGCCGGTGTCGCGCCTTTGCTGGTGAACGGGGTACCGCCGAGCACGAAGGTGGAGGTGGCACCGGCCTTGTCGCCGATGAAGTCGTGCCAGGCCATCAGCTTGGCTTCAGGCTCCAGGCTGCCGACCCCTACGTCGAAGGCCGCCGCCAGGCGTGCGCCCAGGCCCATCTCGCCGATTTCATAGCGCTGGCTGCCGACATTGAGCGCTGCCGAGCTGCCTTTCTCACGGTACGAATCCATCGATACGTTGGCGTAGCGCGCACCGATCTGCGGTTCCAGTACCAGTTGCTTGTCGAGCTGGAAGGTGTAGCCGGCCAGCGCGTTGACGCCGAAGATTTCACTGTCGTAGTCGGCCTTGGCGCGGGTACCGGCGATGTAGCGCTTGGACTCGTTGTCGTTCCAGCCGTACATCAGCGAGGCATCGACGAAGACGTTGTCATGCGTCCAGTTGCCGTACAGGGTCAATGCATGGCCGCTGACATCCGTCTTGTTACCCAGGTCGGATTTGACGTTGCTGGTCAGGTAGCTGTACGCCAGGCCCACCGTGGTGTCGGGGTTGAGCTTGCCGTCGGCACCCACCGCGATCCCGTTGGTGTTGGCGTCGTAGCCGTCGATACCGTGGCGGCGATCCTGCTCGGCGTCGCTGGACAGCGCTTGTAGCCATACGCCCTGATCGGCCAGGCCATCACCCGAAGCCAGGCCGCTGCGTGCGTTGCTGGCGCGGCGGGTAATGGCATTGCCCACCAGGGTCTGGCTGTTGGTGGCGGCGTTGATCGCCCCGCGGCTGACATCCGGGGTCAGGGTTTCGGCAAGCTTGGCCAGTTCTTTGCTGGTGGACGCGTTGGCGAAGGACTGGAACACCGGGTCGCTTTCGTCGAGCTGGCCGATGACCGCGTTCTTGAACGGCTTGATGGCACTCACGGCATTGCGCGAGGCATGCGCGCCGAGCAGATCCTGCGTGATCATCCCATCACTGCGGGCAGCGACCAGCGCCTTGACGTTCTTGCCGTCGATGCCGAAATCCTTCACCTCGAGCAGTGCCGAGGAGGACACCACGGACAGGTTCTGCGGCTCTTCCCAGGTGCTCGAGTTGAGCAGGGTATAGCGGGTGCCCTGCGCCGAGGTGCGGAAGTCGTCGGAGCGGGCCTGCAATTCGACCTGGCTACCTTTGGCGAAGTAGGTATTGCCGGTGACTTTCAGGATCGGCGTATTGGGCTGGGTGTTGTTGTCCAGCAGCAGGCGCAGGCGCGCCGTGTCGCTGTCCAGGTCGAGGTTGCCGATGATCGTGGTCTGCGGGCGCAGCAGGGTCAGGCGGCCGCCGTCGATATCGACGAAACCGGCGCGGATGGTCGAGCCGTCGAAGTTCGCATCGCCTCTCACCAATACGCCGCTCAGGCCCAGCAGGTCGCCTTTGACCTTGCCCCCTTGCCAGTAGAAGAACGACGGCGCGGTATTCTTGTCTGCCAGAATCGCGGCGCTGCCGCCTTCGATCAGCCCGCCAGTCTGGCGGATGCTGAAGATATCGGAGCCGGCAGAGCTGTGTAAGCCGCGAAAGTGGATACCCACGCCCTCGGCGGAAATGGTCCCGCTGTTGTTGATGTCGCTCTTGAGCGGCGCGCCGGACACCTGGCCGGTAAAGCGCGCGTTCTCGATCTCGATACCCGCAGAGCGGGCGCCGCGGGCGGTGATGGTGCCGGTGTTGTTGATGCGCGACTGGGTCGAGGTAATCATCATGCCATTGGCATTTTGGCCGGTAACGGCGATGGTGCCGTGGTTGTTCACTTCGCCAGTGATGGTCGCCTCGTACAGGTCCAGACCCGCAGCGCCGTTGCCGGTGACGCGGATCTCGCCCTGGTTGACCAGGTCGCCAGCGACGGTGGAGTTGAGCGTCACGTCGATGCCGGAAGGGAAGTCGTTGGGGTTTGCAGCGGTCAGGTTGATCGTGCCTTGGTTGAGCAGATTGCCGGACAGCTCCACGTCGTCCAGCGTGATCCCGTCGTTTTGCGATGTCCCGGTGAACGTGGCGTTGTTGAAACTGTTGCCCGGGCTAGTGAATGGGCCGGTGCTCAGGTCATGGTTCAGGTCGGGCGCGGGGGCGCGTGCGCGGTGGCAGTGGCGGCGGCAACGGACAGCGCCAACAACGAGCGGCGCAGGTGGGAGATGTTCAAGGCAGTATCCTTCCAGAGGCACAAACCGACGGGGGACAACCGGCGCGTCAGCGTCTGGATCAGGCATCCCTGCCGGCTTGTCAGTTAAGTGCTGAGTCAAGCGTCGGCGACTGTACAGGATGGTTGTAGGACAATTAACCACATAATGATCAACGGTGAAGTGAAAGCGAAAAAATGTGAAGTTGTCAGGCGTTTGTGAATATTTGGCGGAATTTTGTCGAAAGTCCGATGTCTTCTGGGGTCGACTTCACGGTGTGCCAGGCGAGGAAGGGGCGTGCCAGCGTTGTAAACAAGCCGTTCGAGTACGCGCGAGGGGCGGAATTTCAGGCACAAAAAAAAAGACGTCCGAGGACGTCTTTTTTTTTTGTGGATTTGGTGGACCGGGGTCGTTTGAACTGGATTGTCGCCACCG
>NZ_JAAHBU010000091.1 GCF_010671725.1 Pseudomonas brassicae | reverse complement strand
GAGTGAGTACTCCACCTGAAAAAACATGAGACTTTGTGGGATAACTAACCATGCTTCATGGATAACGGGGTACGCTCGAAGACTCTGGGCCATTCGTTGAAAACCAAGATCTAGCGATTTACCTTCCGCGTGCCACTGGTCGATCGCACCTAGGGCGGTTAGCTCGACGGCCGTTGGAACACCGAACTTTGTTCTTATCACTTCACGCCGAAATGTTTCACTTGAAGTCTTCCGATCACAGTACAGATTTTTCCGCCCCCATAGAGCATCGGCCATTGGATTACCTCGCCCTCCTGGAAAGTAATTGGGTTGTACAACAGCCGACGTATCCCCCCCCAGAATGTGCTGACACCAATATCAGGGTAGGGGCTTACGTAGGTGGGCGGCAACACTACTGACATACAGCAACCTCGAACAATAACAATCCTTGTTGTCAGCCTCCGTTCAACATGAAGAAAAGGCGACGAGCGAGACCGAAATCTAACAGGTTGCAGGCAGGCTTCTTACTTAACTCAGGTTCTTTTTTGGTAATCAAAAATTTCAAACAAAAACCATCTTAAACATCTAACCAATCGAATGTAGGAAGCAGGGAAATTGACTACTTGAAAAATCTCAAACAACGAAGTAGGTGCTGAATATCCTTCGTGTGTCTCCCAAACAAATAGGCTGCCGTGCCTTGCACACGGCAGCCACCGGTTTCAGGCCGTGGTATCGACCGCCGAGCCTGCACTGCTGCTGCCGGTCTCGTTCAACGCCGACAGCAACGCCGCCGTCACCTGCGCCAGCGCCGCACTGGTGCCATTGACCGCGGTCTGTGCGCCGAGCACCGCCACTACCTTGGCCTGCTCCTCCATCTTGCTGGCCATCACCTGCTGCAACTGCTTCTGCTGCTCGGCCAACTGCTCCTGCAACTCCTTCATCTGCTGACGCAGTTGCTGGATATGCGCCGACTCGCTGCCAGCCGACTCTGCCGGCGCCGCGCCACCCGCCGCGCCAGCCTTGCCGGCCTCGCTTTTGCCGGCCTCTGTATCGCCCTGCGCGGCGTCATCAGGCGCTGCCACAGCAAGGGTTTCAGCGCCCTTGATCAGCGTCTTGCTGTCACTGGAAAGCTGGGCCAGGCCCGCTATGTTCAGCCCTGCCGAACCGATTCCGATCATGATCATGCCGTCCTGAAGCTGTGGAATTGCCCTCCTATCGGCCACATTTTGTAAAACTTTAACCGGCCTGGCTGCGGGATAAATTTACCTCGCCGTTCTTCGTCCTTCCCCTGACACCCGACCTTTGCCTGGCGCATGCCAGGCCGGTCGTACCGATCAGTATTGCGACCGAGATGGCAATGACCAGAACCCGTTCCCGAAAAGCCCTGACCATCGGCCTGCCCCTGGCGCTGGTAGCGGCCCTTGGCGCCGCCGCTGCCTACCTTTACTGGCCGTCGACGCCCGCCTACCCGCGGGCGATCGTCGAACAGGCCAATACCCTGCACGAGCACATGCTGTCCTTCGACAGCCATGTCACCGTGCCCCTGGACATGGGCAGCACCGGCCACGAAGTGGACAAGGACAGCGGCGGCCAACTGGACCTGGTCAAGGCCGGCCACGGGCGCCTGTCCGGCGCCGCCCTGACCATTTTCGGCTGGCCGGAACTATGGAACGGCCCGAATGCGCCACACCGACCTACCCCGGGCTTCGTCGACGAAGCGCGCCACCAGCAGGAAGTGCGCTACAAGATCATCACCGGCATGGTGCGCGATTTCCCCAACCAGGTCGGCATCGCCTATACCCCGGAGGATTTCCGGCGCCTGCACGGCGAAGGCAAGTTCGCCATCTTCATCAGCATGCTCAACGCCTATCCGCTGGGCAACGACCTGTCCCAGCTCGACCTGTGGGCCGCACGTGGCATGCGCATGTTCGGCTTCAGCTACACCGGCAACAATGACTGGGCAGACTCCTCGCGGCCCTTGCCGTTCTTCAACGACACCGCCGATGCGCTGGGCGGGCTGTCACCGATCGGCGAGCAGGCGGTCAAGCGCCTGAACGACCTGGGCGTCATCATCGACGTCTCGCAGATGTCGACCCTGGCCCTGCAGGACGTGGCCCGCCTGAGCCGCACCCCGCTGGTCGCCTCGCACTCCGCGCCACGGGCACTGGTGGACATCCCGCGCAACCTCAGCGACAAGGAACTGCAACTGATCAAGGACAGCGACGGCGTCGTGCAGGTGGTCGGTTTCGGCACCTACCTCAAGCCCTTGAGCAAACCCACACTGGAAAAACTCGAAAACCTGCGCGCGCGTTTTGACCTGCAGCCCCTGCAAGGTCTGGCCAATGCCCTCATGCCAGGCGATGCCGTGATCGCGATCTGGCCCGAGGCACGCTTTGGCGAATATGCCGGCAGCCTCTACGCGATCATCGATGAAGAGCCCAAGGCCACCCTCAAGGACTTCGGTGACGCCATCGACTACGTGGTGAAAAAGATCGGCATCGACCATGTCGGCATCAGTTCCGACTTCAACGACGGCGGTGGCCTGGATGGCTGGAAAGATGTCAGCGAAATCCGCAACGTCACGGCCGAGCTGCTCAGTCGCGGCTACTCCGAGGCAGACATCGCCAAGCTCTGGGGCGGCAACTTCCTGCGGGTATGGGCCCAGACCCAGAGCGCCGCGCAACCCGTCGCCACGCTGACCCCTTGACTCCTATCGAGCACTGACATGACTGACCGTCGTACCTTTCTCAAGCAGGCCGGCGTATTGGCCGCCAGCCTGCCCCTGGCCAGCGGCCTGCTGCCTGCCGCCCAGGCCGCTGCCGCGGCGCCGCTGAACGGTCCGGACAAATGGCGCAACCTGCGCAGCTGTTCCCGCTGGACCCGAACGTGGCACACTTCGCCAACTTCCTGGTCACCGCCCACCCCCGGCCGGTGCAGGAGGCCATCGACCGTTTCCGCGCCGAAATCGATCACAATCCCGCCGAGCAAATGGACTGGGACAGCCAGAACGAGTGGAAGCGCGAGGGCGAAGTACGCAACTGGGCTGCCCGCTACCTGGAGGTCAGGCCGCGTCAGATCGCCCTCACCGGCAGCACCACCGAAGGGCTGGGCATGATCTACGGTGGCCTGCAGGTAGCCCCCGGGCAGGAGATCCTGACCACCGCGCACGAGCACTACTCCACCCACAACTGCCTGGCCTTCCGTCAGCAGCGCCAGGGTACCTCGGTGCGCAAGCTGCGCCTGTTCGAACAGCCCTGGCAGGTGTCCACCGATCAGGTACTGAGCACCATCGACCAGAACATCCGCCCCAACACCCGTGTCCTGGGCATGACCTGGGTGCACTCGGGCAGCGGCGTGAAGCTGCCGGTGGGCGAAATCGGCGAACTGGTCCGCCGTCACAATCGCGACCGCAGCGAACAGGAACGCATTCTTTACGTGGTTGACGGTGTGCACGGCTTTGGCGTCGAGAATCAGCGCTTTGCCGATTTCAACTGCGACTACTTCATTGCCGGCACCCACAAATGGATGTTCGGCCCGCGTGGCACCGGGATCATCTGCGCAGCATCAGAGAAGATGCAGCATCTGGTCCCGACCTTCGCGACCTTCTCCGAAGACGAGGACTTCGCCACCATCATGACCCCTGGTGGCTACCACGCGTTCGAGCACCGCTGGGCGTTGGGCAAGGCCTTCGAACTGCACCTGCAACTGGGCAAGGCCGACGTGCAGGCACGTATCCACCAGCTCAACGATGCCCTCAAGCAGCGCCTGCGCGAGCACAAGGCCATCGAGCTGGTGACGCCGCTGAGCCGCGAGCACTCCGCCGGTTTTACCTTCTTGCGGATCAAGCACCGCGACCCCGACGCCGTCGCTGCCTACCTGGTACAGAACGGCGTGATGGTCGATGCGGTATCGCGCGATGTCGGCCCGGTGATCCGCTTTGCCCCCAGCCTGCTCAACGACGAGCAGCAAATCGATCGGGCCATGGCCCTGCTGATCAAGCAACTCTGAAAAGGTCGTTACCATGACGCTCCCCCTGCCACACCTGCCCCTCGCCGCCACCAGCCTGTCGGCACTGGCCGCCACCCGGTACGCCGGGTAGCGTGTTTCGCGACTGCAAGGCCACCTGCCCGGCGATGGGCGTGCTGCCCGCCGGCAGCTTCATGATGGGCACGCCCGACGACGAGGTGGGGTGCCAGCCTGATGAGGGGCCGCTGCATGAAGTGTCATTCGCCAAGCCCTTCTCCATCAGCCGGTTCCAGGTCACGGCCGGCGAATGGGACGTGTATGTACGCGAGTCCGGTGTGGTGATTGCCGACGGCGATACGCGCCCCGGACGCGAGTGCAAGGCCCCAGGCAGCCTGCGGTGTGCGTCAGCTACCACCATGTCGAGGCCTACACCGTGTGGCTGTCGAAAAAGACCGGCAAGCACTAGCGCATGCTCAGCGAGGCCGAGCGCGAGTACGGTGCCCGAGGCGGCAGTACCGGCCCGTTCCCGCTCGACCCGGACGCCGAGTACGAAATCAGCAAGCATGCCAACGCCTTCGGCGTGTACGACAAGCATGGCAATGTGTACGAGTGGGTTGCCGACTGCTGGAACGACAGCTACGAGGACGCGCCCGCAGACGGCAGCGCGTGGATGACCGGCAACTGCAAGACGGTGCAGATTCGTGGCAACGACTGGGGTGAGGCAGCGATCTTTTCGCGTTCGGGCAACCGCAATACCAACGTTCCCGAGGACCGTGGCGACTGGATCGGATTTCGGGTAGCGCGCGAGCTCTGAAACAGGCTCACCAGTAAATTCCGACCCTGACAACTCGTTCTATCGGTGTACTTGCGCAGGATTCGGGGCGCGAGCATCAGACGCCCCCAACTCGACCATCCACGGAATCGCACCCATGAGCCAGTCATCTTCACCCGAAACAATCCACGATCTCATCGGCGTGGGCTTCGGCCCTTCCAACCTGGCCCTGGCCATTGCCCTGGAAGAACTTGCCGAAACCAACGGCCACGCCCTTGACGCCCTGTTCATCGACAAACAGAGCGACTACCGCTGGCACGGCAACACCCTGGCGACCCAGAGCGAACTGCAGATTTCGTTCCTCAAGGACCTGGTCTCGCTGCGCAACCCCACCAGCCCCTACAGTTTCGTCAATTACCTGCACCAGAAGAAACGCCTGGCCGATTTCATCAACCTGGGCACGTTCTACCCTTGCCGCCTGGAGTACAACGACTACCTGCGCTGGGCCGCCGACCATTTCGCGACCCAGGCCGTCTACGGCGAGGAAATCCTGCGGGTGGAACCAGAGCTGCTGAACGGGCGCATCGATCACCTGCGCGTGGTTTCCCGCGACTCACAGGGCCACGAACACCAGCGCCGCGCGCGCTCGGTAGTGGTCGGCAGTGGCGGCACGCCGAAGATTCCTGCAGCATTCGCGCCGTTCAAGGACGACACACGGGTCTTTCACCACTCTCAATACCTGAGCAGCCTCGAACAACTGCCCTGCAGCCAAGGCAAGCCCATGCGCATCGCGATCATCGGCTCCGGGCAGAGCGCCGCCGAAGCACTGATCGACCTGAACGACAGCTACCCCTCGGTCAAGGCAGACATGATCCTGCGTGGCTCGGCACTCAAGCCCGCCGACGACAGCCCGTTCGTGAACGAAGTGTTCACACCCGACTACACCGACCTGGTGTTCAATCAGCCCAAGGCCGAACGTGCCAAGCTGATTTCCGAATACCACAACACCAACTATTCGGTGGTAGACATCGACCTGATCGAGCGTATCTACGGCATGCTGTACCGCCAGAAAGTCGCTCACCAGCACCGCCACGCCGTGCTCTGCCGACGCCATATCGAGGCAGCCGTGAGCACCGACAAAGGTATCGAGCTGACCCTGCGCGACCTGGCCACCGATATCCAGCAAACCCATGTGTACGACGCCGTGATCCTGGCCACCGGGTATGAGCGTCGCTCGCATCGCGAGCTGCTGGCCCCGCTGCAACAGCACCTGAAAGACTTCGAAGTCGACCGTGACTACCGCGTACTGGCAACGCCAGAGCTCAACGCGGCGGTTTATCTGCAAGGCTTCTGTGAAGCCTCCCACGGCCTGAGCGACACCCTGCTGTCGGTACTGCCGGTGCGTGCCGCCGAGATCGGCCAGTCGCTGTACCAGAGCCTGGGCAAACGCGCCGCCAATGCGCGTCCCGCCGCCAACCTGGCCAGCGCCTGAAGCTGCCTGCACCACACCCGCGACACGGATGCCGACGTATCAGCGTTGCATGCAACGCCGATAGCGTTCATCCACGCGCCTGGCAAACCATGCGGTCGTCAGCTGACGGGTAATCTTCGGGCTCTTGAGTTCGATGCCCGGCAACTGCGCACGCGCCAGGGGCTTGCCCGCAGCCTTGTCGGCCAAGGCATAGACCTGCTGATACAGGCGGGTTTGCTCGAACGCCAGGCTGTCGCCCTGCTCCAGCTGGCGGCGCAGGCTAGGGTTGCGCATGCCAAGCCCCAACTGGCGCGCCGCCCGTTCCGTGGCCCCGGGGAAGATCGATCCCGGCGCAATCAGGTCGCCGTCCAGCGCCAGCGCCACCCCCGACGCCTTGCTCAGCGCCTGCTGGAACGCGGCGTTGCGACTTGCGTACCAACCGGCATTGAAGTCGGCAAACCGGTACAGCGGCCGCTCGTAATGGGTCGGATACCCCAGCAGGTGGGCAATGCCGAAGTACAGGCCGCCGCGACGGGTGAAGACTTCCTGGCGAAGGGTGCCGCTGTAGCGATACGGATAATCCCTGGCATGCTGCTCGGCAAACGCGATGCTGACCTGCATCGGCCCGCCGGTGTGCACCGGGTTGAGACCACCGAGCAAGCTGCTGCCCAATGGCAATGTGCCGATCAGGTCATCGAACAGTGCACTCAGCTGCTTCTCGCTGCGCACTGCCGCGAGGCGCTGCGCGTAGGTTTTGCCATCGGGTGAGCGGGTTTGCAGGGCTGCGTTGACCAGCACTTGCGGTACATGCAGGCGCGCCGCACGTCGATCGATCTCGGCACGGGCAATGCGGCCAAGGCCGGGCACCTGCGGGTCGACTTGAAATGTCGACTCCTGCTCGGTGACCGCCAGTACCGCGCACAGATTGCTGCGGCTGGGCTCCAGTCGCTGCGCAGCGAATGCCGCCTGAATGTCTGCCGCCCAGCCCTCACGATCACGCGTGGCGCTGGGTATCAATGTGACCAGCGTGGCCCGCACCTGGGCCGCAGAAGGCTGTTGCGGGCCACGCTGGCCCACACACCCCTGCAACACCAAGAGCGTTGCCGCAAGCCCTGCCCAGCGCCATACCGGCATGTACCACCTCAACCACCGCTTCGATGCCGCACAGTACGCAGTTCAGCCCGGCAGGTGCAAGGTGAAGGGTATTTTCAACGGTTCTTCGACAGCCGGCGCCAAGCCACACATTTCGTCATGCACCCCCTTCTGCACCAGCACGCAAGGGAGCACCGGCAGCCCGTGCAGCAGTTGCCGCACATGGCTGGTGGAGCGCACGCGCAAGCCCGCGCCCTGGGCGTCGACGACACCGTGCAGGTTGGCCCCCAGGCGCGCCTGCAACACGTAGATGCCGCCCTCCAGCGATACCAGGCGCAACTCGTCTATCTGCCCGGCCTGGGCCAGTTCGGTCAATTGGTGAAGGTTCATTGTCAGCGCTCCTTAACGGGCCGGCCTTGCAAAGGCGTTGCCGATAGCGCCGCTGGCAACGGCGGGCATGCGAACCGTCAGGCGGGTTCGATGCGCGCATTTACGACCTCGCGTGGAGGTACTTGCTACAAAGAGTTGTACACAAACCTCGCTTTGTACAGTCGCAAACAAAGAAGCGGTCGGCAGCGCCAGCCCGCTTGGCACTGCCGGCTCGCCTCAGCAGCCAGGCTTGTACAGTTCGGTACCGATGGTCACCGCATTGACTTTCACGTTCTTGAAGCTGTGCTGGGCCACTTCGTCGAAGCTGCGCTCACAGTTGAAGCGCGTCTCCATCACGAAGTCCTCCCCCTTGGCTTTGTGCATGGCGGCTTCCCATTGGTTGGCCGCTGCCAGTGAATCGTCACCGGCCAGCACGACCTCCAGCAGCACTTCGGTAAAGCCGATGGCACGCGGCCCCTGCCACAGCGCGTACGCCGACGGGTCGGCGGCATTGCCGCACATGCTCAGGCAACTGGCGTAGAACTCCAGATACCCACCGGTGGATTCGGCCATCGCCCCGAAGGTCAGGTCGTTGCCGGCTGGCGGCGCAAAGTCGCCGATGAACGAGTTCAGGTCAGCCTGGCAGGTGGACGACAGCTCCATGCGCAACGTGTTGACCGTGCCCCCGCCTGCCGTTGCAGTAATCTCGCACCCTTGCACCCGATAGGTGTGGCTGTCGCCCGCCGACGTGCGGGCCACACCGGCCACCGATTCGAAGTAGCGCAGATTGCTACCCAGCATCTCGCCATTGAACACCTGCGCGACCGTGGCCTGAGCCTGGGCCAGTACTGGCACGGCAGACAGGGCAAGCGTGGAACACAAAGCAAGCAGTGCACGTGAGCGCATTGAAACATCCTGTAGGTCAACGAAAATTCAGCGCGCACTGTAATCCACGCAGCCATCAGAAGGCCACCAGTTGACCGGATCAAGACAGCACGATGTAGTCACTGCGCTGCACCAGCGGCGCATGCGGCCCCGGTACCAACTGCGCGAACCGCCCGCCCACCTGATCGATCGCGATGCAGTCATCCACATCCAGCAACGCATCGGTATGCGCCTGCCCCCAGTCGCGGGCCATGTGCTGCTTGCCCTGCCGCCTGGCCTGGGCCTTGTCGCTCGCCACCACCAGTACATAGCGGTGCGCTTCGCCGAAGCAGCCCGGCTCGTAGCCGCCAAGGTTGATGAAGTACAGGCGTGGTTCTCCAGGCGCCGGTTGCACCTGGGACCATTGCAGCTGGTAGCCGTCGAGCCCGTCCACCTCGAACCAGGCGTCGATATGCAGCCCCTTGGGGCTGCCGAACCATTGCTCACGCAATTGCGGGTATGCCGCCTCGAGGGTAGGCGCCAGCACGAACACCACGTCATGGACCTCGATACGCGCGCGAGGGTGCTTGCCTCCCAGCATCACGACATACAGCATGCAATCACCCTCGCACTACGGCTGTTCGCCGACCAGAAAGGCCTTGCTGATGGCCCTGAAAGCCGGATGCTCGGCGCTGCCCATCAGCTCGAACACGACCATTTCACGGGTCACGATATGCGCGCCGGCCTCGCGCATGCGCTGCAGGCCCGCAGCCTTGTTGGCAGCACTGCGGCTGTCACAGGCATCTTCGACCACGAACACCTGCTTGCCCATTGCCCGCAGGCCCAGCACGGTCTGCAGCACACAGACGTGGGTTTCCATACCGCACACGATCACCTGCCCGCGGGCCAGCAGGCTCTCAGGCAGGCAGTTGGCAGCCACGCAGGAGAAATGCAGTTTTTCCACCACCTCGCTCGCCGGAGCAGCCGCCTTGAGCGCTGCTACTGTCGGCCCCAGGCCTTTTGGATACTGTTCGGAGATGACCGTCGGCAACCCCAGTTGCGCCGTGGCAGCCAGCAACCAGCGGGTGCGCGCCAGCGTACCCGCCGGATCGCTGACCGCGCCGATGAGTTTTTCCTGAACGTCGATGACCAGCAAGGTGGCCTGGGAGGGGTCGATCAGCATTGCGTGCGCTCCATGGCGGGCGCCAGGTCGGCACGCTGACCGCCTGGCTGCATTCGGGCTCAAGCTCCGACAGCAGGTGCTGCCAGAGCCCGCCGAATGCTACCACGCTCATGCGCTGAGGCGATGCGCCTCCAGCGCCTGGCTCAATACGCCCAGCACGCGGTCTTCCTGTTCATGGATGAAAAAGTGTCCGCCCGGGAAGACCTTCAGGGAGAAGTCCCCAAGGCTTTCCTGACGCCACGCCAGCAACTGCTCCTGGCTGGCACGATCCGCCTCGCCGCCGAGCACATGCACAGGACACTGCAGCGCCGGCCGCTCGCGGTACTGGTAACGCCCGCACAGCAGGAAATCGGCACGCAGCACAGGCAGGGTCAGGCTCATCAGCTCTTCGTTGGCCAGTACCTCTTGCGGGGTACCGCCCAAGGTGCGTAGCTCGTCGATCAGCTCCGGGTCGCTTTTGGGGTCGCGCCAGCCTTTGCCATCGTAGTCCTCACGGCGGGTCGGCGCAGCCGTGCCGCAGGCAAACAGCGCCACCGGCGCAGGGCAGCCCAACGCCCGCAGCTCGTGTACCAGTTCGAATGCAAGCAACGCGCCCAGGCTGTGACCGAACACCGCATAGGGCTGGTGGGCAACCCGGCATTGTTCGCTGGCCAGTTGCCGAGCCAGCGCCTGCATGTCGGTGTACAGCGGCTCGCCCAGACGCGCGCCACGCCCGGGCAGTTCCACCGGACGCACACTCAGCCACGCTGGCAACTTGCGTCGCCAGCGACTGTAGACCATGGCACTGGCACCCGAGTACGGCAGGCACAGCAGGGTCAATGACGACACAAGCCGGCCCTCACTGCGCGGTAGCGGTTTCAGCCATCTTCTGGCGCAGGCTCAGCGGTCGCATGTCAGTCCAGACCTCATCGATGTAGGCCAGGCACTCCGGCTTCAGGCCACTTTTGCCCACGGTACGCCAGCCGTTGGGGATGGCCTTGTAATCGGGCCAGATGGAATACTGTTCCTCGTGGTTGACCACAACCTGGAACACGATATCGTCGCGATCGAATACGGAAGTCATTGCCTGTCTCCTTCGTTGAATGAAGCTCGTCGCGCCGAGGCGTACGGGAGCTATCAAAGGAACGAACGGGCGAGACGATAAATTAGGCCGGCGCAGCGGCACGCGCCTGCGCGATCACTGCCTGGATCGCGGCGCGTGCCTGGGGGCTGTTCTTCCAGCAACTGGAGCCGACCAGGCCGGCCGCCTGGGTCACGATGTCCAGCGCATCGGCCTGGCTCAATTGCGCCAGCGAGTGGTAGCCCAATTGTTCGAGACGGGTCAGCACGGTAGGGCCGACGCCTTTGATGGCCAGCAGCACGGCGCGCTCTTGCGGGGAAAACTGCATGTTCACTTCCTTGTGGTAGATGAAGCAAAGCGTAACCCCCGCAGGGCTTGATGCCAACTGCGAAACATCTCGTAACCAGAAGCCCGCCTGTTTGTGTACAGTGGGCTGATTGCAGATTCAGGAGCACTTTCCCATGCTTGGTGTAACGGACTATGGCGCATTCATGATTGCCTTCCTTGTGCTGCTGGCGATCCCGGGGCCCGGCAACTTCGCCTTGATCACCGCAACCGGCAAGGGTGGGATCAAAGGTGGCCTGGCCGCCACCTTCGGCATCATTTTCGGTGACCAGGTGCTGCTGTGGCTGGCAGTGGCCGGCGTGGCGGCGTTGCTGAGCGCCTACCCGGCGGCGTTCCACACCGTACAGTGGCTCGGCGCGGCGTACCTGGCCTACCTGGGCTTGCGCATGGCATTGTCCAAGCCCGGCAGCGCACCGGTGCGGGCGATGAAGTCCAACCACTACCTGCGCCAGACCATGATGATCACCGTGCTCAACCCCAAGGCGATCATGTTCTACATGGCGTTCTTCCCGCTGTTCGTCGACCCGGTCCGGCACCAGGGGCTGGTAACGTTCGGCTTCATGGCGCTGACCATTGCCGCGCTGACGTTCCTGTACGGGCTGATCGCGGTGCTGCTGACCCACAACCTGGCCGAGCGCCTGCGTGCCAACCCCAAGGTGTCGAACCTGCTTGAACGTCTCGCCGGCCTGTGCCTGGTCGGGTTCAGCATCAAGCTGGCGGTGCTGCGCTAGCGCCCCGCTGGTGTCTACTACACTTGCTGACCTTCCCACGGCCAGGCAAGTGAGACGACATGAAGCGACTGATGCACTTGATAGGGGGCGCCCTGGTGGCGCTCGGCTTGCTGGCGCACAGCCATGCAGCGAATGCCCGAGGCCCCATCCACTTTGGCGACATTACCTGGGAAAGCGGCAGCCTCACCACCGAGATCCTGCGTTTCATCGTTGAAAAAGGCTATGGCTACCCGACCGATACCTTGCCCGGCAGCACCGTCAGCATGGAGGTGGCGCTGGCACGCAACGACATCCAGGTCATCGCCGAGGAATGGGCCGGCCGCAGCCCGGCCTGGGTCAAGGCCGAACAGGCCGGCCAGGTGTTCAGCATCGGTGACACGGTCAAGCACGCCGACGAGGGCTGGTACGTGCCAGCCTACGTGATCAAGGGCGATGAACAACGCGGTATCAAGGCGCTGGCGCCAGACCTGCACGCTGTCGACGACCTCAAGCGCTATGCCGCGGTGTTCAAAGATCCCGAATCGCCCGACAAGGGCCGCTTTCTCAACAGCCCCAGCGGCTGGACCTCGGAAACTGTCAACAGCCAGAAGCTCAAGGCCTATGGGCTGGATGCGCTGTATGTGAACTTTCGCAGCGGCTCCGGTGCGGCACTCGATGCCGAGATCACCTCGTCCATCCGACGCGGCAAACCCGTGCTGTTCTACTACTGGTCGCTACCCCGCTGATGGGCCGGTACCAACTGGTACGCCTTGAAGAGCCTGCTTTCGATGCCCAGGCCTGGGCCACCCTCACCGACGCCAGCAACCCCCAGCCTGTGGGCACGCGCTCGCTGCCGGCCAAGCTGTCGATCGGCGTGTCGGCAGCGTTTCGCCAGCAATACCCGGACCTGGTGACATTCTTTGCCAAGGTCGACCTGCCGATCGACACCCTCAACGCAGCCCTGGCAAACATGAACGAACAGCGCCAGCAACCCAGCGCGGCGGCGCAGGCCTTTCTCAAGGCGCACCCCGCGATCTGGCACGCCTGGCTACCGACCGAGGTGGCCGCCAAGGTCGAGGCAGCCTTGTGAGTGCGGCGTTTCCAGAGGCCCTGCACGTTTCGTTTGCCGACAGCATCAACCGCTTCGTGGACTGGCTGGTACTGGCCTACGGTGATCAACTGCGTGCCGTGTCGGACGCATTGCTGCAGCTGCTGGTGGGCCTGGAAAGCGTGTTGCGCATGACCCCCTGGTGGCTGTTGCTGGCCCTGGTGGCGCTGCTGACCTGGCATGCCACGCGCAGTGTGCGACGGGCGTTACTGTTGAGCGCACTGCTGTTTCTGATCGGTGTGGTCGGCTTGTGGGACAAGCTGCTGCAGACCTGTGCACTGGTGCTGGTCAGTACCGGCCTGTGCGTGGTGATCGGGGTGCCGTTTGGCGTGCTGCTGGCCAGCCGCCCACTGGCACGGCGCCTGCTGATGCCGGTGCTGGACGTGATGCAGACGCTGCCCAGTTTCGTGTACCTGATCCCGGTATTGATGCTGTTTGGGCTGGGCAAGGTCCCAGCGATCTTTGCCACGCTGATCTATGCCTTGCCGCCGTTGGTACGCCTGACAGAGCTGGGCCTGGCGCAGGTCGACCCGTCGCTGAGCCAGGCCGCCCAGGGCCTGGGCGCGAGCCGTTGGCAGCGCCTGCGCCGGGTCTCGTTGCCGCTGGCACTGCCGAGCATACTGGCAGGCCTGAACCAGTCGGTGATGATGGCACTGTCGATGGTGGTGGTCGCCTCCATGATCGGCGCACGCGGGCTGGGCGAGGACGTGCTGGCAGGCATCCAGACCCTGAACGTCGGCAAAGGCGTCGAGGCAGGCCTGGCCATCGTGGCACTGGCGGTGGTGATCGACCGCATCACCCAGGCCTACGGCAAACCCCGGCGCAACGCATAACGGGGCCTAGCGCTGTGCCAGAGCGAACTGCACTGCCTCGGTGGCGCACAGCGTGGCGAACGCACCGCCCAGGGTGGCGTTGTGGTGGGCGATGATGGCCTCGGCCGTCAGCTGCGGCGTGTCCATGCAAGTGTGCGCATCACTGACCAGCAGCGGCTTGAACCCGAACTCGGCAGCCACGCGGCAGTTGGTATCGATGCAATACTGAGTCTTCATGCCGACAATCAGCAACTCGTCGACCGCTGCCTGCTGCAACCAGTGGTGCAGGTCGGTGTTGAAAAATGCGCTGGGGCGCGACTTGTCGAACACTCGGTCGCGGCAAGGATCGACGCCAAGCTCAGGCAGCAGTTGCCATGCAGGGCTACCGGCAGCGATCGGCGAGCCGCCAGGGCCGGTGTGACGGGCAGCGAAAATCGGCACCTGCGCGCCACGTGCAGCCTCTATCAGCCGGTTGATATTGGCCAGTACCTGCTGCCCCTGCCAGGGCTGCTCGGCCCCCTGAAAAAGCCCGACTTGCATATCCAGTACCAGTAACGCGCGTTGCAGTTGCATGCTCTCTGTCCTTGAAGGCCAGCCCGAACGCGGAAACGACAAGGCCCCGTCCAGTGCTGGCGGGGCCTTGGGTGAAGCGCTGCGTTTACACTACACAGCCCACCAACGCCCGCCGATCGCGGTCGTGGTGGTCTGGGTCGAAGTACGCAGTTCAGTGGTCATGGATGCACAGTGCTACAGGCACCTGCGGTTCGTCAACCGCGATCAGGCATAGTCCACCCCGGCGCGGTTGGTCAGCTCGTCGATCAGGTTGCGCTCATCGTTTCTGAATGTCCGCTCCAGTGCGCTGATGCGTGCACTGGTCTGGTCGGGGGTGTCGTCCGGGTACAGGTCGGTGACCTCAAGCACCCGCGCTTCATACGCTTGCTTGAGCGCCCGGAAGCGCTCAGCGAAGGTTTCGCGCAGGTACTCTACCCAAAAATCGCGCTGCGCCGCATATGCCAGCAGGGGCTGCCCATGCTCGCCTTGCTGCACCCGCGTCAGTGCCCTGTCCAGCTCACCGGGCTGCAGGTTGGCGGAGGCTTCGTAGAGCATGCTGCCCGGCGCTAGCGGCAGGTCCAGAACCTGTGCCCAGCGCAAGCGATAGGCCAGACGCACCTCGGCCTGGTCACGCACCCCGGCCTGCTCCACAGCGATACTGTCCAACTGATGCAAACGGTACAAACGCCGCATCAGCCGATACAAGGTGGAGCCTCGTTGCAGCTCAGGCACATCCTGCAGCGCCCGCCGGGTGTACACCAGTACCTCCATCTGGTTGAACTCCAGGCGGATGCCATCCGGGCAGGTGGCATGCTGCACGATCTGCTCCAGCGGCTCTTGGGCCATGCCGTTGAGCGTCAGGCGCAGCTCGGTGTCCTGCGCCGCCGCCTGCAGCACCTGCCAGACACGGCTGACCAGGTCGGGCCGGGTTCTGGGGGTACGATAATCGGCGGTGTGCTGCAGGCGCGCGATCAGCCTGAGCAGGTCTTGGGCGTCATCACTGTCCTCGATCTGCTGCCAGGCCTGACGACGTGAGGCCTCCTGGTCCAGCGCCGCCTCCACCCAGGGTTCGACCGACGCTGTCGGCGCTTCGGGAGTCATGCCTGGGCTGTGGGTATGCTGGGTGGTGGCGTCAGAGCCAGGGGTGTCGGAGCTGTGCGGCTCGCTCTGGGACAGCGCCAGGATGTCATCGGGCAGGTCCATGGAAAATGCGAACGGGCGGTAATAGGACTCGGACACGTGTGCCTGACGCATGGTCTCGTAGTCCAGCGGGTTACCCCTCAGGTTGATCTCGCAGCGAAAGCGATCATCGCGCGCATTGCGCAGGATGGACGCCGGCAGCTCGGTAAGCTGATTGCCTTCCAGCGCCAGTACTTCCACGGCATGCGGCAGCATCCTACTGAGCCAGTCCGGCCAGCTGTGCAGCCCGACCTCGTTCAGGCTCAACAGGTGCAGGCGCCCCCGGCCCAGCCCGGTGACATCCGTGATCACCCCAAGCCGGTTGCCATCGAGCTCCAGCATGTCGAGCGCAGGTATCTGCGCAAAGAAATTCATCGCCGCCTGGTCAACGAGCAGCCCCTGGTCGGTCAGGCTCAGGCTTTCCAGCGCGCGCATGCGCAGCAGCGCGGCAGGCAACTCGGTCATCGGCGTGAGGTGGCCGGCGATGGCCAGGTCGTAGGTGTGCGCAAAACTGCCAAGAAAGTGATCCAGTTCGCCGGCGGTGGCACGTGGCCGGGTCAGGTGCAGGCGCACTACCCGTTCGTAGAAGAAGGGTGGCAAGCTGCGCGGAAACTCGGCCAGGGCGATATCTTCCAGGTGCAGCACCGCAGCGCCGCCCTGACGGGTGCGCAATGCCCAGTAGTTCAGGATGCCGTCCCCCAGGCGTCGGCGCGCAGCCAGGCGCTCCTCGCTCAACGCGGCGCTTGAGCCTGAACTCTGCACCCAATCCTCGATCGATCGCGCCAGTGTCGCGTGCTCCTGCACCATTACGCCCAGGTCTGCCTGGAGGATGTCCGGCACGTCAAGGTCGAAGCTGAAGCGCCGCCCTGCCCCCTCGTTCAGGCGCAGGTCGATGATCGTGGCACGGGGCAGCACATTGCCCTGCAGCCCAATGCGCGTGTGCCGTGCGGCCATCGGGTTGTGCACGACGAAGTCCGGCAGTTCGGTAATGCGGTTGTGTGCCAGCGACACCTCGGCCACCGTATCGAGCATCGCGCTGTTCAGCCAGCTCGGCCAGCGGGTGTTGCCTATCCAGTCGAGGCGCTCCAACCCCAGGTAATCGAGTTCAAAACCGCTGAAATCCAGCTCGCCCTCCAGCCAATTGCCGCTCAGGTCGAGTCGACGCAGATCGACAAGGCCGCGCAGCATATCGATTGCCGGCTGCTCCACAGGCAGGATGAGACGATTGACGCTCAGCGCGGTCAGCCTCGGGCAGCGTGCAACAATGATCCCCAACACGTTGACCGGCAGGTAGGCCGAGCTGGTGCCACTGCGACTGACCTCCAGGTCGGTCAGTTCACTGAAGCGTGACAGGAAGGTATCCAGTGGCGCATCCACCGTCACGTCGCTGAGCACCAGCGCCTGGGTGCGCGCATACATGAACCCGGGTAGCGACTCGGGGAAATCACTCAGCATGGTCGAGTCCAGGCGCAAGGCCGTCGCCGCGCCGCGGATCCCCAGCAGACCATTTGCCCGCCAGTGCGCCCACAGCGCCTGGCCGATCCGCTGCCGCCCCGCGCTGCGTGCCGGGGTCAGGTCGATGATCGCTGCCGACTCCAGCGCCCAGGCGTCGAGGCTGGCGCGCAGCGCCACCTGTTCGTCCAGCAGCCGGTCCAGGTGGGTGTTGATCTCGCTGCGGGTAAGGCCTGCCGCGTAAAAGTCCTGGAGGATGGCGTCAGCGTAGGCATCCTCGAATTCCAGCAAGCGGATCTTGTCCAGCAGCGTATCTTCGGTGAAGTAAGCCGCCAGCGCACCGCGCCCGCTCAGCGGGTAACCGAGCCTGCCATTGGCCAGGCGCATGGGCGAGCGGCTCGCCGGCTTGAGAGGCTGCAGTTGCAACTGCTGGCGCAGCACCTGGCGCGATGGCACGGGCAATGCCCGAATGACGCGCTTGAACTCGGCCGTCTGCCCCACGTGGGGCACCCCCAGCGCCGCGCGCTGGGCATCGGGGAGCGCATGCAGCAACGCGCCATAGATGTCATCGCGCCCATGCAGGTGCTGGTCCCTGGCATCACGCGCCAGGTAGCTATCACCCTCCTTGATCAGCACTTTGCGTTCAGGCGCATCAATGGCACCGATGCTGTCGATCAGGCGCCCCTCGAACGACAGCTCACGCAGCTCGATACGCAGCGTGGACGCCCAGCCAGGCAGGCGCTCCAGCGCATGCAGTACCAGCCTGTCGCTATCAACGTTTGGCACCGCCTCCAGGTACAACCCTTCGCAGGCGCGGGCCAGGCGCACCTGCTGCAGGTAGGCGCGGGCTTCCTCGGCAATACGCTCAGGCAAGCGCTGTGTACTGCTCAACTGTTGCAGCTCGGCGCTGCTGGCGTGGCTCAGCAGTTCTTCTGCGACCTTCACCGGCAAGCCAGGAAAAGCCTTTCGCACCAGCCCCACGTCGGCACGCCCGGTGCTATCCCACATAGCATAACGGGTAGCGAACAGCTCGCGCCGTTGCTGAACGCTCAGTTGCGAATCGCCATCCTTGATGGCCTGGTCGAGTTCGAAGCGCTGCAAGGTGTCTTCGAGCAGCGCCGGCGAGCGCTCGCCCTCTGCCAGTGCACGGCGCATTACCGCTTCGTGGGTATCGCTCACGCGCAACACCTGGCTGGCCACTTCATCGGACAAGACCGCGCTGCCGGGTTGCAGGCGCCGCAGCAGCTTCAGGCCCTCCCACGCCAATGGCTGCTCCGCTTCGCTGACCCAGGCGCCTGCGCCATTGTGGCGTACCACAGGCTCGTAGGCGCCTGCGCGGCGCGGGTGCTGCAGCCGATACGCTGCACCATTGGCCGATGGCTTGAGCGCATAGACCTGGCCGTCCAGCGCCAGCCATTGCTTGCCCTGATACTCGTAAAGCCCGGACGCATTGGGTTTGAGCCCGCGCGGTAGCACGATATCGTGGGCAAACGGTGCAAGCTCAGGCCTCCACAACGCAGTACTGCCATCTGGCCGTTGCACCGCACGCATCTGGCCGACCACCTCCGGCACCTCCACAGCAGCCGGCGGGCCATCCGCAGCCGCGCCGGCCGCAGCCAGCGCCGCCATCAATGCCAGGTTGTCGACGACGTCCATCAGGTAGCCGAACGCGGCATCGCGGTCGCCCTCGATCAGGCTCTCCAGGCCTTCGTAGGCTTCATACCCCAACTGCACGGCCGTCACGGCAAGCATTACCTCACCCAGCCCTGGCACGACAAAGGCAGCAACATTGGCCGCGTCGAACAGCTTGCCGGCAAAATAAAGCCACTTCTGCTCACGGCTCTTGTGGTCCTCGACAGCAGTAGGTACTGCATGGAACAGCCCGTCATCCTTGAGCACCGCAACTTTCTGCCGATAGAGCTGTGTCAGCAAAGGTTCGGTAAAACGCTGCGCGTCCAGCTGCAGCCTGGCGTTGCGGTCGAGCTTGTGCTCGTACCAGCCGGGGTCGGCAACCCAGACCTTGGGGTAGAACGCCGCGTGAATGCGCCTGAACAGCTCGTCGCGATGGCGGGCCGGCACAAAACGTTCGAAGAACCTCAGGTAGCCCGGTGTCTGCAGGGCGCTACGCAAGGCCTTGGCAAATGCGCTGGAGCTCGCGTACTCGCGCAGCGGGTTGATCGGATCATCGGGGATGTACACGGTAATCCTCTCGACCTTGGCGCTCGCGTCGCGGTCGGGGCTGATCACCACAATGCCGGTCAGTTCAACGCCCCACAGCCGCAGCGTACTGCAGGTCAGCGCCTTGTCCGGCAGCTGCGCCCCCGTGGGCAAGGCCAGCAGCGCCGCGTACGCGCCGGGGTCGATGGCATTCTGCAGATAGGCCAGGTGCACCTGCAGCCGGAACGCCGACTGTTCGAACAGCTTGAACGTCGTGGCACGGTTGACTGCTGCGGCATCGCTGGCATCGCCAGGCGCGGAAGGCGGGTTGAACGTGCGTTCGATCAATTGCTTGTACTGGCCGCCCAAATCGAGCTCGCGACACAGCGCAGCGAACGCCTCCGGCGCCAGGTCGAGCGTGGGGCCGGCGATGAATACCCCTTCAAGTGGGTATGCCGCATAGATCGCGGCCTTCGAACCGGTTTCATGGTCCATCCCGCCAGGCTCGGCCTGCGATGCCTCGAAGTTCTGCAACGCTGCCTTGAGCAGGCTCATCGTGGCGGCCTTGAGCGCCGTCTGCAGCATGACCAGCGGGTCTTGCGCCTCGAACGATACATCCAGCCTGACCTGCGCGGCGTGAAACAGGTAACAGGCACGCACGTCGATATCCAGCGCAAAGCGTTGTTTGAGGGCGGCCTTGAGCAAGGGCTCGGCGAACGCCTCGGCACTGGGCAACTGATCGAGTACCTGGTTCACCTGTTGCTGGTCGAACCGATGCACGGCGTGCTCGCCAAGCAACGAGGCGACCTGCGCGGCCTTTTCGTCACGGGCCAACTGGAACCACGGCAGGGGCTGGCCGAGCTTGCGGCGAAAGGCTGCACGCGTGCTGGCGTCGGAGGCTGTCAGCCAGGCGGGAATCTTGCTCTGCAGCAGGGCGTGAGGCGACACCCCTACGTGGGAATTCGTACTCGATAATGCGGGCAATAGTGTCGATCCAGACATGTTTGGCACCTAAATTCCTTTTAGTGGAACCCTCAGCCTAACCACCCCTGATGCTCGAAAAAATCGCAAATTCCTGTTGAATACCCTGGCCGAACCATCGCAACTTCGCGTGCAACGCGACGCTATGTACCACCCTGAGCGGCGCGTTGCTGCCACCCCGACACGGCGAATCTGCCCGAAGGCGTTCCCGATCTGCACGGGATGTATTATCGTGGCTGCTTGCGCAATATGCGTGGCCTGACCATACAGGCATTTGCCAACCGATCGAGGGTGCCATGAGTAACGAAAGCATTAACTGGGACAAGCTGGGCTTCGACTACATCAAGACCGACAAGCGCTACCTTTCCCACTTCCGCAATGGCGAATGGGACCAGGGCACCCTGACTGAAGACAATATGCTGCACATCAGCGAGGGCTCCACCGCGCTGCATTACGGCCAGCAATGCTTCGAAGGCATGAAGGCCTACCGCTGCAAGGACGGCTCGATCAACCTGTTCCGCCCCGACCAGAACGCCCTGCGCATGCAGCGCAGCTGCGACCGCCTGCTGATGCCGCGGGTACCGACCGAACAGTTCATCGAAGCCTGCAAGCAGGTGGTCAAGGCCAACGAGCGCTTCGTCCCGCCGCATGGCAAGGGCGCGCTGTACCTGCGTCCGTTCGTGATCGGCGTGGGTGACAACATTGGCGTACGCACCGCGCCCGAGTTCATCTTCTCGATCTTCGCCATCCCGGTCGGCTCGTACTTCAAGGGCGGCATGACCCCGCACAAGTTCCTGATCTCCGACTTCGACCGTGCTGCCCCGCAAGGCACCGGCGCTGCCAAGGTCGGCGGCAACTATGCGGCCAGCCTGCAACCGGGCTACGAGGCCAAGAAAGCCGGCTTCGCCGACTGCATCTACCTCGACCCGCTGACCCACAGCAAGATCGAGGAAGTAGGTTCGGCCAACTTCTTCGGCATCACCGCCAACAACGAGTTCGTCACGCCGAAATCAGCCTCCGTGCTGCCGGGCATCACCCGCCTGTCGCTGATGGAGCTGGCCGAATCGCGCCTGGGCCTGAAGGTGATCGAGGGCGACGTGCTGATCAACCAGCTGGACCGCTTCATCGAGGCCGGTGCCTGCGGTACCGCCGCGGTGATCACCCCGATCGGTGGCATCCAGTACGACGGCAAGCTGCACGTGTTCCACAGCGAGACCGAAGTCGGCCCGGTGACCCAGAAGCTCTACAACGAGCTGACCGGCATCCAGAGTGGCGACGTCGAAGCGCCGGCAGGCTGGATCGTCAAGGTCGCCTAAGCGTCTCGCGGGGCAAGCCCGCTCCCACATGGACTGATGCGATCCTTGTAGGAGCGGGCTTGACCCGCGCTGGGCTGTGCAGCAGCCCGCTTTTGCAAGATGAATTTTTCTTTAACCCGGGCACCGCCTATTCTTTGGCACAATCAAGTCTCCACACGCCGCCCAGGTAAGAGCATGCCCCGCGTACTGACTATCGAAGACGATGCCGTGACCGGCCAGGAAATCGTCGCCGAACTATCTGCCCATGGCCTGGAAGTCGACTGGGCCGACAACGGCCGTGAAGGCCTGGCCAAGGCCATTGCCGGCGGCTACGACCTGATCACCCTGGACCGCATGCTGCCCGAGGTCGATGGCCTGACCATCGTCACCACCCTGCGCAACCTCAAGATCGCCACGCCGATCCTGATGATCAGCGCCCTCTCCGATGTCGACGAACGCGTACGCGGCCTGCGCGCCGGCGGTGACGACTACCTGACCAAACCATTCGCCTCCGACGAGATGGCCGCACGCGTGGAGGTGCTGCTGCGCCGCAACAGTGTGCCCATGGCGCAGACCCGCCTGCAGGTCGCCGACCTGGAGCTGGACCTGATCAGCCACGAAGCCCGCCGCGGCGAACAGACCCTCAACCTGCTGCCCACCGAATACAAACTGCTGGAATTTCTCATGCGCCATGCCGGCCAGGTGATCACCCGCATGATGATTTTCGAGGAAGTGTGGGGCTATCACTTCGACCCCGGCACCAACCTGATCGATGTGCACATCGGTCGCCTGCGCAAGAAGATCGATGCCGCCGGCCAGACCCCGCTGATTCGAACGGTGCGGGGCTGCGGCTATGCCATTGCCGAACCCGTCTAAGGGCTGGAGCTCGTCCACCAGTCGCCTGCTGGCGCTGTACAGCTTTCTGTTCGTGGCCTGGAGCAGCATCCTCATGGGGGTGCTGTACTTCGAGGTCTCCGGCTACCTCAACAAGCTCACCCGCCACTCGCTGCTGCAACGCCAGCACCTGTTCGCGCATATGAGCGGCAAACAGCTGGACGATGCACTGATCGCAAGTCAGGCATTCGATGAGCGCAGCTTCGACGCCTACGGGCTGTTCGATGCACAGTTCAACCCGCTCGGCGGCCAGGTTCGCCAGGTGCCGCCCGAGCTGGGCCTGGACGGCAAGATCCATGAGCTGAGCCGCTGCCTGGACGCCGATGCCCCACGCACCCCCAAGGACAGCTGCGACGCGGTGGCCCTCAAGGTACGCGATGGCCGCTGGCTGGTGCTGGTGAGGGACAACGGCTCGCTGTTCGTGGTCACGCGGATCATCCTGCATGCCCTGCTCTGGGGCCTGTCGCTGACCATCATTCCCGGCATAGCCGGTTGGTACCTGCTGCGTCGGCGGCCACTCAAGCGCATCCGCGCGATCCAGGACAGCGCCGAACTGATCGTGGCCGGTGACCTCACCCATCGCCTGCCGCTGTCGCAACGGCGTGACGAACTGGACATGCTGGCGGCCATCGTCAATGCCATGCTCGACCGCATCGAGCGGCTGATGCATGAGGTCAAGGGTGTGTGCGACAACATTGCACACGACCTGCGTACGCCACTCACGCGACTGCGTGCCAAGTTGTACAGGATCCGCCAGCAGGCCGGGGACGACTCGGCCCAGTCCGATCAGCTGGACCAGGCCATCAGTGAAACCGACACGCTGATGGCGCGGTTTCGCGGCTTGCTGCGCATCAGCGAGCTGGAAGACCGTCAGCGCCGGGCCGGGTTTGTCGAGCTCGACCCACGGGCGCTGCTGGTAGAGCTGCATGATTTCTACCTGCCGCTGGCCGAGGATGGCGAGATCCAGCTGACCCTGGCGCTACCCGACCATCTGCCGGCGCTCAAGGGGGACCGCGAGCTGCTGTTCGAGGCACTGGCCAATCTGCTGGGCAATGCGATCAAGTTCACCCCGGCCGGTGGCCAGGTGCTGATACGCGCGCAGCAAGATGCCCAGGGCGTGCGGATCGATGTGGAGGACAGTGGGCCGGGCATTCCCGAAGCAGAACGCGAGGCGGTGCTCAAGCGTTTCTACCGCAGCGAGGAAGGCCATCGCCACAACGGGTTCGGCCTTGGCCTGTCGATCGTCGCGGCGATCGTGGACCTGCACGGTTTCGGCCTGGAAGTGGCGGCCAGCGAACTGGGTGGCGCGCGGCTGGTGTTGCAGTGTCGCCCGCGGGTGGCGAGCTAGGGCCGCGTCACGCCAATTGCTCGGCGACGCAAGCGCCGGGCCCGCCGGTCGCCCACACCAGCATCTGCAGCGCCGGCTCGATGGCCTTGTGCAGCCGCGCCCGCTCGATACCGTCGCGCGCCTGCACCGACAAGCCATGCAGTACCGTGGCGAAAAAATCCCCGAGCGCCTGCACGTCCGCCTGCGGGTTCAGCTCGCCCGCCTGTGCCGCAACCTGCAGCCGCTGGATGATCGACTGGGTCTTGTCGCGTCGATGCTCGGCCAGCCACTCGCGCACCCCGTCATTGTCGCCGAACAGTTGGTTGCGGCCGACACCACCATGCACCCCAGCGGCCCCTCAGGGCGGGTGTACAGCTCGACGGCGTCCAGCAACAGCCGCTCGATGGCCCGGTGCGCGGTGGGCTGGTCGCTCAGTGCCTGGGTCGAGAAGGCTCCTTCGTCACGCTCATACAACTCGATCGCTTCCTTGAACAGGCGCTCCTTGGAGCCGAACGCGGCGTAGATGCGTGCCGAGGCGATGCCCAGCGCTGCTACCAGGTCGTTCATCGACGTGGCCTCGAAACCGCGCGCCCAAAAGACGTCACGCGCGGTGCGCAACGCGGCGTCACGGTCGAATTGACGGGGTCTGCCTGCCATGGGTACGCGCTCCGGAACAACTGATCGAGGCACGCAGTATGGGCAATTGTTTGTTGAAAGACAAAGAATACTTGACGACCGGGCAGTGACCTTTTTATTGCTTGTCGATCGACAAACAATAGCGAGCCAAGATGAAAACGTTAAAAGGCCCCAGCCTGCACCTGGCACAATTCAGCGCCGCCGAGGCGCCCTTCGACTCCCTCGAGCACATCGCCCAGTGGGCAGCACAACTGGGTTTCAAGGCCCTGCAGGTTCCCGCCTGGGATGCGCGCCTGTTCGACGTCGAGCGCGCTGCCCACAGCCAGGACTACTGCGACGCGATTACCGCCATGCTGGCCGGGCACGGGCTGGTGATCAGCGAACTGACCACCCACCTGTTCGGTCAGCTGGTGGCCGTACACCCGGCGTATGACGTGATGTGCGACAGCTTTGCCCCGCCACACCTGCACGGCAACCCGGCGGCACGCACTGCCTGGGCGGTGCAGCAGCTCACCTGGGCAGTGATCGCCTCCAAGCGCCTGGGCCTGACCGACATGGGCACCTTTTCCGGCGCGCTGGCCTGGCCGTATGTGTTCCCCTTCCCGCAACGCCCTGAAGGCCTGATCGAGGCCGCCTTCGCCGAGCTGGGCAAGCGCTGGCTGCCGATCCTGGACACGTGCCAAGCGCACGGCATCAACCTGTGTTTCGAAATCCATCCCAGCGAAGACCTGCACGACGGCGCGAGTTTCGAGATGTTCCTCGACCAGGTCGAGCATCATCCGCGCTGCAAGATGCTCTTTGACCCCAGCCACCTGCTGTTGCAGCAACTCGACTACCTGGACTTCATCGACCTGTATCGCGACTACATCCGCATGTTCCACGTCAAGGATGCCGAGTTTCTGCCCACCGGCAGGCAGGGCCTGTACGGCGGCTATCAGCCCTGGCTCAAGCGTGCAGCGCGGTTCCGCTCGCTGGGTGACGGGCAGGTCGACTTCAAGGGCATCTTCAGCAAGCTGGCCGAATACGACTACGAAGGCTGGGCCACGCTCGAGTGGGAGTGCTGCCTGAAGAACCCGCACGACGGTGCCCGCGAGGGCGTGGCGTTCATCAATGCACACACGATCAAGATCACCGACACGGTGTTCGACGACTTCGCCGGTACACCGCTCGATCATGCCAGCATCGCCTCGGTGCTGGGCTTGCGCGGAGCACAACACGCATGAGCAGCCTCGACCATCACTATGCGAGCATCGACGGGCTGCGCCTGCACTACGTCACCCAGGGTCAGGGAGCACCCGTACTGCTGATCCCGGGCTGGCCGCAGACCTGGTACACCTGGCGGCAAGTGATGAGCACGTTGGCAGCCAGCGGTTACCAGGCCATTGCGGTTGACCTGCCCGGCATGGGCCTCTCCGACAAGCCGCTGGACGGCTATGACACCGGCACCGCCGCGGCGCGATTGGCCGGCCTGATGCGCCAGCTGGGGCACACGCGCTATGCAGTGGTCGGGCACGATGTGGGCATGTGGATCGGCTATGCGCTGGCCAGTGATGACCCCGACAGCGTGAGCCAATTGTGCCTGAGCGAGGCGGTGATCCCGGGCCTTGCGCCGGCGCCGTCGATCTTCTCTGCGCCCAAGCACAACCGTTTTCTCTGGCACTTCATGTTCAACCAGGTGCACGACTTGCCCGAGGCGTTGATCGCCGGACGCGAAGCGCTGTACCTGAGGTTCATGTTCGAGAACTGGGCGGTGCGCCTGGACCGCGTGGCAGTGGACACCTATGTGCAGGCGTACTCGGCGCCGGGTGGGCTGCGTGGCGGTTTTGGCTATTACCGGGCGATACCCGAGACGATCCGCCAGAATCAGCAGCGTGGGCTGACGCCACTGGCAATGCCGGTGCTGGCCATCGGGGCGGAACATGCTACCAACGATGCGCCGATGGTCACGATGACCGGGCGCGCCACGACCTTGCAGGGTGCAATCATCGAAGGTTGTGGGCATTTTGTGACAGAAGAGGCACCCGAGGCGTTCTGCGAACACCTGCTGGCTTTTTTACGCTGATGTAACCCTTTCGCGGCAAGGCCGGCGAAAGGGGCCACATCGATCAGTCGGCCAGGCGCCAGGTCGTTGCGCCCTTGCTGTCTTCCAGCACCACACCCATGGCGGTCAACTGGTCACGAATGCGGTCCGACTCGGCCCAGTTCTTGTCGGTACGGGCCTGCAGGCGCGCTTCAATCAACGCCTCCACTTGTGCTGCGTCGACCTTGCCCTCGGCACCGGCACGCAGGAAGTCATCGGCCTCCAGTTGCAGCACACCGAGCAACTCACCCAGCTCACGCAAGCGACCCGCCAGGCCGGCAGCCAGTTGCGGCTCGGCTTCGCGTACGCGGTTGATCTCGCGCACCAGGTCGAACAGCACCGCACAGGCTTCCGGTGTACCAAAGTCGTCGTTCATGGCCGCCGTAAAGCGCTCGACATACGCCTCGCCACCCTGCGCCGCAACGCGCGGCAAGCCACGCAGCGCATGGTAGAAACGCTCCAGCGCGCCCTTGGACTCACGCAGGCTGTCTTCGGAGTAGTTGATCGAGCTGCGGTAGTGGCTCGACACCAGCAGGTAGCGCACCACCTCCGGGTGATACTTGTCGAGCACGTCGCGAATGGTGAAGAAGTTGTTCAACGACTTGGACATCTTCTCGCCATTGATGCGAATCATGCCGCAATGCATCCACGCCTTGGCGTACTGCTTGCCGGTGGCCGCTTCGCTCTGGGCAATCTCGTTCTCGTGGTGCGGGAACTCCAGGTCGTTGCCACCGCCATGGATGTCGAAGCTCTCGCCCAGGCAGCAGGTCGACATCACCGAGCACTCGATATGCCAGCCCGGGCGGCCTGCGCCCCACGGCGACGGCCAGCTCGGCTCACCAGGCTTGACGCCCTTCCACAGCACGAAGTCGAGCGGGTCCTGCTTGGCCTCGTCGACCTCGATGCGCGCACCGATGCGCAGGTCTTCGATCTTCTTGCGCGACAGCTTGCCGTAGCCCACGAACTTGCCGACGCGGTAGTACACGTCACCGTTGCCCGGCGCGTAGGCGTAGCCCTTGTCGATCAGGGTCTGGATCATCGCGTGCATGCCGGCGATATGGTCGGTGGCACGCGGCTCCTGGTCGGGCGGCAGGATGTTCAGGCGCCGCTCGTCCTCGTGCATCGCGTCGATCATGCGTGCGGTCAACGCTTCGAACGGCTCGCCGTTCTGGTTGGCACGGTTGATGATCTTGTCGTCGATGTCGGTGATGTTGCGCACGTAGGTCAGGTCGTAGCCGCTGTAACGCAACCAGCGGGTAGCCAGGTCGAACGCGACCATGCTGCGACCGTGGCCCAGGTGGCAGAAGTCGTACACGGTCATGCCGCAGACGTACATGCGCACCTTGTTGCCATCGAGCGGAACGAAAACTTCCTTGGTCTTGCTCAGGGTGTTGTAAATGCTTAGCACGACGAGTTCCTTAGCTGCCCCACGAATCGCGCAGGGTCACGGTGCGGTTGAACACCGGCTGACCCGGCTTGGAGTCTTTCAGGTCGGCGCAGAAGTAGCCTTCGCGCTCGAACTGGAAGCGGTCTTCCGGCTGGGCCTGGCCCAGTGAAGGTTCCGCACGACAACCGCTGAGCACCTGCAGCGAATCGGGATTGATGTTGTCAAGGAAAGTGCCGCCGTCTTCGGTCTTCTCGGGGTTGGCCGAACGGAACAGGCGGTCGTACAAGCGCACTTCGCACTCCACGCTGGCCGCTGCCGGCACCCAGTGGATCACGCCCTTGACCTTGCGCCCTTCGGGGTTCTTGCCCAGGGTGTCGGGGTCGTACGAGCAGCGCAGCTCGACGATGTTGCCCTCGGCATCCTTGATCGCCTCGTCGGCGCGGATCACGTAGCTGCCACGCAGGCGCACTTCACCGGCCGGCTCCAGGCGCTTGTAGCCCTTGGGCGGCGCTTCCATGTAGTCGTCGCGATCGATGTAGAGTTCACGTTCGAACGGCAAGGCACGCACGCCCATGTCTTCCTTGGGGTGACGCGGCAGCTCGAGGTGCTCGACCTGGCCTTCGGGGTAGTTGGTGATCACCACCTTCAGCGGGCGCAGCACACACATGGCGCGCGGTGCGGTGCGATCGAGGTCGTCACGGATGCTGAACTCAAGCATCGACATGTCGACTACGCCGTCGGAACGGTTGGTGCCGATCATTTCGCAGAAGTTGCGGATCGAGGCCGGGGTGTAGCCACGACGACGGAAGCCCGACAGCGTGGACATGCGCGGATCGTCCCAGCCATTGACGTGGTTCTCGTCGACCAGTTGCTTGAGCTTGCGCTTGCTGGTGATGGTGTAGTTCAGGTTCAGGCGGCTGAATTCGTACTGGCGCGGCTTGGCCGGCACCGGCAGGTGGTCGAGGAACCACTCGTACAGCGGACGGTGGCTTTCGAACTCCAGGGTGCAGATCGAGTGGGTAATGCCTTCGATGGCGTCCGACTGGCCGTGGGTGAAGTCGTAGATCGGGTAGATGCACCATGTGTCACCGGTCTGGTGGTGATGGGCATGACGAATGCGGTACAGGATCGGGTCACGCAGGTTGATGTTCGGCGACGCCATGTCGATCTTGGCGCGCAGCACGCGCTCACCGTCCTTGAACTCGCCGGCCTTCATGCGCGCGAACAGGTCGAGGTTTTCCTCGACGCTGCGCTCGCGGAACGGGCTGTTCTTGCCAGGCTCGGTCAGGTTGCCACGGTATTCGCGCGCCTGCTCGGGGGTCAGGTCGCAGACGTAGGCGTTACCCGCCTTGATCAGCTCGACGGCCCACGCATGCAGTTGGTCGAAGTACTGCGAGGCGTAGCGCACCGGGCCGGTCCACTCGAAGCCCAGCCACTTGACGTCGCTCTGGATGGCGTCGATGTACTCCTGGTCCTCTTTGGCCGGGTTGGTGTCATCGAAGCGCAGGTGACAGGCACCGCCGAATTCCTGGGCCAGGCCGAAGTTGACGCAGATCGACTTGGCATGGCCGATGTGCAGGTAACCGTTGGGCTCTGGTGGGAAACGGGTGACGATACTGCTGTGCTTGCCGGCGTCCAGGTCGGCCTGCACGATCGGGCGCAGGAAGTTCACGGGTACGGCGGGCGCGCCTTTGGCAGCGGCGTTCGGAGCGGTGTCGGCGGTGGGCTTGCTCATAGGATCCTTGAAATACCGGTACACGGCCTGGGTAGGCCGACTGAATCAAAGGGCTTATCATAGCCCAAGCGCCCGAGCTGCCGACAGGGCAGCGCCGACAAACTGGCGCGATATTCGACTGGCCGGGCAAAAAAACTGCCGTGACCTGCGTATCGTGGCCTGTAAACTGTGCGTCAGGGTGTATACGCGATCCTGCGCTCCCCTTTCAAATGCCTTTAAAAGCGAGATTTCAAGCATGACCCAAGTCAAACTGACCACCAATCACGGTGACATCGTCATCGAACTGAATGCCGAAAAAGCCCCGATCACCGTGGCCAACTTCATCGAGTACGTCAACGCTGGCCACTACAGCAACACCGTATTCCACCGCGTCATCGGCAACTTCATGATCCAGGGCGGCGGTTTCGAGCCAGGCATGAAAGAGAAGAAAGACAAGCGCCCGAGCATCCAGAACGAAGCCGACAACGGCCTGAGCAACGACAAGTACACCATCGCCATGGCGCGTACCATGGAGCCGCATTCGGCCTCCGCGCAGTTCTTCATCAACGTCGCCGACAACAGCTTCCTCAACCACAGCGGCAAGAACGTGCAAGGCTGGGGTTACGCAGTGTTCGGTAAAGTCACCGCCGGCACCGACGTGGTCGACAAGATCAAGGCCGTGGCCACCGGTTCCAAGTCCGGTCACCAGGACGTGCCGGTCGAAGACGTGATCATCGAGAAAGCCGAGATCACTGAGTGATACTGCTGATCTCTGATCTGCATCTGCAAGAAGAACGCCCGGACATTACCCGGGCGTTTCTTGATCTGCTGGCAACCCGTGCCCGCAGCGCGCAGGCGCTGTACATCCTCGGGGATTTTTTCGAGGCCTGGATCGGCGACGACGCCATGACGCCCTACCAGGTGTCCATCTGCCAGGCCTTGCGTGCGCTGAGCGACACGGGCACCCAGGTGTTCCTGATGCACGGCAACCGCGACTTCCTGATCGGCCAGGCGTTCTGCAAGGCCGCTGGCGTCACCCTGCTGGCCGACCCGAGCGTGGTCGAACTGGGCGGTGAGCCGGTGCTGCTGATGCACGGCGACAGCCTGTGCACCCGCGACGAAGGCTACATGAAACTGCGCCGTTACCTGCGCAACCCGCTGAGCCTGTGGATTCTGCGGCACCTGCCGTTGCGCACGCGCCAGAAGCTGGCGCGCAAGCTGCGCAGCGAAAGCCGTGCGCAAACGCGCATGAAGGCCAACGAGATTGTCGATGTGACGCCCGAGGAAGTGCCGCGGGTGATGCAGCAACATGGCGTGCTGACCCTGGTGCATGGCCATACCCATCGCCCGGCGATCCACAAGCTGGTGGTAGGCAATACGCCGGCGCGACGTATCGTGCTGGGCGACTGGGACCGTCAGGGCTGGGCGTTGCAGGTGGATGAACAAGGGCTCCAGCTGGCTCCCTTCGACTTTGCCTGATCCGGCCTCTTCGCTGGCAAGCCAGCTCCCACAGGATGCGCAGTGACCTCGAAATCACCGCTGTACCTGTGGGAGCTGGCTTGCCAGCGAAGTCAGCGCAGCGCGCTGACGCTGTTGCTCAGTGCCCCGCCGACGCCGGCCCGGCCTTGGCTGCAAACGGCGGCTTGGCCAGCCACACCAGCAGCACCAACCCGGCAAACACCCAGCCCATCAGGGTGAAGTAGTCCACCGTCGACATCATGTACGCCTGGCTGTTGAGCATCTGCTCCAACTGCGCATACGACTGCCCGCTCGCCCCGCCCAGGTGGTTGAGCGTCTCGCGCGTCGCCGGCTCATAGGTACTGATGCTCTCGCTCAGGTACGCATGGTGCTGGTCGGCCCGGCGGATCCAGATCCAGGTGGTCAGCGACGCGGCAAAGCTGCCGCCCAGGGTACGCAGGAAGGTCGCCAGCCCCGAACCGTCGGCAATCTGCTGCGGTGGCAGGTCCGAGAGCAATATGCTCAAGGTCGGCATGAAGAACAGCGCCACGCCGATGCCCATGAACAACTGCACCAGCGCAATGTGCTGGAAGTCCACCTCGTTGGTGAACCCGGCACGCATGAAGCAACTCGCGCCAATCGCCACGAACGCCAGCCCTGCCAGCACGCGCAGGTCGAACGTGTGTGCGTACTTGCCCACGAACGGTGACATCAATACCGGCAGCAAGCCGATCGGCGCCACCGCCAGCCCCGCCCAGGTGGCGGTGTAGCCCATCTGGGTCTGCAGCCACTGTGGCAGGATCAGGTTGATCCCGAAAAAGCCCGCATAGCCCCCCACCAGCACGATAGTGCCGATACGAAAGTTGCGGTACGCGAACAACCGCAGGTTCACCACCGGGTGCTTGTCGGTCAGTTCCCAGATGATGAAGATGGCCAGGAACACCACCGAGATCAGGCTGCCGATCACGATGAAGTTCGACTCGAACCAGTCCAGGTCATTGCCCTTGTCGAGCACGATCTGCAACGCCCCGACCCCGACGATCAGGCTCAGCAGGCCCACGTAGTCCATCGGCTGGCGGCTGGTGGCGACCGGCCGCGTGCGCATCTGCTGGCGCACCACGGCGGCGGCAAACAGGCCGATCGGCACGTTGATGAAGAAGATCCACGGCCAGCTGTAACTGTCGGTGATCCACCCGCCCAGAATCGGCCCGGCAATCGGCGCCACCACCGTGACCATCGCCAGCAGTGCCAGCGCCATCCCCCGCTTGGCCGGGGGGTACACCGCAATCAGCAGGGTCTGGGTCATGGGGTACAAGGGGCCGGCGACGATGCCCTGCAGCACGCGAAAGCCCACCAACTCCGGCATCGATTGCGCAATGCCGCACAGGAACGAAGCCAGCACAAACAGCAGGGTGGCCCAGATAAACAGCTTCACCTCACCGAAACGCCGGCTCAGCCAGCCCGTCAGCGGCAAGGCAATCGCGTTGCTCACGGCGAACGAGGTGATGACCCACGTGCCCTGCTCCGAACTCACCCCCAGGTTGCCGGAGATGGTCGGCAGCGCCACGTTGGCAATGGTGGTGTCGAGCACCTGCATGAACGTCGCCAGCGACAGGCCGATGGTGGTCAGCAGCAGGCTCGGCGGAGTGAAGGACGCCTGGCCGCTCATCGTTGCGCGGTCTTGCCGGAGGCGGCGCTGTTGTCATGGATCAGGCGCGCGATCAGCGTGTCGGCCTCAACCAGCTGGCGGTCATACACCTGGGTGGCGAACGAGGCTTTCTGCGGCGGCTGTTGCGCCAGCACCGGGCCGCTCTGGTCGTGCAGGTCCACATCCACCTGGGTCGACAGGCCGATGCGCAGCGGGTGCTGGGCCAACTGCTCGGGGTTGATATGGATACGCACCGGCACGCGCTGGACGATCTTGATCCAGTTGCCGGTGGCGTTCTGCGCCGGCAACAGGGCAAACGCGCTGCCGGTACCGGCGCCCAGGCTGTCGATGCTGCCGCTGAATTTCACTTCGCTGCCGTACAGGTCGGCGACGATGTCCACCGGCTGGCCGATGCGCATGTTACGCAGTTGGGTTTCCTTGAAGTTGGCGTCGATCCACAGCTGGTCCAGCGGGATCACCGCCATGGTCGCGGTACCCGGCTGCAGGCGTTGGCCCAGCTGTACGGTGCGCTTGGCCACGTAGCCCGTGACCGGCGCCACCAGCGTGGTACGGGCGTTGTTCAGGTACGCCTGGCGCAGGTCGGCGGCAGCGGCCATGACTTCGGGGTGCGAGGAGACCACGGTGTCATCTACCAGGGCGGTGGTGGTATTGAGCTGCTGCTGGGCATTGCTCAAGGCGCTCTGTGCCGAGGCCAGGTCGTCACGCGCATGCGACAGCTCTTCCTGCGAGATCGCCCCGCCGGCAGCCAGGGTCTTGCGGCGGCTGTAGTTTTCCTGGGCCTTTTGCAGCTCGGCCTTGCGCGCCGCCACCTGGGCCTTCTGCCCGTCGACGTTGCTGTACAGCCCGCGCACCTGGCGCACGGCGCGCGCCAGCTTGGCCTCGGCGCTTTGCAGGCCGACCTCGGTGTCGCTCGGGTCGAACTGGATCAGCACCTGGCCGGCCTGCACCAGGTCGCCATCATCGGCGCCGATGCTGGTCACGGTGCCGGTCACCAGCGGGGTGATTTCCACCACGTTGCCGTTGACGTAGGCGTCGTCGGTGCTTTCGCTCCAGCGCCCATAGAGTTCGTGCCAGGCCCACACGCCGGCGCCGAGTACGAGTACGAGCACCAGCAAGCCGAGCAGCAGCGTCTTGCGTTTACGCTGGTTGTTGAGGTCCTGCGCGGTAACGGCAGTGTCCGGGGAAGTTGCAGTGGCCATGACAAATACCTTGGCTTATTGATTTCGGGAGGTCGATGGCAATGCAGCCGCCTGGGTATCGGCCTGGTAGCCGCCCCCCAGTGCCTGCATCAACTGGATCGACAGGTCGATCTGTTCGGCGTTCAATTCGGCCAGCTGGCGCTGCGACTGCAGCAGTTGCTGCTCGACGCTGAGCACGTCCAGGTAGTTGCCGATACCGGAGCCATAGCGCTGCATCACGGTGTCATACGACTGCTGGGCGATGTCGGTGGCGTGCTGCTTGGCCGCGATCTGCTGGCCCAGGGCGTGCAACTGGTCGATGCTGTCGCTGACCTCGCCCAGTGCGCGCACCAGGCTCTTGTTGTACTGCGCCACGGCCAGGTCGTAGTCGGCGTCGCGGGCGTCGAG
>NZ_JAAHBU010000090.1 GCF_010671725.1 Pseudomonas brassicae | reverse complement strand
TGCCGCTGCTGGCGGCGCTGTGCAGCCTGGCCAGCCTCGGCTGGCTGGGGCAGCCGCTGACCCTGTTCAGCCTGTTCGGGCTGCTGCTGGTGACGGCGATCAGCGTGGATTACGCGATCCTCATGCATGAACGCATCGGCGGCGCCGCGGTGAGCCTGCTCGGCACCCTGCTGGCGGCCGCCACCACCTGGCTGTCGTTCGGCCTGCTGGCGGTGTCGGGCACCCCGGCAGTGAGCAATTTCGGCCTTGCGGTCAGCCTCGGGCTGGCCTTCAGCTTCCTGCTCGCGCCGTGGGCGGCCACCGACAAGGAGCCTGTCAGCGCATGACTGTTCTGCTGTTCTGGTTAGTCGCACTGGTACTGTTCGGCATCGCCAGCGAGCTGGGCCGGCGCCTGGGGCTGATCCCGATCGTCAGCCAGTTGCTGCTGGCCGCGCTCGGCCTGCCGTTGCTGATGCTGCTGTGGGTCGAGCCGCACTGGCAGCTCAGCGGCGCCGCGCTGATCGCACCCACCTGGCTCAAGACCCTGTATGGCGCCAGCTTCGCCCTGCTGCTGGGGCATATCCTCAGCGATGTGGTCGAACTCAAGCTCGACCGCCAGAGCCTGAAGATCGCGCTGCCAAGCTTTCTGGTGCCGTTCGCGGCCGGGCTGGCCTGCGGCACCTGGCTGCTGGGCGAGCAGCCCTGGCTGACTACCCTGGCACTGGGGCTGGTGTTCGCGATCACCGCGATCCCGGTGCTGTACCTGTACCTGCGCCATATCGACTACCCGCCAACGGCCACCCGCCGCCTGATGCAGTCGGCGATCCTGATCGACCTGAGCTGCTGGCTGCTGTTCGGCCTCGCCCAGGGCAGCCTCAAGCCCCTGAGCCTGCTGCTGCCGCTGCTCGGCGCCGGCGTGCCGCTGCTGCTGCACGCGTTGCGCATCCGCCAGCCGCAGGTGTACAGCCTGAGCTTCTTCGCCCTGCTGTTCGTGGCCGAGCACTACAAGCTCAATGCGCTGATCTTCGGCATCGGCTACCTGGCGTGCATGGCCTGGCTCAAGATCAGCCTGCGCATGCCGTTACCCCCAACCTGGATCAAGCGCTTGCAGAACGGCGTGGCGATCCCGCTGATCCTCACCTTCGGCATCGTGCAGATCGACCTGCACGACGTACTGCAGGCTTCGATGCGCTGCAACTGAGTGCCCTGCTGCTGGCGCCGATCGTCAGCAAGCTGCTCGGCAACTGGCTGGGCCTGAGCTGGGCTACGCCATCGTTCCCAGGGGCAAGCAAATGGCGCGAGAGCCTGCTGCTGAATATTCGCGGGTTGAGCGAGATCGTGTTCCTCAACCTGCTGCTGCAACAACACCTGATCAGCCCGGCGCTGTACTTCGCGCTGATGCTGATGAGCCTGGTCGCCACGCTGATGCCAGCGCTGGCCGGGCTGCACCGCACTCCCCTGACGACTGTCCCTACGGCACGGAGGCCACATGCCGAACGCTGAACTGCAACACCACCCGGTACTGATCATCGGTGCCGGCCCGTCCGGCGCGATTGCCGGCGCCCTGCTCAAGCGCCAGGGCCATGATGTGCTGATCATCGAGCGCCAGCGCTTCCCGCGCTTTTCCATCGGCGAGAGCCTGCTGTCGCATTGCATCGACTTCGTCGAGGAAGCCGGCATGCTCGACGCCCTCCAAGCAGCCGGTTTCCAGCGCAAGAACGGCGCCGCCTTCGCCTGGGGCGAGGAATACAGCGCGTTCGATTTCGGCGAGACCTTCAGCAAGGGTCGGCCGACCACCTTCCAGGTACAGCGCGCGCGCTTCGACCAGTTGCTGGCCGACCAGGCCGCGCTGCAAGGCGTGCAGATCCGCTATGAGGAAGAGATCGTCAGCGCCGACTTCGAGCGCCAGCGCCCACGCTTGCAAGTGCGCCGCCTGGACGGCAGCCAATACACCGTGGAGGC
This sequence comes from Pseudomonas brassicae, assembly GCF_010671725.1. GTDB lineage: Bacteria > Pseudomonadota > Gammaproteobacteria > Pseudomonadales > Pseudomonadaceae > Aquipseudomonas > Aquipseudomonas brassicae. The sequence continues at coordinate 2,103 of NZ_JAAHBU010000090.1, read as the reverse complement.
CGGCTTCGTGCTCGACGCCAGTGGCTACGGCCGCGTACTGCCGCGCCTGCTCGACCTGGAGGCGCCGTCGAATTTCCCGGTGCGCCAGGCGGTGTTCACCCACATCGAAGACCGCATCGACCACCCCGGCTTCGACCGCGACAAGATCCTCATCACCACCCACCCCGAAAAGCGCGACATCTGGTTCTGGACCATTCCGTTCAGCGATGGCCGTTGCTCGCTGGGCGTGGTGGCCGCGGCCGAGCACTTTGCCCAGGCCCCCACCGACCTGGACGAGTGCCTGAAAGCCTTTGTCGCACAGACCCCGAGCCTGCAGCAGGTGCTGGCCAACGCCGTATGGGACACCCCGGCGCGCACCATCGGCGGCTACTCGGCCAACGTCAAAAGCCTGCACGGGCCGGGCTTCGCCCTGCTGGGCAACGCCGCCGAGTTCCTCGACCCGGTATTCTCCTCGGGCGTGACCATCGCCATGCGCTCGGCAAGCATGGCCGCCGGCCTGCTCGACCGCCAGCTCAAGGGCGCAGCGGTGAACTGGCAAACGGAATTCGCCGAACCGCTCAAGCGCGGTGTCGATACCTTCCGCGCCTACGTCGAGGGCTGGTATGACGGCAGCTTCCAGGACGTGATCTACCACCCGGCCAGCTCGCCGGAAATCCGCGCCATGATCAGCTCGATCCTCGCCGGCTACGCCTGGGACATGAACAATCCGTTCGTCAGCGAACCGCAGCGGCGCCTGCGCATGCTGGCGCAGGTCTGCGCAAGGCCGTCGGCATGAGCGAGTCGACCTTCCTGAGCAAGACCTACGTCGAGGAAACCCGCTTCGGGTTCTGGTTCCTGCGCAGCCACACCTGGCAGCACCATGTGCTGCGGGTGGCGATCAACGACCTGCGCGGGCTGTTCGACGGCGAACCGCCGCAGGCACCGGTGGTGCTGGACGTAGGCTGCGGCCAGGGCAAATCGTTCCAGTACCTGCAGCAGGTGTTTGCCCCGGCGCAGTTGCAGGGCACCGATGCGACCCGCACAGCCTTGCGCTGAGCGCGGCCGAAGCCCGTCGCCTGGGGCTGGAGGTGGAACTGCGAGGTAGCGACTGCGCCGCCTTGCAGTTCGAGGACGCCAGCGTCGACATGGTCTTCTGCCACCAGACCTTCCACCACCTGGTGGAACAGGACAAGGCCCTGGCCGAGTTCTGGCGCGTACTCAAGCCCGGCGGCTACCTGCTGTTCGCCGAGTCCACCGAGGCCTACATCGACACCTGGGTGATCCGCTGGCTGTTCCGCCACCCCATGCACGTGCAGAAAAGCGCCGAGGGCTACCTCGACATGCTGCGCCAGCAAGGCTTCGAATTCGGCGCACGGAACGTCTCGTACCCGTACCTGTGGTGGAGCCGCTCCAGCGACTTCGGCCTGCTCGAACGCTTCGGCCTGCGCAAACCGAAGCCGGTGGGCCAGCGTGAAGAGACCCTGGTCAACGTGGTGGCACGCAAACCGCTGCAGGCACACGCCGAATGAAACGCCTGCTGCTGATGCTCGCCGTCGCCTGGCTGGCCGGTTGCACCGCCCGCCCGCCGCTGCCCGCGCAACTGCCGGCGCTGGCCTTGCCGATGCAACTGCACGTGCAGCGCGAGCAGGCCGGCCAGCGCCAGGACTGGCTACTGGTAATCCAGCAGGAAGACGCACGCCTGCGCTGGTCGCTGCTCGACCTGCTGGGCATGCCCCAGGCGCGCCAGTTGCTGCAGGACGGCACCTGGCAGGCCGACGGCCTGTTGCCGCCCAATCCAGCCGCGCGCGAGCTGTTCGCCGCGCTGCTGTTCGCGCTCACACCGCAATCCGAGCTGCAGCGCGCCTACCCCCACGGCGCAGCAGCAGGGCAACCAGCGGCGCCTGGGCAGCCGTTGGTCAGTCACCTATAGCCAATCGACCTCGTTCAGCTTGAACCTGGAGCAGGGCCTGCGTTATCTAGTCAGCCCCCTGCCCAGCGAGAACACCCCATGACTGCCTACCTCAATGCCCTGGGCCTGGTGTGCGCCCTCGGTCGCGACCAGGCGACGTGTCGCGCCGGCTGTTTGCCGGCGACTGCTCGGGCATGCGCGCAGAAGCCGGCTGG
>NZ_JAAHBU010000009.1 GCF_010671725.1 Pseudomonas brassicae | reverse complement strand
GGCACGCGACACGAGTTGCTACGCAACTCTAACAGTCGCTTGCTTCGGCTACGCCGAAGGGGCTACGCCCTGCCCCCTGCACGACACCTACGCTCGGCCTGCTGGGGGACGAAGATCAAGATCTACAGCAAGATCAAGATCAAGATCCACAGCCACAGCCACAGCCACAGCCACAGCCACAGCTATCCACATCACATACGGTGTGGATTTGAGAATGGCGGTTTTTTTTCAAACAAAGACAAACCGACGCATCAATCAATGCGTCGGTTCGAGCACTGGGCTAACGCCGTGGTTGGCGCTTGCGCTGCTCTTCATCGGTAGGGATAGGTATTGGCTGCAATGGCGGCGGGATAAGCCCCAGCGCGGCGGCCAGATCATGGAGCCAGTTGAACAGATCGTTTCTCATAACTCCCCCTCACGGGTCATCTGCGCGGCGAAGAACGGCTGCGGCGCTACAAACTCATCATAGCCCGATGTAAAGCGTTATGCCCGGGTAAAAATTTCTCTATTGATTTCAGTCACGCCTGCAGGGCGCGTTCCGCACCAGCCGCCACCTGCTCCTGCAAGGCAATCCAAGCGCTGAGGTTGGCACCACACATGCCCCTGCGCCACATCAGCCAGGTGGTGGCCTGGTCGAATGGCGCCTGCAAGGGATGCGCCGCCACGCTTTCACGCCCCGGCAAGCTGTCGAGCATGGACGCCGACATCAATGCCACCCCCGCCCCCGCAATCACACACGCCAGCATGCTCGGGTACGACTCGATCTCCATCACCCGCCCCATGGCCGCATGGTCATGCGCATACCACGCCTCCAACCGCATGCGGTAGGAACAACCCTGGCGAAAGGTGAACACTGCACGTCCGGCCACATCCAGCGCACTGCGCACCGGCAGGTGATCCGCCTCGGTGATCAGCACCAGGCGCTCCTCGCACAACGCCACCCCATCGAGCCCAGCCAAGGCCAACGGGCCATCCACCAGCGCAGCATCCAGCCGCCCACTGAGCAAGCCTTCAAGCAACTCGCCACTGGGCGCGGTCTGCACCTGCAGGTTCACCGCCGGGTAACGGCGATGATAACGCGCCAGCAAGCTCGGCAAATGGATCGCCGCCGTACTGTACATGCTGCCCATCACGAACGCCCCCGCAGGCTCGCCCCCCTGCACCGCGGCAAAGGCTTCGTCATGCAGGGCCAGCATGCGCGCGGTGTAGTCCAGCAGCACCTTGCCGGCCGGCGACAACTGCAGGCGCTGGCGCTCACGACGAAACAGCTCGACCCCCAACTGCTCTTCAAGCTGACGCAAGCGCGTCGACAGGTTCGAGGGCACACGGTGCAAGCGCTCGGCAGCACGGGTGACCGAACCCTCTTCAGCCACCGCCTGAAAAATACGCAGCTGGCTCAACTCCACAGCCATTCTCCAAAACAGAACAAGTTACTCATCATTATTCAATTTTTCAGAAAGTCAATGCGCAGTAGCCTGACGGTCATCCCCCCTTGCACAGGACTCCCGATTATGTCGCCGACACTGCGTCTGCTCGCCAGCTTCGCCGCCCTGATGATGGCCATGGGCATCGGCCGCTTCGCCCTCACCCCGCAACTGCCACACCTGATCAGCGAAGGACAGATCAGCCTGACGGCCGCCGGCCTGGTGGCGGCAGCCAATTACCTGGGCTACCTGCTGGGCGCCGTCGATGGCATGTTCGCGCGCCGCCCCGCACAGGTACGCGGGCGGCTGCTGGCCGGTTTGTGGCTGTGCGTGGGGCTGACCCTGGCGTGCTACTGGGCACAGGATTTCTGGGCTCACCTGCTGCTGCGTTTCGGTACCGGCGTGGCCAGCGCATGGGTGGTCGTGACGCTCACCAGCCTGACCCAGCAACTGGCCGCCCAGAGCCAGCAGCCACGTCTGGGCGCACTGGTGTTCGCCGGGCCGGGCATGGGCATCTGCATGTTACGGGTGACATTATGGTTGCAGGCCGCTGGCGTGTTCGCCTGCCTGCTGGGCAACGGCGCTGGCCTGGCCCTGGGCGTGCTGCTGTGCGGCACGCCGTTCCTGGCCTGCATGCAACTGGTGATGCAACGCTCACGTGAACTGGCGCCGCAGGCCACCCAACGCAATGCCGGCCTGCTGACCGCCTGCTTTGCCGTTGGTCAGCTCAGCGGGCCGCTACTGGCAGCCTTGAGCGCGCAGTTCAGCGCCAGCCTGCAGCCCGCGTTGCTGGTGGCAGGCAGCGGCCTGATCGTGGCAGGCCTGCTGCTGCGCCCGACTAGCGCTGCCCGAGCAAGCTGCGCAGACGTCGGCGCACCCATTGTTCGGCGCTGACCAGGGTGATGCCCAGCAGCACGCACACGGCACCGAAGATGAAGTTGAGGCTCAAGGGCTCACCCAGCAGCAACACCCCGAACGTCACCCCGAACAAGGGGGTGATGAACGAGAACACCGACAGGTTCGAGGCCAGGTAGCGGCGCAGCAACCAGAACCAGGTCAGGTAGCTGATGAATGAAACCACGATGCCCTGGAACAGCACACTACTGACCGCGACGGGGGTCAGCGTCACATGGCCCAGCTGACCGGTCAGCGCAGCGATCAGCAGCAGGCCGACAAAGCCGACGATCAACTGATAGAACAGCGTCAGCGTGGCCGGTGCCTCCGACAGCCGCGAGCCGCGCACCACCAAGGTCGTGGCGCCCCAGGCCATGCCCGCCATCACGCCCATGGCATCGCCCAGCAGCATTCGCCCGTCGAGATTGTCCAGCGACATCCCGCCAGCAAAGGCAACGGCAATGCCGGCGAAGGCCAGCAGGATGCCGAGCCACTGCAAGGGTCGCAAGCGCTCGCTGGGCAGCATGAAATGCAGGCCCAGCGCGGTAAATACCGGCGCGGTGTACAGGAACACCGACATGTGCGCCGCCGAGGTCAACTGCAGCCCTTCGGCAATCAACAGAAACTCCAGGCCGAACAGGGCACCGGCCAGCAACCCGCCCCTCCAGGTGGCGCCAACCTGCTCCCAGCCACCGCGCCAGCAAATCAGCAGCGCCACCAGCAACGCCGAGATACCCGAGCGTGCCGCAGCTTGCATCACCGGCGCGATATCGGGCGCGGCCCATTTGATCATCACCTGCTGGATGCCCCAGATCAGGCACAACCCCACCATGATCCGCAGCGCGAATGTGTCAGTGGACTGGCGGGATGCGCTCATGAACGGCACCCGATTTGGCGGCAGGGCATTGGGAAACCTCGGCAAAAGTGGATCCAGCGCCGATTATCCGCGTGAGCAGCCCTCGATTGCCAGCCCGATCTCAGGCGATCTGTGCCTTGGACGCCAGTTCATCGAACGTGACCTCGTCCAGTGGATCGACCTGCTCGTCCAGCACCTGGCGCGGGTGGGCGTTGCCCGCAATGCTGCTGTCGAGCAGGCTCAGCAGGCGCGAACCACGGGCAGTGAGCACAAAGTTCTCGCCGTTGCCGCCCTGGTCCTCGGGCCGGGTTTCGATGTAACCGCGCCCCAGCAGCAGCTTTTCATATTCGCAGGCACGGGTTTTGAGGTGGTCCAGTTCAGGCACTGCCTCGCCCCTGGCGGCCAGCGCAGCAGCGTGCTGTTCGGCGTACGGGCGCGGTGTGAAGCTGTGGCCGGCGCTGTTCTGCACTTCATGCAGCAGGCGCTCGATCAGGTCCCAGTCATAGATGCTGCTCATCGATCCAACCTCCAACGGGGGAATGTAAGGTTGTGACCGGCGCGCAGCGCAGCGGTTCGACTGAACTTTCACGCGGCGCCCGGCCTCCACCGAACACCTTCGCCCGTCATGCAACACGAGGTTCGACCATGAAGACATTGATGAGTATCAGCGCCGCCGCCACCCTGCTGCTGGCATTGCCTGGCTGGGCCTGCACACTGGAACAAGCCACGCAAAAGCGCGAGGAACTGGCCAAGGAGGTGAGCCGCCTGACGGAACAGAACCCGCAGAAGGCCAAGGAGATCAACGATGAGTTGCAGGGGATGAAGCTGGGCACCGAGAGCAAGGACCTGCCAGACAAGTGCCAGTTGATCGACAAGCGCATGCAGGAACTGAAGGCGGCCGAGAAGAAGGTTTGAAACGCGGGTGATGCATTCGCCGGCAAGGCCGGCGAATCACGCTGAAGACTTACTCGGCAGCCGGTGCCGGCTTGCGCTTCTTCAGTGGCGCCATGCCGTCCTGGCTGACCAGCGACGGGGCATTGGGCTTGGGCTTGGCCGTCGGCTTGCGCTTGGCTACCGCCTTCTTGTCGGTCTTCTTGTCGGTCTTTTTCTTCTTGACCCCGGCAGCCTTGCCCGACGCCTTGACCTTCTTCGGCCCGGTGTAGGTGCCTTTGACTTCCTTGATGGTGCGGCGCTCGAACGTCTGCTTCAGGTAGCGTTCGATGCTCGACATCAGGTTCCAGTCGCCGTGGCAGATCAGCGATACTGCCAGGCCTTCGTTGCCGGCACGGCCGGTACGACCGATACGGTGCACGTATTCGTCGCCACTGCGCGGCATGTCGAAGTTGATCACCAGGTCCAGACCGTCGACGTCCAGGCCACGCGCCGCGACATCGGTTGCCACCAGCACCTTGGCACCGCCCTGCTTCAAGCGCTCGATGGCCAGCTTGCGGTCTTTCTGGTCCTTGTCACCGTGCAACACGAACGCCTTGATGTCCTTGGCCACCAGGTGACCGTAGATACGGTCGGCCATCACGCGGGTGTTGGTGAAGATGATCGCCTTCTGGTACGTCTCGTTGGCCAGCAGCCACTGCACGATCTGTTCTTTGTGCTGGTTGTGGTCGGCGGTGATGATCTGCTGGCGGGTACCGTCGTTGAGCTGGCTGACGGTGTTGAGCATCAGATGCTCGGGCTCCTTGAGCACCTTGGCGATCATGTCGCGCAGGCCGGCGCCGCCGGTGGTGGCGAGAACAGCAGGGTCTGCTCACGGTTGGCGCACTCGTTGCACAGGCGTTCGACGTCTTCGGAGAAGCCCATGTCGAGCATGCGATCGGCTTCGTCGAGCACCACCACCTGCACGTGTTCCAGGTGCAGGTTGCCCGCATTGAGCTGCTCAAGCATGCGCCCTGGGGTACCGACCAGGATATCCGGCACCTTGCGCAGCATGGCGGCCTGCTCCTTGAAGTCTTCGCCACCGGTGATCATGCCGGCCTTGATGTAGGTGAACTGGGCGAAGCGCTCGATTTCCTTGAGGGTCTGCTGGGCCAGCTCGCGGGTTGGCAGCAGCACCAGGGCACGGATCTCGACGCGGCTCTGCTTCAGGTCGACCAGGCGGTTGAGCACCGGCAGCATGAAGGCGGCGGTCTTGCCACTACCGGTTTTCGCCGTCACCCGCAGGTCACGCCCTTGCAGGGCCAGGGGAATGGCCGCCGCCTGCACCGGAGTAGGCTCGACAAAGTTCAGTGCGGCCACGGCTTTGAGCAGGCGTTCGTGCAGGGCGAATTGGGAAAACACGGGTGTACCTCGGGCAAGTGCAGAAATTCAGCCACATAGGGTAACGTTTTCCGGCGCCCACGCCGAATTTCTTTTGGCATTGTCATGACTTTCCGCGCTCTAATTGCGCCTCCTCTCTCTTTGCGGACACTTTCAGTACGGCAATGGATATTCAATTGTTCTGGCAAAACGCCCTTGACCTCTGGGGCTCCCTCGATCAGCACCCGCTCTTGCACGCAGGCCTGGGCCTGGGCCTGCTGCTGGCCATCGCCCTGGTGCTGGGCCGCGTGGCACGCTTCGTGATCCTGCATGCGTTCAAACTGCTGGGCCGACAGCCAGCCCTGCACTGGCTCAACGACCTGCTGCAGAACAAGGTGTTCCATCGCCTGGCGCAGATGACCCCGTCGCTGGTGGTGCAATTCGGCCTCAAGCTGGTGCCGGAACTGAGCGCCACCAGCCAGCACTTCCTCGGCAATGTGGCGCTGGCCTTCACCATCCTGTTCCTGGTGCTGGCCATCAGTGCACTGCTCGATGCCCTGCTCGACATCTACGCACGCACCGAGCATGCGCGTACCCGCTCGATCAAAGGCTACGTGCAACTGGCCAAGATGGTGCTGTTCGTGTTTGGCGCGATCATCATCGTTGCCACGCTGATCGACCGTTCGCCGCTGTTACTGCTGTCGGGCCTGGGGGCGATGTCGGCAGTGATCCTGTTGGTGTACAAAGACACCCTGCTGTCGTTCGTGGCCAGCGTACAGCTGACCAGCAACGACATGCTGCGCGTCGGCGACTGGATCGAAATGCCCCAGGTGGGCGCCGATGGCGACGTGGTGGACATCACCCTGCACACGGTGAAGGTGCAGAACTTCGACAAGACCATCGTCTCGATCCCCACCTGGCGCCTGATGTCCGAGTCGTTCAAGAACTGGCGCGGCATGCAGCAGTCTGGCGGGCGGCGCATCAAGCGCAGCCTGTTCATCGACGCCGGCGGGGTGCGTTTCCTGACCGATGAAGAGGAGCAGCGCCTGGGCAACGTTCGCCTGCTCACCGACTACATGGCACGCAAGCGCAGCGAGCTGCAGGCCTGGAACGAAGCGCAGGGGCCGGTGGCGGCGCTGTCGGCCAACCGGCGGCGCATGACCAACATCGGTACGTTCCGCGCCTACGCCCTGGCGTACCTGAAAAGCCACCCCGACATCCAGCCGAACATGACCTGCATGGTGCGCCAGATGCAGACCACCGCCCAGGGCGTGCCGCTGGAGATCTACTGCTTTACCCGCACCACCGTGTGGGCCGACTACGAGCGGATCCAGGGTGACATCTTCGACTACCTGCTGGCGGTGATGCCCGAGTTCGGCCTGGGCCTGTACCAGCAACCCAGCGGCAGCGACCTGCGCGCCGGCCTGCTACCGGCCACCGCTGTTCGCGAACAGCGAGCGCTGAGTGCCGAGACGGCTGAGCCATAGGGACGCCAGGATCACCGCCCCGCCGATGAACAACCGCCCCAGCGGCTCGTGCTGATTCCAGATCAGCAGGTTGAGCAGCAGGCCCACGGGCACATGCAGGTTGTTCATCACCGCCAGGGTGCCGCCCGAAACCAGGCAGGCGCCCTTGTTCCACCAGTACAGCCCCAATGCCGTCGGGCACAGCCCCAGAAACAGCAGCACCAGCCATTGCACGTCGGTGCTCGGCAGGTGCTGTGCGTTGCCGAACAGCAGGAAGGCCGGCAGCACCACCAGCAAGGCCCCCAGGTAGAAGTAGCCAAAGCGTCGGTAGTGCGGCAGATCGCTGGGGTAGCGGGCGACCAGGTGCTTGTACAGTACCTGCCCGGCGGCATAGGTGAAGTTGGCCAGTTGCAGCAGCAGAAAGCCGATGAAGAAGTCCGGGTTGATGCTGTCGAAGCGGATCACCGCAGCGCCCGCCACCGCTACCAGCGCCGCCAGCAGCGCCCAGGGGTTGAAGCGCCGATTGAGGGCGTCTTCGATCAGGGTCACGTGCAACGGCGTGAGGATGGTGAACAGCAGCACCTCGGGCACGCTGAGCACACGAAAGCTCAGGTACAGGCACACGTAGGTGATACCGAACTGCAAGGCGCCGATCAGCAGCATGGCGCGCATGAAGCGCGGCTCGACCTTGCGCCACTGGGTCAGAGGCAGGAACACCAGGCCGGCCAGCAGCACCCGCGCCAGTACCGCGAAGTAGCTGTCGACGTGCCCAGCCAGGTATTCACCGATCAGGCTGAAGGAAAACGCCTGGATCAGTGCAACGATCAATAAGTAACCCATGTGTGCCCCTTGAAATTCAGGCGGCGACCTTAGCTGTTCAGGCGTTGCCCATCAACCCTGTGGAGCGTGCCCGCGACCCGGTCACCCAGTGGCCGGCGCATGAAAAAGCCCGGTCAGGCGCAAGGCTTGACCGGGCAGGTACACCCAAAGGAGCAAAGGTGTCAGGCGGGGGGAAAAATCGTCAACCGATCAGGCCACCGCAGCCAACTGCGCCTTGGCCTGGTTCAGGCCCTTCTCATGGAAGTCGCCACCCATGTTCAGGCCCTCGGCATGAATGAACGTCACGTCGTGGATGCCGATGAACGCCAGCACCTGGCGCAGGTAGGGTTCCTGATGATCACTGCTGGCCCCGGCGTGAATCCCGCCGCGGGCAGTCAGCACGTACGCGCGCTTGCCGGTCAGCAGCCCCTGCGGGCCGGTCGGGGTGTACTTGAAGGTGATGCCGGCACGCAGCACATGGTCGAGCCAGGCCTTGAGCGTGCTGGGGATGGTGAAGTTGTACATCGGCGCCGCCAGCACCAGCACATCGGCCGCCAGCACTTCGTCAGTCAGTTCGTTGGAGCGTGCCAGGGCCTGCAGTTCTTCGGCGCTGCGCTGCGCTTCAGGCTTCATCCAGCCCCCCAACAGGTTACCGTCCAGATGCGGCACCGGGCTCACCGCCAGGTCGCGCAGGGTGATCTGATCGGCCGGGTTGACGGCATGCCACTGGCTGACGAAATCGCGGGTCAACTGCCGGGACACGGAGTCTTGCTGGCGAGCGCTGCTTTCGATGATCAGTACGCGGGACATGGGGGTTGCCTCCATCGGCAAGGTTGCAAAGTTGATGGAGGCAAGATTAGTGATTGACCTATCGATTAAAAAGCGTAAAAACTGGGTGAAACCTATCAGTTAACTTGTTTTATTGCGCACTGCACGCCAGCGTGATCCGCAGCTTGATGATCTCGCGGTTGAACTTGGCGGTCACATCGACGCTTTTTTTCGCCGGTACCTGCACCCGCCGCACGCGCGCGCTTCGGGGCCATTACGCATAGTCACCTTGCACTGCGCCGCCACCTCGCCGTAGTTATTGAGATTGATCGAGCCAATATCACGATCGGTGTCATAGGTGGTGTAGTCGAGCTTCACCCCGTCGATGGTCTTTTCCACGTCGATGGGATAGGCCATGGCCGTGAGCGGCAGCAGGGCCAGCAGTACAGCACAAGTTTTTTTCATACGGCGCTCTCCATGAAAGTGCGCCAGCTTAGGACAACAGGAGCCGAAGATGAAAGCGCCGCGCGTTACCCTGGATCAGTGGCGGACCCTGCAGGCCGTGGTCGACCATGGCGGCTTCGCCCAGGCTGCCGAGGCCCTGCACCGCTCGCAATCATCGGTGAGCTACACCGTGGCGCGCATGCAGGACCAGCTCGGCGTGCCGCTGCTGCGCATCGACGGACGCAAGGCCGTGCTCACTGAAGCCGGTAGCGTGCTGCTGCGCCGCTCTCGGCAACTGGTCAAGCAGGCCAGCCAGCTGGAAGACCTGGCCCACCACATGGAGCAAGGCTGGGAAGCCGAAGTGCGCCTGGTGGTGGACGCCGCCTACCCCAGTGCGCGCCTGGTGCGCGCCCTCACCGCCTTCATGCCGCAAAGCCGCGGCTGCCGCGTGCGCCTGCGCGAAGAGGTGCTGTCGGGGGTCGAGGAAGTGCTGCACGAAGGCGTCGCCGACCTTGCCATCAGCAGCTTCAGCATCCCCGGTTACCTGGGCACCGAAATGAGCGCGGTGGAGTTCGTCGCCGTCGCCCACCCCGAACACAGCCTGCACCGCCTGGGCCGCGAACTGAGTTTTCAGGACCTGCAAAGCCAGTTGCAAGTGGTGATCCGCGACTCGGGCCGCGCGCAGCCACGCGACGTTGGCTGGCTGGGCGCCGAGCAGCGCTGGACGGTCGGCAGCCTGGCCACTGCGGCAACCTTCGTCGGCAGCGGGCTGGGTTTTGCCTGGCTGCCGCGCCACCTGATCGAGCGCGAGCTGCGCGAAGGTGTGCTCAAGCCGCTGCCACTGGATCAGGGTGGCAGCCGCCACCCGCTGTTCTACCTTTACTCGAACAAGGACAAACCGCTGGGCCCGGCCACGCAGATCCTCATCGAGTTGCTGCGCAATTTCGATACCGCGCCGCTGGATGTCCCCTTCGCTGCCCCCGCCCAAGCCTGACAGGTACCGTCGATGGCCTATTTCGAACATGAAGGTTGCACCCTGCATTACGAGGAATACGGCCAGGGCGAGCCCCTGGTACTGCTGCACGGGCTCGGCTCGAGCTGCCAGGACTGGGAATATCAGGTGCCGCAACTGTCCCGCGCCTACCGCGTGATCCTGCTGGACGTGCGCGGCCATGGCCGCTCCGACAAGCCTCGCGAGCGCTACAGCATCGCTACCTTCAGTGCCGACCTGCTGGCCTTGCTGGAACACCTGGGCTGCGGCCCGGTGCACCTGGTGGGCCTGTCGATGGGCGGCATGATCGGCTTCCAGTTTGCCGTCGACCACCCGGCCTGGCTGCGCAGCCTGTGCATCGTCAACAGCGCCCCCGAAGTCAAGCTGCGCAGCCGTGACGACTACTGGCAGTGGGCCAAGCGCTGGAGCCTGGCACGCTTGCTCAGCCTGCAAACCGTAGGCAAGGGGCTGGCCGCTCGGCTGTTCCCCAAGCCCGACCAGCTCGAACTGCGCCGCAAGATGGCCGAACGCTGGGCGCGCAACGACAAGCGTGCGTACCTGGCCAGTTTCGACGCCATTGTCGGCTGGGGCGTGCAGGAACGCCTGGGGCAGATTCGCTGTCCTACACTGGTGATCACTGCCGACCACGACTACACGCCGATACAACTTAAACAGCGCTATGTCGCCCTTATCCCTCAGGCACGACTGGCGGTGATCGACGATTCACGGCACGCTACACCGCTGGATCAACCCCAACTGTTCAACCAGACCCTGCTGCAGTTTCTGGCGACAGCTTCAACCACCTCTCAAGGATCATTGAGTTCATGCTGAAAAAACTTCTGCTTGGCGCCTGCTCGGTCGTTTTCGCCACCAGCCTGATGGCGGCCGACAAGGCCCCTCACGTCGTGCTCGACACCAGTTTCGGCCAGATCGAAATCGAACTGGACCCGGTCAAGGCACCGATTTCGACGAAGAACTTCCTTCAATACGTCGACAGCGCTTCTACAGCAACACCATTTTCCACCGTGTCATCCCCGGCTTCATGGTGCAGGGCGGTGGGTTCACCGCGCAGATGCAGCAGAAGCCGACCCAGGACCCGATCCGCAACGAAGCCAGCAACGGCCTGCACAACACCCGCGGCACGCTGTCGATGGCACGCACCTCCAACCCGAATTCGGCCACCAGCCAGTTCTTCATCAACGTGGCCGACAACGCCTTCCTCGACCCGGGTCGCGATGCCGGTTATGCCGTGTTCGCCAAAGTGGTCAAGGGCATGGACGTGGTCGACCAGATCGTGAACTCGCCCACCACGCGCAAAAGCGGCATGGCCGATGTACCGGTTGACCCGGTGCTGATCAAATCCGCCAAACGCATCGACTGAGCCCAGGCTCACAAGGACGTGAGCCACGACCCGCCCGGTCGATTCAAACAGGAGTTACCGTTTTGAGGTTGTACCGCCGTTTCGAAAAGCTGATCGACATCTTCCGTGAGGCGCCAACGGCGGCGCCACCGGGCAAAGTACTGCCGTTCTATCTCTACTACCTGCGCCAGGTATGGCCCAGCTTTGCGGTACTGCTGGTGGTCGGCCTGATCGGTGCGCTGATCGAGGTGGCGCTGTTCAGCTACCTGAGCCGTATCATCGACCTGACCCAGGGTACGCCCAATCTTAATTTCTTCCGCGACCACGCCGGCGAACTGATCTGGATGCTGCTGGTGGCGCTGGTCCTGCGCCCGGTATTCATGGCCTGCATGACCTGCTGGTGCACCAGACCATCAGCCCGGGCATGACCAGCATGATCCGCTGGCAGAACCACACCCATGTGCTGCGCCAGAGCGTGAATTTCTTCCAGAACGATTTCGCCGGGCGCATCGCCCAGCGCATCATGCAGACCGGTAACGCCCTGCGCGACTCGGCGGTGCAGGCGGTGGATGCACTGTGGCACGTGCTGATCTACGCGATCAGCGCCCTGGTGCTGTTTGCCGAGGCCGACTGGCGGCTGATGCTGCCGCTGATCGGCTGGATCCTCGCCTACGTCGGCGCCCTCTGCTACTTCGTGCCACGGGTCAAGGCGCGGGCCGTGGTGTCTTCGGACGCACGCTCCAAGCTGATGGGGCGCATCGTCGACGGCTACACCAATATCGCCACCCTCAAGCTGTTCGCCCACACCGACTTCGAGCAGCAATACGCCCGCGAGGCAATTCGCGAGCAAACCGAGAAAACCCAGCTGGCCTCACGCCTGATCACCAGCATGGACGTGGTCATCACCAGCCTCAACGGCCTGCTGATCGTCGGCACCACCGGCCTGGCGCTGTGGCTGTGGACCCAGTCGCTGATCAGCGTGGGCGCCATCGCCCTGGCCACCGGCCTGGTGATCCGCATCGTCAACATGTCGGGCTGGATCATGTGGGTGGTCAACGGCATCTTCGAAAATATCGGCACGGTGCAGGACGGCCTGCAGACCATCGCCCAGCCGGTAACCGTCACCGACCTGCCGAATGCGCCCGCGCTCAAGGTCGAGCGCGCGCCGTGCATTTCGAGAACGTCGACTTTCACTATGGCAAGGGTAGCCGGATCATCAGCGGCCTGAGCCTGGACATCCGGCCGGGCGAGAAAATCGGCCTGATCGGCCCTTCGGGCGCGGGCAAGTCGACCCTGGTCAACCTGCTGCTACGCCTGTATGACCTGGAAAGCGGGCGCATCCTGATCGATGGCCAGGACATCACCCAGGTGACCCAGGCCAGCCTGCGCGCACAAATCGGCATGATCACCCAGGACACCTCGCTGTTGCACCGCTCGATCCGTGACAACCTGCTGTACGGTCGGCCGGATGCAACCGATGCCCAGGTGTGGGAAGCGGTGTGCCGTGCGCGTGCCGACGAGTTCATCCCGCTGTTGTCCGACGCCCAGGGCCGCATGGGCCTGGACGCACACGTGGGCGAGCGCGGGGTCAAGCTGTCGGGTGGTCAGCGCCAGCGCATCGCGATTGCGCGAGTGCTGCTCAAGAATGCTCCGATCCTGGTCATGGACGAGGCCACCTCGGCGCTGGACTCGGAAGTGGAGGCGGCGATCCAGGAGAGCCTGGAAACCCTGATGCAGGGCAAGACGGTGATCGCGATTGCGCACCGCCTGTCGACCATTGCCCGCATGGACCGCCTGGTGGTGCTGGAGAACGGCAGGATTGCCGAAGTGGGCAGCCATGCCGAGTTGCTGGCGCACCAGGGCTTGTATGCGCGGTTGTGGCATCACCAGACAGGTGGTTTTGTCGGGGTCGATTGAGGACCGCGG
Source organism: Pseudomonas brassicae (assembly GCF_010671725.1). Lineage (GTDB taxonomy): Bacteria > Pseudomonadota > Gammaproteobacteria > Pseudomonadales > Pseudomonadaceae > Aquipseudomonas > Aquipseudomonas brassicae. The sequence continues at coordinate 15 of NZ_JAAHBU010000009.1, read as the reverse complement.
CGTCTGCTTCGCTGG
>NZ_JAAHBU010000089.1 GCF_010671725.1 Pseudomonas brassicae | reverse complement strand
TGCGTTGAAAACAGCCTCGGCTGTTTTAGCCTTGCCTGACCTGCCTGCTTCGAAGGCGGTTAGACCACTTACAGTGGTGGAGGCTCGGTTGCCGTCCTGCTGACAAACTCCAGTCGAAAGGTTGCGTCTTCACCGTAGATCGTCTGTTGACCGATCCCGTAGGGCGTGTAGTCAATACCGACGTTGGCATACCACTGATTTTCGATGACCTTCCTGGAGAACAATTTCAGACTGTCGCGTCCGAGGGCGATAGTGACTCGGGGATTGTCACTGCCTTTATGGTCGATGAACTTCACGTTGAACTGTTCACCGGCGCTGGTGGTAGCACTCAAGGTTTTGTTCAGTACCAGGCTCTGTTTGTAGTAGGCGGCTTTTGCAGCCGAGATGATTCGGTACTGTCCATTTTCGAGGTACCTGAAGTAGAACGCTACCTCCATGTCTTCTGTGGAGTTGACACACAGTGCAGGCGTATAAATTTGAGTAATGCCATATGCCCCACTGGGCAACATCACTATTTTTCCTAGGTCTGACCGGTGGGCCTCTAAGCTTTGTTCGAGCTTGAAGTACGAGAAGCATACCGGCGCGCCATTTGCGGTGATTTTCGCGATGAACGAGTTTTGCGTGATCTGGTCCTCGGTGATAGCCATTTCCCGCTCCTTTATCCTGTGGGTTGCTCGTTGATACAGGGTGTTGGAAGCGTGATTTTAAAACGTTGTGGCGCGCTGCCGACACAGGCACAAATACCAGGTATTGCTGGACGTCGTTGACCTTTGCAGGATTGAAAGCCCTTCGCCAGCATGTGATCCTAATGCGCCTTTTTTCGCCACGAGCCGCCCCACCATGAGCAAAACCATCCGTATCGCCGCCGCCCTCCTGCTCGATGCTCAGGGTCGCACCCTGCTGGTACGCAAGCGCGGTACCCTGGCGTTCATGCAGCCCGGCGGCAAGATCGAAGCCCACGAGCAACCCGTCGATGCCCTGGCTCGCGAACTGTTCGAGGAACTCGGCCTGCGCATCGACCCGCAACAGGCTCACTACCTGGGCCAGTTCAGCGCCCCGGCAGCCAACGAGCCCGGCTTCGAAGTGCACGCCGAGCTGTTCCAGCTGCACACCGATTGCACCGTCCAACCCGCCGCGGAAATCGAGGAAATCTGCTGGGTCGAGGCGCATGCCGTCGATCACCTCGAACTCGCCCCCCTGACCCGCGACCTGATCCTGCCCCTGCACCTGCAAAGGACCGCCCCATGATCCCACTGCACGAATGGCTGCTGTTCACCGGCGCCGCCCTGTTGATGGTACTGACCCCCGGGCCGAACATGATCTACCTGATCTCGCGCTCGATCTGCCAGGGCCGCATGGCCGGCGTCACGTCGCTGATCGGCGTGGTCGGCGGCTTCCTGGTGCATATGACGGCTGCCGCCGTGGGCCTCACGGCGCTGTTCATGGCGGTGCCGCTGGGCTATGACCTGCTGCGCTGGGCCGGTGCCGGCTACCTGCTGTGGATGGCCTGGCAAGCGCTGAAGCCCGGTGCACGCTCGCCGTTCGAAGCCCGTGAACTGGCCCCGGACTCGCCGCTGCGGCTGGTGACGATGGGCTTTCTGACCAGCGTGCTGAACCCCAAGGTGGCGGTGTTCTATCTGTCGGTGCTGCCGCAGTTCATCTCCCCCGAGCACGGCTCGGTGCTGGCGCAAAGCCTGACCCTGGGCCTGACCCAGATCGGTGTGAGCTTCAGCGTGAACCTGCTGATTGCGCTGTTCGCCGCCGGTCTGTCAGCGTGGTTCGTGCGCTACCCGCTGTGGCTGATGCTGCAGCGCTACGTGATGGGCTTTGTGCTGGCCGCCCTGGCGCTGCGCCTGGTGCAGGAGCAGCGCAAGCTGGCCTGAGGCTCAACGTACCGCGCTGACACCGTCCAGGGTCGAGAACGAGGTGTCCTTGGCGGTGAGCAGGAAGTCACGCATGTACGGCGCATCGAGCATGTCGGTGCGCACCGCGGCGTACAGCGTGGCGAACAGGCCTTTCTCGCCCAGGCGCTTGCCCTTCACATAGCCGCGCGAACTGTATTCGTGCAACGCCCAGTGTGGCATGCCGCACACCCCGCGCCCGCTGGCCACCAGTTGCATCATCATCACCGTCAGCTCGGCGGTGCGCACCTGGCCGGGCTCCACATCGGCCGGCTCCAGGAACCGCGTGAAGATGTCCAGGCGGTCGCGTTCCACCGGGTAGGTGATCAGCGTCTCGGTGGCCAGGTCCTGCGGCACGACGTACGGTTTGCCCGCCAGCGCATGCTGGTTGGCCACTGCCAGCATGGCTTCGTAGGTAAATAGCGGCACGTAGGTGATGCCCGCCAGGTCCACCGGGTCGGAGGTCACCACCAGGTCCAGGTCGCCACGGGCCAGCGCCGGCAACGGCGCAAAGGCAAAGCCCGAGGCCAGGTCCAGCTCCACTTCCGGCCACGCATCGCGGAACTGGTCGATGGTCGGCATCAGCCACTGGAAGCAGCTGTGGCATTCGATGGCCATGTGCAGGCGCCCTGCAGTACCACCGGCCAGGCGCGCAATATCACGCTCGGCACCGCGCAGCAGCGGCAAGGTGGCATCGGCCAGTTGCAGCAGGCGCAACCCGGCGCTGGTGAAGCGGATCGGCTTGGTCTTGCGCGTGAACAGCGCCATGCCCAGGCGCTCTTCGAGTTCCTTGAACTGATGCGACAGCGCCGACTGGGTCAGGTGCAGGCGCTCGGCGGCTTCCACCAGGCTGTCGGCTTCACGCAGGGCGTGCAGGGTCTTGAGGTGACGAATTTCCAGCACCGGGGTGCTCCATGAGTGATATTGGAGATAAACACGAATTTATTGAGTTTGTCTCATGTTGGCCTGCCTTGTCGACAGGAGCGCCATCTTTCAGAGGCAAAGCCGCCGGCGACCGCCTGGCGGCTGTCATCAAACGGTCACCGTTTTGTGGCAGCGCGCCGTCATGAAGTTCATCAGACTTGCGCCCTAATGGGGATTTGCATTCTGGTGTTTCTTTCATGCGGGCATTCTTGTTTCTTGTGGCGCTGCTCAGCGCCTTTTCTGCGTTGGCGGCACCACGCTGTTACGTCCACGCACCCACCGGACACGCCAGCGTGGGCGCGGTCAACCTGGCCTATCAGAGCATTGGCCGCGACAGCGACCCGGCCTTGCTGCTGGTCATGGGCCTGGGCGGGCAACTGATCCATTGGCCCGATGAGGTGGTGGTCGCCCTGTGCCAGCAAGGCTTTCGGGTGATCCGCTACGACAATCGCGACGTCGGCCTGTCGAGCTGGAACCTGCCACCGGCCGAAGCCAACCTGACCTTCGAAGCGCTGCGCTACAAGCTGGGTCTGCCCGTCTCGGCGCCTTACAGTCTGGGGGATATGGCCGGTGACGGGCTGGGCCTGATGGATGCCTTGCAGGTGCGGCGCTTTCACGTGCTGGGGGTGAGCATGGGCGGGATGATCGCCCAGCACCTGGCGGCCATGGCTCCCGAGCGGGTCGAAAGCCTGACCCTGATCATGTCCAGCTCCGGGGCATCGGGCCTGCCGGCACCGGCACCGGCGCTGGTGCAGCAGTTGGCGCGGCGCAGTGCACCCAACCGCGCGGTGGCGCTGGAACAGCAGGCCGACCTGCTGGCCGCCCTCGGCAGCCCGCAGGTGCAGGATGACCGGCAGGCCTTGCTGCACCAGGCGGCCATCGCCTACGACCGCGCCTTCAACCCCGACGGGGTCAAGCGCCAGATCATGGCGATCCTTGCCGAGCCCAGTCGTATCGCGCTGCTCAACAGCCTGCGCGTGCCGACCCTGGTAGTGCACGGCACCGCCGACCCGTTGTTGCCGGTGATGCACGGGGTGCACCTGGCTGCGCATATCCAGGGCAGCCAGCTACGCCTGATTCCAGGCTTGGCACATCGTTTTCAGGAGCAGTTCAAGGCGCCGTTGCTGGCGGCGGTGCTGCCCTACCTGAAGGCGCACCGCGAAGACCTCAGCCACTGGGCACGGCTTTAATGCAAGCGTACCCATACGCTGACCAGCACGCTGGCGGCCACCAGCCAGGCCACGGCAGCCAGCGCCAGTGACAGCTCCAGGCGCAGCCGGTCGACCAGCACGTACAACGCCGCCAGGTAGACGAAGTAGGGAATGATCGACCACATACCGAACAGGATGGTGGCCTTCAGGTCGTCCAGCGAACGTCCCTTGCCGACGATGTAGTGGGCGATCAAAGCAAAGGTCGGAAACAGCGGGACCAGCCCGGCGATGTAGTAATTGCGGGTCTTGGCCAGGGCCGCGAGGATGAGTACCACCGCGGCGCCCAGGCAGGCTTTGAGAATCAGGTCCACGTCGTGCTCGCTCAGGCCAGGCCGTATTTTTTCACTTTGTCGAACAGGGTGGTCTTGGCCATGCCCAGCTCCTGGCTGGCCTGGCTGAGGTTGCCACCGCTGCGTTGCAGTGCATCGCTGAGCAGGTTGCGTTCGAACGCCTCGACCGCCTCGGCAAAGCCCAGGCTCTGCGCCACATTGGCCCCGGCCTTCTTGAACGCCGGCAGGCCCAGCGCGTGGCGTTCGGCGACATTGCGCAGTTCGCGCACGTTGCCCGGCCAGTCATGCGCCATCAGCCGCGACAGGGTCTGGCTATCCAGCGGGGGGGGCTTCGCGGTCGAAGCGCAGGGCCGACTGCTGCAGGAAGTGTTCGAACAGTTGCAGGATATCTTCGCGGCGCTCACGCAACGGTGGCAGCTCCAGGGTCACCACGTTCAGGCGATAGTACAGGTCGCTGCGGAACTGGCCGGTCTGGCCCAGGGCATCCAGGTCCGACTTGGTGGCGGCGATCACCCGGCAATCCACCGCGATGCTCTGGTTCGAGCCCAGGCGCTCGAGGGTGCGCTCCTGCAATACGCGCAGCAGTTTGATCTGCAGGTTGACCGGCATGCTCTCGACCTCGTCGAGGAACAGCGTGCCACCATTGGCATGTTCGATCTTGCCGATGCGGCGCTTGCCGGCGCCCGTGAAGGCGTTGGCCTCATGGCCGAAGATCTCGGTTTCGAACAGGTTTTCCGGCAGCCCGCCGCAGTTCAGGGCGACGAACGGCTGGCTGTGGCGTCGGCTGAAATCGTGCAGGCAGCGCGCCACCAGCTCCTTGCCGGTGCCGGTCTCGCCTTCGATCAGTACGTTGGCCGAGGTGTCGGCGACGTTGGCGATCAGCTCGCGCAGGTTCTGCATGGCCGGCGAGCGGCCGATGATGCGCCCCTCCAGGGTGTTGCGCTCGGCCAACTGGCGGCGCAGCGAAAACACTTCGCGGGCCAGGCCGCGATGCTCCAGGGCACGGCGCACCACATCCACCAGGCGTTCGGGCGAGAACGGCTTTTCCATGAAATCGTAGGCGCCATTGCGCATTGCGCCCACGGCCATGTTGATGTCGCCGTGGCCAGTGATCAGTACCACCGGCAAACTCTTGTCGCGCGCCTTCAGGCGGCTGAGCAGCTCCAGGCCGTCGATGCCTGGCAAGCGGATATCGCTGACCACGATGCCGGCGAAATCATCGCCGATGCGCTCCAGTGCCTGTTCGGCGCTGCCCACGCCTTCACAGGCGATGTCTTCCAGGGCCAGCGCCTGCTGGCACCCGAGCAACACATGCGGGTCTCTTCGACGATCAGGACGGTAAGGGGCGGTGTGTTCATAGGGACTCGGCGGGTTCAGTGGGGGCATTGGTCAGCGGCAGGCTGAGGACGAACGCGGTGCCACCAGTGGCGGGGTGTTCGACGTTGAGGCTGCCGCCGGCAGCAGCGGCGAGGCTGGCCGACAAGGTGAGGCCCAGGCCCAGGCCGTGCTCTCCCGGTTTGGTGGTGAAAAACGGTTCGAACAGGTGCTTGCGCGCTTCGTCATCGATGCCATGGCCGTTGTCGCGCACACGCAGGCGGTACTTGTCGCCCTGCTGTTCGCCTTCGAGCCACAGCTGCGGCAGCGACACGGCGGCCATGGCATCCAGGGCATTGCCGATCAGGTTGACCAGGATCTGCTCCAGGCGTGTCTGGTCGATACCCAGTTGCTGGTCGGCATAGTCCACGTGCAGTTTAAGGTAGCAGCCTTCGATGCGTGCATTGAGTACCTGCAGCGCAGCGTCCACGGCCTTGGCCAGCGAGGCCTGGCCGCGGTCGTCACCACGCCGTGCGAACGAGCGCAGGCTGGCGGTGATGCGCCCCATGCGGTCGATCAGCTCGTTCATGGTCAGCAGGTTGGCACTGGCGGTTTCCAGCGCGCCGCGCTCCAGGAAGCGCACGGTATTGCCCGACAGCGTGCGCAGGGCGGCCAGCGGCTGGTTGAGTTCGTGTGCGATGCTGGTCGACATCTGCCCGATGGCCGCCAGCTTGCCGGCCTGTACCAGTTCGTCCTGGGCATGGCGCAGGGTCTGTTCGGCATGCCGGCGCTCGCGGATCTGGCCCTTGAGGCGTTCGTTGCTGGCACGCAGGTCGGTGGTACGTTCGGCGATCTTGCGTTCGAGCTGGTTGTTGGCTTCTTCCAGCGCTTCGCGGGCGGCCAGGCGGGTGGCGATTACCTTGCGCCGCTCGTTCCAGGCAATCAGCAGGATCGCCAGCAGGGCAAAGGCCACCGCAACCAGCACGCCCTGGGTCATCGACTCGTGGCGCAGGTCCTGCAGCGGGGTGAGCAGGGTGAAGTGCCAAGGGGTGTCGCTCAGGCGCCGGCTCTGGGCCAGGTAGGCGACCTCGCGGGTACTGTCGCCCAGCTCCGCGTTGGCCGGGAAGGTCAGCTTCTCGACGCCGTCGGCGAGCTTTTCACGGTCCAGCGGTTGCAGTTCGTTGAGCGGGAACCAGTAGTACTGCAGGCTGCGCGCCAGGCGTTCCTTGATCTCGGGGGTGAGCGGGCGCACCGACTTCAGGCGCCGGGCCGGGTCGCTGGACAGAATGATGATGCCGTTCTCGTCGCTGACGAACGCCTCCAGGCGTGCGCGCTGCCAGCGCTCTTCGAGGGCCTCCAGGCGTACCTTGATCACGGCCACGCCGATGATCTTGCCGTGCTCTTCCAGGCCGTGGGCCAGGTAGTAGCCAGGTTCGCCGGTGGTGCTGCCGATGCCATAGAAGCGCCCGGGCTGGCCGCGTACGGCGTCCTGGAAGTAGGCGCGGAACGACAGGTCTTCGCCCAGGTAGCTGTCGACATCGCGCCAGTTGCTGGTGGCCTGCACCGGCCGGTGGTGTCGAGCACATAGATGGCACGGCTGCGGCTGCGCCGGTTGAGGCCTTCGAGGTATTCGTTGACCGCCTGGCGGTGCTCGCCATCGGTTTCGGTCAGCAGGCTGGAAACGCTGTCTTCCAGTTCCAGCAGGCTGGGCAGGTAGGTGTACTTGCTGATCTCGCTCTCGACCGCGCGCGCGTGCAGCTCAAGCTGGCGCTCGCCGGTTTCGCTCAAGGTGCGGATGCCGTTGTGTTCGCTGATCAGGTAGCCGACCGCGCCCAGGCCGATCATCAGCAGGACGATCAGCGGTGGCAGGAACAGGTGGCGGATCAGGCGAGGTTTCACGGCAAGGGCAGGCTTGGCTGGGCGAAAGAGCGTGGGATCGCATTTCATCACAGTGGCCTTGTCACGACCAGCGTCCTCTGCCCAGCGTGGGCCGGGCAGGGCGCCGGGCGGTTGTCAGTGCTGCAGGATCTTGCTGAGGAAGTGCTGGGTACGCTCGTCACGCACGCTCTGGTCGCCGAAGAACTCTTCCTTGGTGCAGTCTTCGATGATGTTGCCCTTGTCCATGAAGATCACCCGGTTGGCCACCTTGCGCGCAAAGCCCATCTCGTGGGTCACGCACATCATGGTCATGCCTTCGTTGGCCAGTTGCACCATCACGTCGAGTACCTCGCTGACCATCTCCGGGTCGAGCGCCGAGGTAGGTTCGTCGAACAGCATGACGATCGGGTCCATGGCCAGGGCCCGGGCAATGGCCACGCGCTGCTGCTGACCACCGGAGAGCTGGCCAGGGTGCTTCTTGGCGTGGGCACTCAGGCCGACGCGGTCGAGCAGGGCCAGGCCCTTCTTGCTGGCTTCGGCTTCGCTGCGGCCCAGTACCTTGCGCTGGGCAATGGTCAGGTTTTCGGTGATGGTCAGGTGCGGGAACAGCTCGAAGTGCTGGAACACCATGCCAACGCGCGAACGCAGCTTGGGCAGGTTGGTCTTGGGGTCGGCGATCGAGGTGCCGTCGACGATGATGTCACCCTTCTGGAACGGTTCCAGCGCGTTGACGCACTTGATCAGGGTCGACTTGCCCGAACCGGACGGGCCGCACACCACCACCACCTCGCCTTTCTTGACGTCGGTGTTGCAGTCGGTCAGAACCTGGAAGTCGCCGTACCACTTGTTGACGTTCTTGATGGAAATCATACGGTTATCCTTTTCTGCAGACGCTTGACCAGTACGGAAGCGGAGAAGCTGATGACGAAGTACACAACACCGGCGAAGATCAGGAACTCGTTGGAGCGTCCGATGATGTCGCCGTTGGCGCGTGCGGAGTTGAGGAAGTCCACCAGGCCCACGGTATATACCAGCGAGGTGTCCTGGAACAGGATGATGCTTTGCTGCAGCAGCAGCGGGGTCATCTTGCGAAACGCCTGCGGCAGGATGATCAGGCGCATGGTCTGCGCATAGTTCATGCCCAGCGCCTGGGCAGCGCCCATCTGGCCCTTGGAGATCGACTGCACGCCAGCCCGCACGATTTCGCAGAAATACGCCGCCTCGAACATCATGAACGCCACGACGCAGGAGGTGAAGGCGCCCACCGGGGTGTCTTCGCCGGTGATCCAGCGCAGCACGAACGGCACCGCCAGGTAGAACCAGGTGATCACCAGCAGCAGCGGGATGGAGCGGAAGTAGTTGACGTAGGCACCGGCCAGGTTGGCCAGCAGCTTGCTCGACGACAGGCGCATCAGCGCCAGGATCGTACCCAGTACCAGGCCACCGACGATCCCCAGGACCATCAGTTGCAGGGTCATGAGCATGCCATTCCACAGGCCGGGAATGGCCGGGATGATGCCACTGAAATCGAAGTCCATTATTTACCCCCCACGGAGATCAGCCCGGGCACTGCGACTTTCTTCTCGACCAGACGCATCAGCAGCATCAGGCTCATGTTCAGCGTGAAGTAGATCAGTGTGGCCAGGGTGAACGCTTCGAACAGGTTGGCCGAAAACTCGGCGGTCTGTTTGGTTTGCGCCAGCAGTTCCATCAGGCCGATCAGCGAGGCGACCGACGAGTTCTTGAACACGTTCAGGAATTCGGAGGTGAGCGGCGGAATGATGATCCGGTAGGCCTGCGGCAGCAGTACGTTCCAGTAGATCTGCGGCAGGCTGAAGCCCATCGCGCGGGCGGCCGATTCCTGGCCGCGTGGCAGCGCCTGGATACCGGTACGCACCTGCTCGCACACCCGTGCAGCGGTGAACAGGCCCAGGCACACGACCACGCTGATGAACGCCGAGGTGGTCGGGTTGAGGTCTTGCTTGTACCACTCCTGCATCCCTTCGGGCAGCAGGTCCGGTACCAGGAAGTACCAGATGAACAGCTGCACCAGCAGCGGTACGTTACGGAAGAGTTCCACGTAGGCCGTGGCGATGCCTGATACCAGGCGGTTTGGCACGGTGCGCATGACGCCGAGTACCGAACCCAGCAGCAACGCGATAATCCAGGCGGCGGCAGCAATGCCGATGGTCCAGCCCAGGCCGGTGATGTACCAGTCGAGATAGACCTCGCTGCCAACGCCGGTGGACTTGAAGAATACGCCCCAGTCCCAGTTGTAATTCATCGGGGTCTCCCCTCAGATCAGTTGTTTCACGGGCACCTTCGAGCATCCGGGGGCGCATGAGGCGCCCTCGATGAAAGGTTAGACACTTACCAGCTGGGGATCAGGACTTCTTTTCGTCTGCAGCTTTGTCGGTGGGATTGGCGATCAGCGCCTTGAGCTCGTCGCTCATCGGGAACATCAGGTTCAGGCCTTTCGGTGGGATCGGGCTCTGGAACCACTTGTCGTAGATCTTGTTGATCTCGCCCGACTTGTAGAGCGCAACGATAGCCTTGTCGACGGCTTCCTTGAACGGGGCATCGCCCTTGCGCACCATGCAACCGTAGATTTCATAGGATTGCGGGGTGCCGGTGACGGCCCAGTCGGCTGGCTTCTTGGCCTTGGCCATTTCACCGGCCAGCAGTGCGTCGTCCATCATGAAGGCCACGGCACGGCCGGATTCGAGCATCTGGAACGACTCGCCGTGGTCCTTGGCAGAGATGACGTTCATCTTCATCTGCTTGTCGGCGTTCATCGACTTGAGGATACGCTCGGACGTGGTACCGGCGGTGGTCACCACGTTCTTGCCAGCCAGGTCAGCGAAGTCCTTGTAGGACGAGTCTTTCTTGGACAGCAGGCGGGTACCGATTTCGAAGATGCCGACCGAGAAGTCGACCTGCTGCTGGCGCTCGACGTTGTTGGTGGTCGAACCGCATTCGACGTCAACGGTGCCGTTCTGTACCAGCGGGATACGGGTCTGCGAGGTGACCAGGTTGTACTTGACCTTCAGGTCTGGCTTGTTCAGGTCCTTTTTCAGGGCCTCGACGATCGCCAGCTGGATGTCGTGGGAGTAACCGACGGGTTTGCCCGAAGCGTCGGCGATGTAGGAGAACGGGATGGAAGCGTCACGGTGCCCCAGGGTAATGGTGCCCGACTCGTTGATTTTCTTCAGGGTGCCGGTCAGTTCAGCGGCGAAGGCTGGAGTGCTGATCAAAGCGGCCGCCACGGCGCGCCCAACAGATGGGGAACGATACGCATCAAATTTTCCTCGACGTTGTTTTTTTTTATTGAGCCGTTGGCGGGCTCTTTCGTTCAGCGAACACTGCAAAGAAGCGGTTGCGCATTCGGGTACTGAGTGTAGAGCATGACTCGTGCCAAGCCCCGACATTGATCATAACGCCATGAAAATACGGGACATTAAGTTTTTTTGACGGGGTATTACGGGGGAAGGGTGTCCGGGATTCCGATTAGTGGCGTTTTGCTCGTTCGGAAAACCGACTGGTGTGTCGTCTTTGCGGGCCTCTTCGCTGGC
>NZ_JAAHBU010000088.1 GCF_010671725.1 Pseudomonas brassicae | reverse complement strand
GCCTGACAGATCGGCGTGGTCAGCCTTGGTGGTCCGACCTCAGGCCATGGTGGGGCCAACAGAGTCTCGCCAAAAGGAGGCAGCCCTGTTTACCAGGTCAAGACAGCACCCAACGCCAAGGTATCCGTATCCTCGTTCTGGCTATCCCCCTCATGCCCATTGATCTCGAACTGGTTGTACTCGGCCACCAGCGTGAGGTTGGCGTTGATGTCACGGAACAACGCAATACCACGGGTTTCATAGTCGGCCCCGGTGTTCACCGCACCGTTGCCATCATCCTTGGTCTTGCCATACGACAACGCCACGCGGTTCTTGCCGAATTTGTAGGAGCCCTGCATCAGGTAGCCGGTGCTGTCCACCTCGCGCAAGGTCGCTTCGCCAGCGTTGTTGGTGAAGAACGGGTTGATGCCCTTGGCGGTGAACCCGGAACCGGTCAGTGAGAACGCCCCCATTTTCGCCTGCACGCCATAGCCTACGCCCTTGGAGGTCACCGACTCGACGCTGCTGTCGGTGTTGTCCGAGGTCTGGTAGCTGCCGTTGAGCCAGCTGTAGATCTTCGCGCCACCCAGGTCGAACTGGTAGGTGATTTCGCTCTCGGTACGCGGGTTTTCCTGGTAGGCCTTGCCCACCGCACTATCATCGTTGGTGTCGACCGGGTCCATGATGCCCACCGCTACGCGCAGGCCGTCCATCAATGGGGTGCGGTAAGTGATCTGCGAGGTCGGGAACGGGTACGGGTAACCACTGCCAATGTTGCCGAACGACACGCCGCCACCGTCCACCAGGCCGAGGGTATCGCTGACCTGGCCATAGCCGGCCAGCAACTCGTCAAGCAGGATGTTGGAGCGGGCAAACAGCCCGAAGTCCTTGCCGATCAGCACTTCGCCCCAACCGGGGTTGCCCACCGTGCCGTAGAACTGACGCACGTCGATGGCGGTATCGGTGCCGTTGGTTTCACTGTCGTTGATGGTCACCCAGAACGAGGCGCGCCCGCCGAGCTTGAGGTCATCCACCTGGCGCGTCATGTTGAAGCCCAGGTAGTTGGGCAAGAAACCCATTTTCACCCGCGACTGGCGCCGGTCGTACTGCTCACCGGCACGGTCGACGTCACTGTTGACGTAGAAGGCATTGATGTAGCCGTCGGTGGAAAAGGTCGTCTGGTCCTTGTCGTACAGCATTATCTCGGCCTGGGCCAAGGGGCTGAGGCCCAGCGCGGCAAGGCTGGCCAGCAGGGGCAGGAAACGGGCATTGGCATTGTTATTGTTGTGCATGACGCTCTCCGCAAACGGGGGACGGTTGTCGAAGGCGATTATCGAAAGACCGTGCCGACGGCCCTACGCTGCCTTGGATGCAAGCTGCTGCTGCTTTGGCGCGGCAGCCAGGGCCCGAAACCTGGGAACTAATCCCGTGTGCGCGGGTGTCACAAGGCTTAAGTGGCAATACTGCGTGCCAATGGTCGTGCCCATGATGCAAAAATGCAGATTGGCGCTGCAGTTTTGCCGATTGTCACAGGCAAAATTGCACTGTTACGATCCGACAATCCTTGAACACGCGTCCACGTCGCTTCAAATCATGTGGAAAATCAATAACAAAGCAGGGAGACAGCGATGACCGCGCAAGCTCACTCTCCGGTCGATACCAACGTACTGGCCGAGGTCCGCAATCATATCGGTCACTTGACCCTCAACCGCCCCGCTGGCCTGAATGCGCTGACCTTGGCCATGGTGCGTCAGTTGCAGCAGCAACTCGATGCCTGGGCCATCGACACGGACGTGCGCGCCGTGGTATTGCGCGGCGAAGGCCCCAAGGGGTTCTGCGCCGGGGGCGATATCCGTTCGCTGTACGACAGCTTCAAGGCAGGTGACAGCCTGCATCGCGATTTCTTCGTCGAGGAATATGCGCTGGACCTGTGCATTCATCATTATCGCAAGCCAGTGATGGCGCTGATGGATGGTTTTACCCTGGGCGGCGGCATGGGCCTGGCCCAGGGCGCCGAACTGCGGGTGGTCACCGAGCGCAGCCGCCTGGCGATGCCCGAGACCGGCATCGGCTACTTCCCGGACGTTGGCGGCAGCTATTTCCTTTCGCGTATTGCCGGTGAACTGGGCGTTTACCTGGGGGTGGCCGGCGTACAGATACACGCCGCCGATGCGCTGTACTGTGGGCTCGCCGACTGGTACGTGGAGAGCGGCCGGCTCAGCGCCCTCGACGCGCGGCTCGACAGCCTCAAATGGAGTGATCACCCGCTCAAGGACCTGCAGGGCGTGCTGGCCAAGCTCGGCACCCAGGCCCTCGACAACCCGCCACTGGCCACCCTGCGTCCGGCCATCGACCACTTCTTTGCGCTGCCCGATGTGGCGAGCATCATGGAGCAGTTGCAGGCGGTCACGGTTGCCGACAGCCGTGACTGGGCGCTCAAGACCGCCGACCTGCTGGCCACTCGTTCGCCCCTGGCAATGGCCGTGACCTTGGAAATGCTGCGCCGCGGCCGCCAGCTGAGCCTGGAGGACTGCTTTGCCATGGAGCTGCACCTGGACCGCCAGTGGTTCGAGCATGGCGACCTGATCGAGGGCGTGCGCGCCCTGATCATCGACAAGGACAAACAACCGCAGTGGAACCCTGCCTGCGTCGCTGCGCTGTCGCGTGCGCGGGTGGACCAATTCTTCGAGGGCCTGTAAAGGTCGGAGTACGCACATGCAAGACCTGGAACTGACTGAAGAGCAGATCATGATCCGCGATATGGCGCGCGACTTCGCCCGTGGCGAGATCGCGCCGCATGCCCAGGCCTGGGAAAAGGCTGGCTGGATCGACGATGGCGTGGTCGCCAAGATGGGCGAACTGGGGTTGTTGGGCATGGTGGTGCCCGAGCAGTGGGGTGGCAGCTACACCGACTACGTGGCCTATGCGCTGGCCGTGGAAGAGATTGCCGCAGGCGATGGCGCCACCGGTGCGCTGATGAGCATTCACAACTCGGTGGGCTGCGGCCCCCTGCTCGCCTATGGTAGCGCTGAACAGCAGCAGACGTGGCTGGAGCGCCTGGCAACTGGCCAGGTGATCGGTTGCTTCTGCCTGACCGAGCCGCAGGCCGGTTCCGAGGCGCACAACCTGCGTACGCGGGCTGAGCGTGTGGGGGATGAGTGGGTGATCAACGGGTCCAAACAGTTCGTCAGCAATGCACGGCGCGCGGGATTGGCCATCGTGTTTGCGGTGACCGATCCGGAGTTGGGCAAGAAAGGCCTGTCGGCGTTTCTGGTGCCGACCGACAACCCGGGCTTTGTGGTGGACCGCAGTGAACACAAGATGGGTATTCGTGCATCGGATACCTGTGCGGTGACGTTGAACAACTGCCGTATCCCTGCCGCCAACCTGCTGGGCGAGCGTGGCAAGGGGTTGGCGATTGCGTTGTCCAACCTTGAGGGTGGCCGCATCGGCATTGCGGCGCAGGCGCTGGGGATTGCGCGTGCGGCGTTCGAGGCGGCGCTGGTGTATTCACGCGACCGCATCCAGTTTGGCAAGCCAATCAACGAACACCAGAGCATTGCCAACCTGTTGGCCGACATGCAGGTGCAGATCAATGCGGCGCGCTTGCTGATCCTGCATGCGGCGCGCTTGCGCAGTGCGGGCAAGCCCTGCTTGAGCGAAGCTTCGCAGGCCAAGCTGTTTGCCTCGGAGATGGCCGAGCGTGTGTGTTCCAAGGCGATCCAGGTGCATGGTGGGTATGGGTACCTGGAGGATTACCCGGTGGAGCGGTATTACCGAGATGCGCGGATTACGCAGATTTATGAGGGATCGAGCGAGATTCAGCGGATGTTGATTGCGCGGGAGCTCAAGCACTATCCGTTGTAGAAGCGCAGAAGCGGCGCCAGACGGGACTGTCAGATTTTTT
>NZ_JAAHBU010000087.1 GCF_010671725.1 Pseudomonas brassicae | reverse complement strand
CCTGGCGGCGTTGCGCGCCGACGGTGTGAACGGCCCGCTGGCGGTGCTGGGCGCCGACACCGCCGTGGTGCTCGACGGGCGGATCCTTGGCAAGCCAGTGCACCGCGATGACGCGCTGGCCATGCTGGCGTCGCTGTCGGGCGCGAGCATCAGGTGCTGACGGCGGTTAGCCGTGACCGACGGCGAGCGCTGCCTGAGCGTGAATGTCAGCAGCCTGGTGAGCCTGCGCCCGATCACCCCGCGCGAGGCCGAGGCCTACTGGGCCAGCGGTGAGCCGCAAGACAAGGCGGGCAGCTATGCCATCCAGGGCCTGGCCGCGATTTTCGTCAAGGGGCTGCAGGGCAGCTACTCGGCGGTGGTCGGCCTGCCGCTGAGTGAAACCGCCGAATTGCTCGACCATTTCGCGATCCCCTGTTGGCAACGCCTGCCGGCCCGTTGAGCGAGGAATCATTCCGACCTGTTTATTGCTCGCCAGCGACCGCCGGGCAATCCATCATTAGCTGAAGACCTTTGACGAGAGCCTGCCATGAGTGAAGAGATTCTGATCAATATCACGCCGATGGAATCACGCGTGGCGGTGGTGGAGAACGGTGTTCTTCAGGAAGTGCATGTCGAGCGGACCCAGCGCCGCGGCATCGTCGGCAATATCTACAAGGGCAAGGTGGTGCGGGTGCTGCCCGGCATGCAGGCGGCGTTCGTCGACATCGGCCTGGACCGCGCCGCATTCATCCATGCGTCGGAAATCTCCCAGCGCGAAGGCACGACCGTCGAGACCATCAGTGCGCTGGTGCATGAAGGCCAGAGCCTGGTGGTGCAGGTGACCAAGGACCCGATCGGCTCCAAGGGCGCACGCCTGACCACGCAGTTGTCGATCCCGTCGCGCTACCTGGTGTACATGCCGCGTACCAGCCATGTCGGTATCTCGTTGAAGATCGAGGACGAAGGCGAGCGCGAGCGGCTCAAGCAGGTGGTGGCCGACTGCATCGCCCAGGAGAACATCCAGGACGCCGGGGGCTTCATCCTGCGTACCGCGGCCGAAGGTGCCGGGGCTGATGAAATTCTCATGGATATCCGCTACCTGCGCCGCCTCTGGGACCAGATCGGCGCGCAGATCAAGACCGTGGGCGCTCCCACCGAGATCTACGAAGACCTCGGCCTGGCCCTGCGCACCCTGCGTGACCTGGTCAACCCCAAGATCGAGAAGATCCGTATCGATTCGCGGGAAACCTTCCAGAAAACCACCCAGTTCGTCGCCGAACTGATGCCCGAGATCGCCGACCGCCTGGAACACTACCCGGGCGAGCGGCCAATTTTCGACCTGTATGGCGTCGAGGACGAGATCCAGCGCGCGCTGGAGCGCAAGGTGCCGCTCAAGTCCGGCGGCTACCTGGTGATCGACCCGGCCGAGGCGATGACCACCATCGACGTCAACACCGGTGCCTTCGTCGGCCATCGCAATCTTGAAGAGACCATCTTCAAGACCAACCTGGAGGCGGCCACCGCAATCGCCCGCCAACTGCGCCTGCGCAACATCGGCGGGATCATCATCATCGACTTCATCGACATGGAAGACGAAGAGCATCAGCGCCAGGTACTGCGTACCCTGGAAAAACAGCTGGAGCGCGACCACGCCAAGACCAATATCATCGGTATCACCGAGCTGGGCCTGGTGCAGATGACCCGCAAGCGCACCCGCGAGAGCCTGGAGCAGGTGCTGTGCGAGCCGTGTGCCAGTTGCCAGGGCCGCGGCAAGCTGAAGACCCCCGAGACCATCTGCTACGAAATCTTCCGCGAGATCCTGCGCGAGGCACGTGCCTACCAGGCCGAAGGGTATCGGGTGCTGGCCAACCAGAAGGTGGTCGACCGCCTGCTGGACGAAGAGTCGGGCAATGTCGCGGAGCTGGAGGCCTTCATCGGGCGAACCATTCGCTTCCAGGTGGAGTCCATGTATTCCCAGGAACAATACGATGTGGTGCTGCTCTGACTCGCGCTGAAATACTTCCCGCGCTGGCGAACCCGGCGTACCGGGCCATAGTTAATGCACCATACGGGGAGCGTTTGCCATGGAGCGTCTGATCCGCGTTCTGGGCAGCCTGACCCGCTGGGGGCTGGGCATGTGTGCCCTGCTTGCAGTGCTGGTGGCGTTGTACGTCAGCCTGGGGCGTGAACTCGTGCCACTGGTCGCCGAGTACCGTGCCGAGGTGGAACAGAAGGTCGAGGCCGCAGTGGGCATGCCGGTGCATATCGGTGCGCTGGAGGGGCGCTGGAGCGGCCTGGCGCCGATGCTGCGCGTGCGCGATGTGCAGGTGGGCGAGGGCGCAGGCGCCCTGCGCCTGGATGAAGTCAAGGTGGTGCCCGACCTGTGGGCCAGCCTGATGGCGCGTCAGGTGCGCCTGGCCCAGGTTGAGCTGGGTGGCCTGCAACTGAACCTGCATGAGGACGAAAACGGGCACTGGAGCCTCAAGGGGCTGCCGGTCAAGGACGACCAGCCGCTGGATGTGCAGCAGTTGCTGGAGCGCTCCCAGGTGGTTTCCAGGGTGTCGGTGCTCGACAGCCAGGTCACGCTGCAGCCGTTCGGTCAAGACCCGATGACCCTGACCTATGTCGGCCTTGGCCTGCAGACCGGCAGCGTGCGCCAGCGCCTGGATGCGCGCCTGACCCTGCCCGACGGCCAGCCGGTGAGTGTGAGCCTGCGCAGCCGGGTGCGCCCTGCGCAGTGGCGCGATGGCGCGGTCGACGCTTACCTGAGCCTGCCGCAAAGTGACTGGTCGAAGTGGTTGCCACCCAAGGTACTGGGCCCGTACAAGGCCAGTGAGCTGCGCGCCGGTGGCGAAGTGTGGGTGGGCTGGAGCAATGGCCAGTTGCAGACGGCCACGCTGCGCCTGAATGCCCCGCGCCTGAAAGGCGCCCATGCCGAGCGCAAGGCCGTGGCGCTGGACAACCTTGCGCTCAACGCCTGGTTTCGGCGAGATGCCAAGGGCTTCGACGTGGTGTTCGACTCGCTGGCGATGAGCCTGGGCGAGACGCGCTGGGAGTCGCATGTGCAACTGCGCCAGCGCGCCGCCACCGACACCACCGACGAGCTGTGGACGGTCCAGGCCGACCGCCTCGACCTGACGCCGCTGACCCCGCTGGTACACGCCCTGGCGCCCCTGCCGGACAAGGCCATGGCGGTGGTGGACGGTCTCAAGGTGACGGGTGGCTTGCGCAATGTGCAACTGGAGCTGCGGCCCAGGGCCGAGGGTGACCGGCGCCTGAGCTTTGCCGCCAACCTGGAGCGCGTCGGCTTCGATGCCTATCACGGTGCGCCGGCGGCGGGCAACGTCAGCGGCAGCATCAGCGGCGACCTGGGCCAGGGCGAACTGCGCCTGGACACCGACAAGTTCATGCTGCACCTGACGCCGATCTTTGCCGACCCATGGCACTACCTGAAGGCCAACGCCCGCCTGACCTGGCGCCTGGACCAGGACGGCTTCACCCTGATCGCGCCGTACCTGAAGGTACTGGGCGAGGAGGGCAGTATCGCCGGTGACTTCCTGATCCGCCTGTTGTTCGACGAAGCCCGTGAAGACTATATGGACCTGCGTGTCGGCCTGGTCGACGGTGACGGCCGCTACACCGCCAAGTACCTGCCCCAGGTGCTCAGCCCGGCGCTGGACCACTGGCTGCGCAGCGCGATCCTCAAGGGCGCGGTGGACGAAGGCTACTTCCAGTACCAGGGCTCGTTGCAGCATGGCGCAACCCCCGAGTCGCGCAGCATCAGCCTGTTCTTCAAGGTGCATGATGCCGAGCTGGACTTCCAGCCAGGCTGGCCGCATGTGCGCAAGGTCGATGGCGATGTGTTCATCGAAGACACCGGGGTACGGGTCAAGGCACGCAGTGGCCAGTTGCTCGATACCCAGGTGCGCAATGTACAGGTGGACATCCCCCATGTGGACGAGGGCGAGCATTCGCACCTGTACCTGCAGGGCGAGTTCGATGGGCGCCTGGCAGACGGCGTGAAGATCCTGCAGGAGGCGCCGATCGGCACGGGCCCGACCTTCGCCGGCTGGGAAGGCGAGGGGCCGCTGCGTGGCAAGCTCAAGCTCGACGTGCCACTGGTCAAGGGCGAGCAGCCCAAGGTGGTGGTGGACTTCGCCACCGAGCAGGCGCGGCTCAAGCTTAGCGAGCCGCCACTGGAGTTGAACCAGCTCAAGGGCGACTTCACCTTCGACTTCGACAAGGGCTTGAGTGGCCAGAACATAACCGCCCAGGCGTTCGACAAGCCGATCAGTGCGCAGATCTTTGCCGAGGGCAAGCCGGGCCAGTTGCAGACCCGCATTGCGGCCAAGGGGCAGATCGCCCTCAAGGCGCTGACCGACTGGTTGAAGGTCACCCAGGCGCTGCCGGCGTCTGGCGAAATACCGTATCAGTTGCAAGTGAGCGTGGGCAGCCGGGAAAACCTGTTGAGCGTCGACTCCAGCCTCAAGGGCCTGGTGCTCGACCTGCCGCCGCCGTTCGGCAAGGCAGCCGGCGAAACCCGTGCCAGCCAGTTCAAGATGAACCTGCAGGGCCCTGAGCGACGCCTTGACCTCACCTATGCCAATATCGCCAGGTTGGCCTACGCTGCACCCGCCGACAAGCTGGCCCAGGGCGTGGCGAGCTGCTGCTGGGCAGCGGCACCGCGCAATTGCCGCCTGGCCAGGGGCTGAGGGTGCGCGGGCGCCTGGCCGAGCTGGACCTGGAGCCCTGGCAGCAACAGTTGCAGCGCGTGGCCGGCGATGATCCGGGCGGCAGTGCGCGCCAGACCTTGAACAGCGTGGACCTGAGCATCGGCCAGCTCAAGGGCTTTGGCCAGACCCTCAACCAGGCCGTGGTGCACCTGGGCCGTGGTAGCAACTACTGGGCCTTGCGCCTGGACAGCCTGGAGGTCATTGGCAACGCACGTATCCCGGATGCCAAGGGGGTGCCGATCGTGGTCAACCTGCCCACCATCCACCTGCCTGCGGCGGACCCCGCCGAAGTGGCCTCGCCCGATGCCCCGGACCCGCTGGCCACGGTTGACCCACGCAAGATTCCGGCGATCGACCTGAGCATCGGCAAGTTGTTCCGCGGTGACGACCTGCTGGGCAGTTTCGCGCTCAAGGCCCGGCCGACGGCCAAGGGTGTTGCGCTCAACGACCTTGACCTGAACCTGAAGGGCTTGGTGATCGAAGGCGCGGCCGGTTGGGAAGGTGCGCCCGGCAACAGCGACAGCTGGTACAAGGGGCGCCTGGAGGGCAAGAACCTCGCTGATATCCTTACCGCGTGGGGCTTTGCGCCCACGGTCACCAGCCGTGATTTCCGGCTGGATGTGGACGGGGCGCTGGCAGGGCTCGCCGGCGTGGGTCAGCCTCAAGCGCTTCTCCGGCAGCCTCGATGCGTCGCTGCGCAAGGGGCAGTTCGTGGAGGTCGAGGGCGGTGCCCAGGCCTTGCGCGTATTCGGCCTGCTCAACTTCAATTCGATCGGCCGACGCCTGCGTCTGGACTTCTCCGACCTGCTCGACAAGGGCCTGAGCTACGACCGGGTCAAGGGGCTGCTGGTGGCCAGCGACGGGGTGTATGTCACCCGTGAGCCGATCACCCTGACCGGCCCGTCGAGCAATCTTGAGCTCGATGGCACCCTGGACATGGTGCGCGACCGGGTCGATGCGACCTTGCAGGTGACCCTGCCGGTGACCAACAACCTGCCGCTGGCGGCCCTGATTGTCGGTGCCCCGGCGGTGGGCGGCGCACTGTTTCTGGTCGACCGGCTGCTGGGCGATCGGGTGGCGCGTTATGCCAGCGTGCATTATCGCGTCGAGGGGCCGTGGAAAGAGCCTAAGATTAGCTTTATCAAACCTTTCGAGAAGTCACGCTAGGACATGGACATGACGTCAGCGGTGATTCAGATGGTCAGCCAGGACGACGTGCTGGCCAACCTGGCCAGGGCCCGGGCTCTGCTGGAACAAGCCGCCGAAGGCGGTGCACGGCTGGCTGTGCTGCCGGAAAATTTCGCCGCCATGGGGCGGCGCGACAGCGCGGCGATCGGCCGGGCCGAGGCGCGGGGCGACGGCCCGATCCTGCCGTGGTTGAAACAGGCCGCGCGCGACCTCAGGTTATGGATTGTAGCGGGCACCTTGCCGTTGCCGCCGCCTGATCAGCCCGAGGCCAAAGCCCATGCCTGCTCCCTGCTGGTCGACGAGCAGGGCGAGCAGGTCGCCCGCTACGACAAGTTGCACCTGTTCGACGTCGATGTGGCCGACACCCGTGGGCGCTATCGCGAGTCGGACGACTATGCCCACGGCGCCCGAGTGGTGGTCGCCGATACCCCGGTGGGCCGGGTGGGTCTGAGCGTGTGCTATGACCTGCGCTTTCCCGAGTTGTACAGCGCGTTGCGTGACGCCGGGGCCGAGCTGATCAGTGCACCGGCGGCGTTCACCGCCGTCACCGGCGCGGCGCATTGGGAGGTGCTGATCCGTGCCCGGGCCATAGAGACACAGTGTTATGTATTGGCCGCCGCCCAGGGCGGCACGCATCCGGGGCCACGGGAAACCCATGGCCATGCCGCTATTGTCGACCCCTGGGGGCGTATCGTCGCGCAACAGACCAGCGGCGAAGCGGTGCTGCTGGCGCCCCGCGACAGCAGCGAGCAGGCGTCCATTCGGGCGCGGATGCCGGTGGCCTCGCACCGGCGCTTTTTTTCGCAGGGCGCATTGCGGCCTGCGCATACCTCGGAGTGACTATGAGCGAGTTGTTATCCACTGTCAGCGATCACCTGCTGGCGCCGGGCGGCCTGACCCTCGACAGCCTGCAGTCGGTGCTGGGCGAGCTGGCCGGGCCGGGAATCGACGCCGCCGACCTGTATTTCCAGGGCCAGATCTCGGAGTCCTGGGCGCTTGAAGACGGCATCGTCAAGGAAGGCAGTTTCAACCTCGACCAAGGCGTCGGTGTACGTGCCCAGTCGGGCGAGAAGACCGGCTTTGCCTACAGCAACGCAATCAGCCTTGAAGCCCTGACCTCGGCCGCGCAGGCTGCGCGGTCGATTTCGCGTGCCGGGCAGGACGGCAGCGTGCAGGCGTTCAAGAGCCAGGATGTGACCGCGTTATATGCGCCGGGCAACCCGCTGGACGTGCTCAGCCGCGCCGAGAAGGTCGAGCTGCTCAAGCGCGTTGACGTCGCCACGCGTGCGCTCGACCCGCGTATCCAGCAGGTCAGCGTGAGCATGGCCGGGGTGTGGGAGCGCATCCTGATCGCCGCCGCCGATGGTAGCCTGGCCGCCGACGTTCGACCGCTGGTGCGTTTCAGCGTCAGCGTGATCGTCGAGCAGAACGGCCGTCGCGAGCGTGGCGGCCACGGCGGTGGCGGGCGAACCGACTATCGCTATTTCACCGATGAGCGGGTCATGGGCTTTGCGCGCGAAGCGTTGCGCCAGGCGCTGGTGAACCTGGAGGCGATCCCTGCGCCCGCCGGCACCTTGCCGGTCGTCATGGGCGCCGGCTGGTCCGGTGTGCTGTTGCACGAAGCCGTGGGGCATGGCCTGGAAGGCGACTTCAATCGCAAGGGCAGCTCGGCCTACAGCGGCAAGCTGGGCGAGAAGGTGGCCTCCAGCCTGTGCACCATCGTCGACGATGGCACCCTGGAAGGGCGTCGTGGCTCGCTAAGCGTGGACGACGAAGGCACCCCGACCGAATGCACCACGCTGATCGAGAACGGCATTCTCAAGGGCTACATGCAGGACAAGCTCAACGCACGCCTGATGGGCATGGCGGTCACCGGCAACGGTCGGCGCGAGTCCTACGCCCACCTGCCCATGCCGCGCATGACCAACACCTACATGCGCGCTGGCGACAGCGACCCGGCCGAGATCATCGCCTCGGTCAAGCGCGGCATCTACTGCGCCAACCTCGGCGGTGGCCAGGTGGACATCACCAGTGGCAAGTTCGTGTTCTCCACCAGCGAGGCCTACCTGATCGAAGACGGCAAGATCACCGCGCCAATCAAAGGCGCGACGCTGATCGGCAATGGTCCCGAGGCCATGAGCCGCGTGTCGATGGTCGGCAACGACCTGGCGTTGGACAGTGGTGTGGGCACGTGTGGCAAGGATGGGCAGTCGCTGCCGGTAGGCGTTGGCCAGCCGACGCTGAAGATCGATGCGATCACCGTGGGTGGCACGGGCGCATGAAGATGAAACCGGGCGGGCAGGGCGCCTGCCCGGTTGCGGGGTTCAGCGCAGGCCGCGCTGAATCTCGTCGAGGTCGCGAATGTACTTGAAGATCTTGCGGCTCGCGGTGGGCGCCTTGTTGCGCGCCAGCTCGTGCTGGGCCTGGCGGATCAGCGAGCGCAGTTGCTGGCGATCGGCATCCGGGAACTCCTGGACGAACTTCTCCAGGACTTCATCGTTGCCGTCGATCAGCCGGTCGCGCCAGCGTTCCAGGTTGTGGAAACGCTCGTTGTACTGGCGGGAAGATGCGTCGAGTTGGTCGAGCAGTGCCAGAATCGCGTCGACGTCCTGGTCGCGCATCAGCTTGCCGATGAACGACTTGTGACGCCGCTTGGCCTCGTTCGCCGTGTGCCGCTTGTGCTCTTCAAGGGCCGCGCGCATTTCGTCGGTCAGGGGCAGTTTGGCCAGGATATCGGGCTTGAGCGTGGTAAGGCGCTCGCCCATATCAACCAGCGCCTGCATCTCGCGCTTGATCTGGGTTTTGCTTTTTTCGCCGTCAAAGGCGGTGTCGTAAGAATCAACCATGGGGGCAGTCCGCTGAGAATCGCCGCCATGATAACCAGTCGGGGGCCGCTTGTCCGGTCCGGTCGTAGATTGACCCGCGCCGAACGCAGAATTTGAGTGGAGAAAACCATGAGTGCAGTCCAGAGCGTAGGTCCACAAGCCCTGCCGGCCTTGCAGGAGCAGGTCGAACAGATCATTGCCGAAGCCCGGCGCCAGGGCGCGAGTGCCTGTGAAGTGGCGGTCTCGCTGGAACAGGGGTTGTCGACCTCGGTGCGCCAGCGCGAAGTCGAGACGGTCGAGTTCAACCGCGACCAGGGCTTTGGCATCACCCTGTACGTGGGGCAGCGCAAGGGCTCGGCCAGCACCTCGGCGAGCGGCAGCGAAGCGATTCGCGAAACCGTGGCCGCAGCGCTGGCGATCGCCAAGCACACCTCCGAAGACGAATGCTCGGGCCTGGCGGACCCCGCCTTGATGGCGCGTGACCTGCAAGACTTCGACCTGTACCACGCCTGGGACATCAGCCCCGAGCAGGCCATCGAAAAGGCACTGGCTTGTGAAACCGCCGCATTCGACGCGGATGCCCGCATCAAGAATGCCGATGGCACCACGTTGAGCACGCACCAGGGCTGCCGCGTGTATGGCAACAGCCACGGTTTCATTGGCGGCTATGCCTCCACCCGGCACAGCTTGAGCTGTGTGATGATCGCCGAAGGCGACGGGCAGATGCAGCGCGATTACTGGTACGACGTGAACCGCCAGGGCGAGCTGCTGGCCGACCCGCAGAGCATTGGCCGTCGGGCTGCGCAACGTGCCGCCTCACGCCTGGGCGCGCGCCCGGTGCCGACGTGCGAAGTGCCGGTGCTGTTTTCGGCAGAATTGGCCGGTGGCCTGTTTGGCAGCTTCCTGTCGGCCATTTCCGGCGGCAACCTGTACCGCAAGTCCTCCTTCCTGGAAGGCTGCATGGGGCAGCGCCTGTTCCCCAGCTGGCTGACCCTGGACGAACGTCCGCATCTGCAGCGTGCACTGGGCAGTGCCTCGTTCGACGGTGATGGCCTGGCCACCTATGCCAAACCTTTCGTCGAGAAAGGCGAGTTGGTGTCGTATGTGCTGGGTACCTATTCGGGCCGCAAGCTGGGGCTGCCGAGTACCGCCAATGCTGGGGGCGTGCACAACCTGTATGTGACCCATGGGGTTGAAGACCAGGCGGCACTGCTGCGCCGGATGGGCCGCGGGCTGCTGGTGACCGAGCTGATGGGGCACGGTTTGAACATGGTCACCGGCGACTATTCGCGCGGTGCAGCGGGGTACTGGGTCGAGAATGGCGAGATCCAGTTTGCCGTGCAGGAAGTGACGATCGCCGGCAATATGAAAGACATGTTCCAGCAAATTGTCGCGATTGGTAACGACCTGGAAACCCGCAGCAATATCCATACAGGCTCGGTGCTGATCGAGCGCATGACCGTCGCGGGTAGCTGACCTCGCTGACCCCTTCGCTGGCAAGCCAGCTCCCACATGGTGCTATGTACATCGACCCTGTGGGAGCTGGCTCGCCAGCGAAGGGGCCCGGTCAAACACCTCGACACCTCTATCTGAAGCCCGACCCTCGCGTCGGGCTTTTTGTTTTTCGTCTTTGGTCGTACTTGAACTGATTCTGATTATCACTTAATAATGACTATCATTATCTAGGCGATGATGTTCATGAGACCTGTCCTTCACGAATTGCCCTACCTCGAAAACTGGCGCTGGCTGAGCCGGCGAATTCGCTGCGCGCTGGAGCCGGATGAGCCGCGCCTGATCGAGCACTACCTCGCCGAAGGGCGCTATCTGGTGTGCTGTACCGAGACCTGCGCCTGGACCGTCGCCCTGACCTCCTTCCGCCTGCTGCTCGACACCGCGTGCGACCGCATGCTGCCGTGGCATTGGCGCTGCCTGTGCCTGGACCAGGCCTGGAAGCCGCTGTTGCAGCTGCGCAAGCTCGACGGTGGCGAGCACGGCCAGCGCTGGCAGCCTTTCGCCCTGCAACTGGCGAACTGCACGCTGCTGCCTTCGATTTCTTTCGCTGAACTGATGCAAGGACTTGATGATGAGTAATACCCGTATCGAGCGTGACAGCATGGGTGAACTGCAGGTGCCGGCCGAGGCCCTGTATGGCGCCCAGACCCAGCGCGCGGTGAACAACTTCCCCGTCAGCCAGCAGCGCATGCCGACCCAGTTCATTCGCGCACTGCTGCTGGCCAAGGCTGCCGCGGCCAAGGCCAACGTGGAGCTGGAGCAGATCAGCCAGGCCCAGGGCAGTGCCATCGTCACTGCCGTCGAGCAGTTGCTGGCCGGTGATTTCATGCAGCACTTCCCCGTCGATGTGTACCAGACCGGTTCCGGCACCAGTTCGAACATGAACGCCAACGAAGTGATCGCGACCCTCGCCAGCCGCGTGCTGGGTGACACCGTCAACCCCAACGATCACGTCAACTGCGGTCAAAGCAGCAACGACATCATCCCGACCACCATTCATGTGAGTGCCGCGCTGGCATTGCACGAGCAACTGCTGCCGGCGCTCCAGCACCTGGTGCAGGTCATCGAGCACAAGGCCGTGCAGGTCCACCCGTTCATCAAGACCGGGCGCACTCACCTGATGGACGCCATGCCTGTGCGCATGAGTCAGGTGTTGGGCGGCTGGGCAGCGCAGGTCAAGGCCAGCATCGGTCACCTGAACAACAGCCTGCCAAGCCTGCAGGCGCTGGCGCAGGGCGGTACCGCAGTGGGTACCGGCATCAACGCCCACCCCGAGTTCGCGGCGCGTTTCAGCCAGCAACTGAGCGGCCTGACCCAGGTGAAGTTCGTGCCGGGTGAAAACCTGTTTGCCCTGATCGGCTCGCAGGATACCGCCGTGGCGGTTTCCGGCCAGCTCAAGGCCACCGCGGTGGCCCTGATGAAGATCGCCAACGACCTGCGCTGGATGAACTCCGGCCCGCTTGCAGGCCTGGGTGAAATCGAGCTCGAAGGGCTGCAGCCCGGCTCCTCGATCATGCCGGGCAAGGTCAACCCGGTCATTCCGGAAGCGACTGCCATGGTCGCCGCCCAGGTCATCGGCAACGACGCGACCATCGCAGTGGCCGGTCAGTCGGGCAACTTCGAACTCAACGTGATGCTGCCGATCATTGCGCAGAACCTGCTCAGCAGCATCGAACTGATGGCCAACGTCAGTCGCCTGCTGGCCGACAAGGCCATTGCCACGTTCAAGGTCAATGAGCCCAAGCTCAAGGAAGCCCTGGCGCGCAACCCGATCCTGGTGACCGCGCTCAACCCGATCATCGGCTACCAGAAGGCTGCCGAGATCGCCAAGACCGCCTACAAGCAGGGCCGGCCGATCATCGAGGTGGCGCTGGAGCACACCGATCTGCCACGCAGCCAGCTGGAAGCCCTGCTCGATCCGGAAAAGCTCACGGCTGGCGGTATCTGATACCGCCCACCGCTTTGGAGGTTTGCCATGCAGCATTGGAAACGCACCACTGAAATAGCCAACCGCCTGTTCCAACAAGGCGACCTGGTAGACGCCCGCGAGTTGTACTTGCAGGCCCTGGCCTTGGCCCAGGTGTTGTTCGAGCGCTGGCAGGACGCCGATGAAGCGGTGGCCGCCTGTGTCATCTCGCATCACAACCTGGCCGATCTGCACCTGCGTCTGAAGCAGCCGCAGGAGAGCGCGGAATACCTCTGCGCGATCCACCAGCGGCTGTTGCAGACCTGCCAGGACGAACGCCTGTCGCCGACCCTGCGCGATGCCGCGTTGCGCCAGAGCGGTGCGACGTACACCGAACTGTTGAACTTCATCAGCGAGTACGGCCAGTACCCGCGTACCGAACGCCTGCTGTATCGCCAAGGGGCGCAACCGGCATTGCTTGCCGGCCAGGAACAACTACAGCCCTCAGCTTCTCACTATGGAACCCACTGATATGCCGCATACCTTGCCTGCATTGCCTTACGCCTACGATGCGCTTGAACCGCACATCGATACCCAGACCATGCAGATCCACCACAGCAAGCATCACCAGACCTACATCAACAACCTCAATGCTGCCATCGAGGGCACCGAGTACGCCGAGTGGCCGATCGAGCAACTGGTCGCCAGTGTCAAAACCCTGCCGCAGAACCTGCAGGCGGCGGTGATCAACCAGGGTGGCGGGCATGCCAACCACAGCCTGTTCTGGACGGTAATGGCGCCGCAGGGCGGTGGGCAGCCGCACGGTGCGGTTGGCGAAGCGATCGACGACCAGTTGGGTGGCTTCGAGGCCTTCAAGGATGCCTTCACCAAGGCCGCGCTGACCCGCTTCGGCAGTGGCTGGGCATGGCTGAGCGTGACCCCGGAGAAAACCCTGGTGGTCGAGAGCAGTTGCAACCAGGACAGCCCGTTGATGAACGGCAATACGCCGATTCTTGGCCTGGACGTCTGGGAGCACGCCTACTACCTGCTCTACCAGAACCGTCGTCCCGAATACATCGGCGCTTTCTACAACGTGATCAATTGGTCCGAAGTAGAACGTCGTTACGTCGCCGCGCTGGTGTGAGTCTTAGCGGTATGCGCTCGGATGTGATGGCCATTGGCAGCGTGCGCCTGTTTCGACTGGCGCTGGGCACGCTGCTGTTGTTGATGGGCACCGCCTTGCTGGTGGTGCAGGGCTTTGCGTGGCTCGACCTTGAGCCGCGCATGTTGCGCGCGCTGGAAGGTGGCGCGTTGTGCGCATTGGGCACTGCGCTGGGGGCGGTGCCGGTGCTGGTGATTCGCAGCATGCCGGTGGCGGTGGCTGACACCCTGCTCGGCTTCGGCGCTGGCGTGATGCTGGCGGCGACCGCCTTCTCGCTGATCATCCCGGGCCTGGATGCCGCGCAAGCGGTCGGTTTTGGCAAGTGGGGGGCTGGTGGTCTGATCAGCTTCGGCCTGCTGTTCGGCGCATTCTGTCTGTACCTGATAGACCGCAAGGTGTCGAGCGTGTCGCCCGATGCCCTGGTGGCGGCACCCGGCAAGCCGGTGATCCCGGCGCGTATTTGGGTGTTTGTGATTGCCATCATTGCCCACAACATCCCCGAAGGCATGGCCATTGGCGTGTCGGCGGGGGGCGGCATGGCGGATGCCGATAGCCTGGCGATGGGGATTGCGCTGCAGGATGTGCCAGAGGGGCTGGTGATCGCCCTGGTGCTGGCCGGTGCCGGCATGGGGCGCTTCAAGGCGTTCCTGATTGGTGCCGCTTCCGGGCTGGTAGAGCCGCTGGCAGCCGTGCTGTGCGCCTGGGTAGTGAGTGTTGCCGAGTTGATGCTGCCGTTGGGGTTGGCCTTTGCCGCGGGTGCCATGTTGCTGGTGGTGACTCAGGAAATCATTCCGGAATCACGCAGCAACGGTAACCATCGCCTGGCCAGCCTCGGCCTGTGCATCGGCTTCTGCCTGATGATGGTGATGGATACCGCATTGTCCTGATGCAGGGAGGCGAGGTCACTCGCCTTCGTCGAAGTAGTTGTTGATCAGTTCGATCAAGCCCTTGAGCGCCTCGTTTTCGTCTTCACCTTCGGTATGCAGATGGATCTGCGTACCTTTGCCTGCCGCCAGCATCATCACGGCCATGATGCTCTTGCCGTCGACCATCGACTCTGGCGTGCGGCCGACGCGCACCGAGCATGGGAATTTGCCTGCCACGCCAACGAACTTGGCCGCTGCCCGGGCGTGCAGCCCCAGCTTGTTGATGATGGTTATTTCTTGAGCGGGCATCGCGGGAGGGATCCTGGGGGCTAGAGGTCGCGGTGGCGGACCTGGACGTTCTTCAGTGTTTGCTGCAGCACCTGGCCCAGGCGCTCGGTAAGGTACACCGAGCGGTGATGACCCCCGGTGCAGCCAATGGCAATGGTGACGTAGGCTCGATTACTGGCGGCAAAACGCGGCAGCCATTTGAGCAGATACGTGGAGATGTCCTGGAACATCTCTTCGACATCCGGCTGTGCGGCCAGGTAGTCGATGACCGGTTGTTCCAGCCCGGAGTGCTCGCGCAGTTCGGGCTTCCAGTACGGGTTGGGCAGGCAGCGTACGTCGAAGACCAGGTCGGCATCGACCGGCATGCCGCGCTTGAAG
The DNA here is from genome assembly GCF_010671725.1 of Pseudomonas brassicae. Taxonomy (GTDB): domain Bacteria; phylum Pseudomonadota; class Gammaproteobacteria; order Pseudomonadales; family Pseudomonadaceae; genus Aquipseudomonas; species Aquipseudomonas brassicae. The sequence continues at coordinate 16,612 of NZ_JAAHBU010000087.1, read as the reverse complement.
CCGAATGACTCGACAAGGAAGGCAGTGCCTGGCTCGGGCTGATTGAGCAGGCGCAGCTTGATCGAGTCACGCAACTGGTACAGGTTCAGGTTGGTGGTGTCGATCTTCAGGTCGGCCAGGTCGGCAATCGGCCCCAGCAGCTCGCTCTCGACCCGGATGGCCTCCGCCAGCGAGCGCAGCGGGTTGGTCAGCGGGTGGCGCCGACGGGTTTCCGAGAAGCGCTTGAGCAGGGTGTCTTCGTCGGCGTCCAGGTACACCACATCGCAGTGGATGTGCCGGCTGCGCGCATCCTCCAGCAGCTCGGGGAAGCGGCTGAGGTGGCTGGGAAGGTTGCGGGCGTCAATCGACACTGCCACCAGCGGTTGCATGAGCTCGGTATTGATCAGCGCGTTTTCGGCCAGTTGCGGCAACAGCCCGGCAGGCAGGTTGTCGATGCAGTAATAGCCGTTGTCTTCAAGTACCGCGAGGGCGGTGCTCTTGCCGGAACCAGACCGGCCGCTGACGATGATCAAGCGCATGTTCAGTGCCCGTTTTGCACGTCCAGTACGACCTGGTACAGGGATTCATTGTCAGGCGCTTTACGCAGTTTTTCGCGTACGTCCTGGCGATCGAGCATGCTGGCAATCTGGCGCAGCAGCTCCAGGTGCGCGTCGGTGGCGGCTTCCGGGACCAGCAGTACAAACAGCAGGTCGACGGGGGCGCCATCGATGGCGTCGAAATCGATGGGAGCGTCCAGGTGCAGCAGGGCGCTTACCGGGTTTTCACAACCTTTCAAGCGGCAGTGCGGGATGGCAATGCCGTTGCCGAAGCCGGTCGAGCCCAGTTTTTCACGGGCGATCAGGCTTTCGAGCACGGTCTGGGTGTCCAGTTCGGGCACTTCTTTGCCGATCAGATTGGCAATCTGTTCGAGCGCACGCTTTTTACTGCCGCCCGGCACGTTCACAAGTGAACGGCCGGGGGTCAGGATGGTTTCTAGTCGGATCATGGGTGAGGGGGGTCAGCGGGCCGCTGCACCTTGCAGGAGGCTTTGCTGTTTTTCCTTGTGTTTTTTCAGTTGGCGGTCGAGCTTGTCGGTCAGGGCATCGATCGCTGCATACATGTCTTCATGCTCGGCGTTGGCAACTACTTCGCCGCCCGGGATCTGCAAGGTCGCCTCAATTTTCTGCTGAAGCTTTTCGACCTTCATGATCACCTGCACGTTGGTGATCTTGTCGAAGTGCCCCTCCAGTCGTTTCAGCTTCTGCTCAACATACTCGCGCAGGGGCGGAGTGACTTCTACATGCTGTCCACTGATATTGACTTGCATACAGCTTCTCCTTTGTTGCCGGTGCATAAGAGGCAGGTATTGCGCCTGCCACTGAATTGCGGTGGCACATCTCAGGAAGCGCTACATCAATCGCTTGCGTTCGCTCGACGGTGCAATGCCGAGGGACTCGCGGTACTTGGCGACGGTGCGACGTGCTACCTGGATGCCTTGTGCCTCCAGTAAACCAGCGATCTTGCTGTCACTCAATGGCTTTTTCTGATTTTCCGCTGCGACCAGTTTCTTGATGATCGCGCGGATCGCCGTGGACGAGCATTCGCCGCCTTCAGCGGTGCTCACGTGGCTCGAGAAAAAGTATTTCAGTTCGTAGATGCCGCGCGGGGTGTGCATGTATTTCTGCGTGGTCACCCGCGAAATGGTCGACTCGTGCATCCCCACGGCCTCGGCGATATCGTGCAGGACCAGCGGCTTCATCGCTTCGTCGCCGTGGTCGAGGAAGCCACGCTGGTGCTCGACGATCTGTGTGGCGACCTTCATCAGGGTCTCGTTGCGGCTCTGCAGGCTCTTGATGAACCAGCGCGCTTCCTGCAACTGGTTGCGCATGAAGGTGTTGTCGGCGCTGGTGTCGGCGCGGCGCACGAAGCCGGCGTATTGCGCGTTGACGCGCAGGCGCGGTACGGCCTCTTGGTTGAGTTCGACCAGCCAGCGGTCGGAATCCTTGCGCACGATCACGTCGGGCACCACGTACTCGGCCTCGCTCGACTCGATCTGCGAGCCAGGGCGCGGGTTGAGGCTCTGGACCAGTTCGATGACCTGGCGCAGTTCGTCTTCCTTGAGCTTCATGCGGCGCATCAGCTGGCTGTAGTCGCGGCTGCCGAGCAGGTCGATGTAGTCACTGACCAGGCGTTGCGCTTCGGCCATCCACGGCGTGCGCGGGGGCAATTGGCGCAGTTGCAGCAACAGGCATTCGCCCAGGGTGCGCGCGCCGATGCCCGCCGGTTCGAACTGCTGGATGCGGTGCAGTACGGCCTCGACTTCGTCGAGTTCGATGTCCAGTTCCGGGTCGAACGACTCGCAGACTTCTTCCAGCGTCTCGTCGAGGTAGCCCTGGCTGTTGATGCAGTCGATCAGCGTCACCGCGATCAGCCGGTCGGTGTCGGACATCGGTGCCAGATTCAATTGCCACAGCAAATGGCTCTGCAGGCTTTCGCCGGCCGAGGTGCGGGTGGTGAAGTCCCACTCGTCATCGTCATTGCTGGGCAGGCTGCTGGCGCTGGTCTGGTAGATGTCTTCCCAGGCCGTGTCGACCGGCAGCTCGTTGGGAATGCGTTCGCTCCATTCGCCGTCCTCGAGGTTGTCCACCGTGGGGGCGGCTTCCTGGAAGCTGGTTTCCTGCGGCTCGGCAGCCGGCTTGGACTCGGCGTTGTCGGCCATGGGATCGCTGTTGTCGAAGTCTTCGCCTTCTTCCTGGCGTTCGAGCATCGGGTTGGACTCCAGGGCTTCCTGGATTTCCTGTTGCAGATCCAGTGTGGAAAGCTGGAGCAGTCTGATGGCCTGTTGCAACTGAGGGGTCATCGTCAGTTGCTGGCCCATTCTTAGGACGAGCGATGGTTTCATGGCAGGGGCTTAACACCTTATTCGCCGGCGCACAGGCGCCATCTACTACAAGGGCGCGAAAGCGCCAACTTTAAGCAAATTATATGCCTGAAATCGAAGCGTTTGCCTAGAGCGCTGTAACAATTAAACCCGTTTCGGGGTCGATTGCCAGCGCCCAGGCAGCGCCATGCATCACGAGCTTACAGGCGGAACTCGTGACCGAGGTACACCTCTTTCACCAGATCATTGGCCAGGATGGTTTCGGCGTCGCCTTCGGCGATCAGCTGGCCATCGTTGACGATGTAAGCAGTTTCACAGATATCCAGTGTTTCCCGCACGTTGTGATCGGTGATCAGAACGCCGATGCCCTTGGCTTTGAGGTGATGGATGATCTGCTTGATGTCGCCCACCGAGATCGGGTCGACACCGGCAAACGGTTCGTCGAGCAGGATGAACTTTGGTGCGGTGGCCAGGGCGCGGGCGATTTCCACGCGACGTCGCTCACCACCGGACAGGCTCATGCCGAGGTTGTCACGAATGTGGCTGATGTGGAACTCCTGCAGCAGGCTTTCCAGCTCTTTGCGGCGGCCATCGCGGTCGAGCTCCTTACGGGTCTCCAGGATCGCCATGATGTTGTCGGCCACCGACAGCTTGCGAAAGATCGACGCCTCTTGTGGCAGGTAGCCGATGCCGGCGCGGGCGCGCCCGTGCATCGCTGATGGCTCACATCCAGGTCATCGATCAGTACGCGGCCCTGGTCGGCCTGTACCAGGCGACGATCATGTAGAAGCAGGTGGTCTTGCCGGCACCGTTGGGGCCGAGCAGGCCGACGATCTGGCCGCTGTCGATCGACAGGCTGACGTCACGCACGACTTGCCGGCTCTTGTAGCTCTTGGCCAGATGCTGGGCTTTGAGGGTTGCCATTTACTCGGCCTTCTTCTTCGGCTGGATCACCATGTCGATGCGTGGGCGCGGGGTCGAAACCTGGCCGCCACGACCTGCGGTGGCCACCTGGGACTTGGTGTTGTAGACGATCTTCTCGCCCTCGGTGGTGTTGCCTTCGTTGATCACCTTGGCCTGGTCGGTCAGGATGACCAGGTCTTTCTGTGCCTGGTACTGGATCTGCTTGCCGTAGCCTTGCATCTTGTCCGGCTTGGCGGCGCTCTGCTGCTGCTCGAAGTAGGCCAGGTTGCCCACCGAGGTCACCACGTCGATATCGCCGCTGGCGGCACGGGTGATGGTCACGGTGTTGCCTTTGATCATCATCGAGCCCTGGGTGATGATGACATCGCCCCGGTAGGTGGCGATGCCTTGCTTGTCATCCAGTTGAGCGTCGTCGGCCTGGATACGGATAGGCTGATCGCGGTCATTCGGCAGGGCCCAGGCGCTCGCGCTTCCCAGTGCTGCGCTCAGGCTGAGCAAAAAGGGGAGGGTTTTAACGAGCCTCATACTGTCCTCTTACGTTGGACAGCAGGTTCATCCTGCCGTCTTTCAAATACGCTTTCATTCCCTTGCCCGTAGTTGTGCCACCGGCGCCGTCGATTCTAACGGCTTGCTCGGTTTGCGCATATTGCTTCTGCGGGAAGACTGTCATGCGGGTGGTGGTAATGATGGTCTCGCGGTTCTGGTCGTCGGTACGCGCTACCCGCACATTGTCGATCAGTTCCACTTCGGTGCCGTCCGGGTTGACTTCGCCGCGGGTGCTCTGCACGTGCCACGGGTAGGCGGTGCCGCGGTACATGTTCAGGTCCGGGGTGGTCAGCAGGGTCACTTCGCTGACCTGCAGGTGTTCGACCTTGTCGGCGGTCATCTCGTACTGCAGCTTGCCGTCGGGCAGGAACTGCACGCTGTGCGCATTGATGGCGTAATAGTCGATGGCCTTCTCGTCGACCTGCGCCACGGGCTGGTCGAGGAACGTCTGCGGGCTGATGTTCCAGTAGCCGACCGCTGCGAGCAAGGCAGCGATCACACTGAACAGCGCGATATTGCGGATTTTTTTACTGAACATGGATCGCTCTACAGGTAATTGGCATTCGCCGCGTCCAGGTTGCCCTGGGCTTGCAGGATCAGTTCGCAGAATTCGCGGGCCGCGCCTTCGCCGCCACGTGCATGCGTCACGCCATGGGCGTGTTCACGCACGAAGCTGGCGGCGTTGGCCACGGCCATGCCCAGCCCCACCCGGCGAATCACCGGCAGGTCTGGCAGGTCGTCGCCCAGGTAGGCCACTTGCTCATAGCTTAGGCCCAGTTGGCCAAGAAGCTCGTCGAGCACCACCAGTTTGTCTTCGCGCCCCTGGTACAGGTGAGGGATGCCGAGGTTTTTGGCACGCCGCTCGACGACCGGGGTCTTGCGACCACTGATGATCGCGGTGGTCACGCCGGAGTGCATGAGCATCTTGATGCCCTGGCCGTCGAGGGTGTTGAAGGTCTTGAATTCGCTGCCATCTTCGAGGAAATACAGGCGGCCGTCGGTCAGTACGCCGTCGACGTCGAAGATCGCCAGTTTGATGGCTTTGCCGCGTTGCAGCAGGTCCTGGGTCATTTACATCACTCCGGCGCGCAGCAGGTCGTGCATGTTCAGCGCGCCGACCGGCTGGTCGAGCGAGTCCACCACTACCAGCGCGCTTATCTTGTGGTCTTCCATGATTTTCAGGGCCTCGGCGGCGAGCATCTCGGCGCGTGCGGTCTTGCCGTGCACGGTCATCACATCGTCGATCAAGGTGCTGTGTACATCGATGTTGCGGTCCAGGCTGCGGCGCAGGTCGCCGTCGGTGAACACCCCGGCCAGGCGCCCGTCGCTTTCGCGTACCACCGTCATGCCCAGGCCTTTGCGCGACATTTCCAGCAGCGCGTCCTTGAGCAGGGTGCCGCGTTGGACCTGGGGCAGTTCGTCGCCGCCGTGCATGACGTTCTCGACCTTGAGCAGCAGGCGTCGGCCCAGGGCGCCGCCCGGGTGCGAGAAGGCAAAGTCTTCGGCGGTGAAGCCGCGTGCTTCGAGCAGCGCGATGGCCAATGCATCACCCAGCACCAGTGCGGCGGTGGTCGAGGAGGTCGGCGCCAGGTTCAGTGGGCAGGCTTCCTGTGCCACGCGGGCGTCAAGATTGACCTCGGCGGCCTTGGCCAGCGGCGAGTCGGGGTTGCCGGTCAGGCTGATGAGCGTGATACCCAGGCGCTTGATCAGCGGCAGCAGGGTCACGATCTCGTTGGTGGAACCGGAGTTGGACAGGGCCAGGATGATGTCATCCTTGGTGATCATGCCCATGTCGCCGTGGCTGGCTTCGGCCGGGTGGACGAAGAACGACGTGGTGCCGGTGCTGGCCAGGGTCGCGGCAATCTTGTTGCCGATGTGCCCGGATTTGCCCATGCCCACCACCACGACCCGGCCCTTGCTGGCCAGGATCAGCTCGCAGGCCTTGACGAAATCGGCGTCGATGTGGGCCAGCAGGCCTTCCACCGCTTCGAGTTCGAGACGGATGGTGCGCTGTGCGGATTGGATCAGGTCGGTGGATTGGCTCATGTCGTAAATCGGATTGCCTGATGAAAAGGCGGGGATTATAGCGGTAATGTGCCAAAGCCTCACCTGTGTTTGTGCGGATCATCCGCGTCGAAGCTTAATCGAGCCTTAACTTAGCCTGAACAAGCGCGGTGCCGGCCTTGGGGCGGCCCTATCAGCGGTGCTATAGTTCGCCGCCTGTTCGGCCCGCTCAGAGCGTGCGTGCTCCATGAAGGAGGTGGGCGTCTGAGTGAGAAGGCTGCATCGCAAGGAGTTTAGATGAGCGTTGATAACGCCTACGCGGTCGAGTTGAAGGGCGTGACCTTCAAGCGCGGCTCGCGCAGCATCTTCAATAATGTCGACATACGCATTCCGCGCGGCAAGGTCACCGGCATCATGGGGCCGTCCGGGTGTGGCAAGACCACGCTGCTGCGGTTGATGGGCGCCCAATTGCGTCCGGCCAGTGGTGAAGTGTGGGTGGCGGGGCAGAACCTGCCGACGCTGTCGCGCAGCGACCTGTTCGACGCCCGCAAGCACATGGGCGTGCTGTTCCAGAGTGGTGCGCTGTTCACCGACCTCGATGTGTTCGAGAACGTCGCGTTCCCGCTGCGCGTGCATACTCAGCTGTCCGAGGAGATGATTCGCGACATCGTGCTGATGAAGCTGCAGGCGGTTGGCCTGCGCGGTGCGATCGAATTGATGCCTGACGAGCTGTCCGGCGGCATGAAGCGGCGCGTGGCACTGGCCCGCGCAATCGCGCTGGACCCGCAGATCCTCATGTACGACGAACCCTTCGTCGGCCAGGACCCGATCGCCATGGGTGTGCTGGTGCGCCTGATCCGCCTGCTCAACGACGCGCTGGGTATCACCAGCATCGTGGTGTCGCACGACCTTGCAGAAACCGCGAGCATTGCCGATTACCTGTATGTGGTGGGTGACGGGCAGGTGCTGGGGGAGGGGACGCCGCAGGAGCTGATGAACTCGGACAACCCGCGCATTCGTCAATTCATGAAAGGCGACCCGGATGGTCCGGTGCCCTTTCATTTTCCTGCGCCTGATTACCGCGCCGATCTTCTGGGGAAGCGTTGATGCGCAGAAAATCCTTGCTCGAACGTGTTCGTCTGTTTGGCCGCTCGGCCATCGACGTGATAGCCGTGCTGGGTCGCTCCTGCCTGTTCCTGCTGCATGCCCTGGTAGGGCGCGGCGGTATTGGCGGTGGCTTCCAGTTGCTGGTCAAGCAGTTGTATTCGGTCGGCGTGATGTCGCTGGCGATCATCGTCGTATCCGGTGTGTTCATCGGCATGGTGCTGGCCCTGCAGGGCTTCAGCATCCTGACCAAGTACGGTTCGGAGCAGGCGGTCGGGCAGATGGTGGCCCTGACCCTGCTGCGTGAACTCGGCCCGGTGGTCACCGCCTTGCTGTTCGCCGGGCGCGCCGGGTCGGCGCTGACGGCCGAAATCGGCAACATGAAGTCCACCGAGCAGCTGTCGAGCCTCGAGATGATCGGTGTCGACCCGCTCAAGTACATCGTGGCGCCGCGCCTGTGGGCTGGCTTCATTTCGCTGCCGCTGCTGGCGATGATCTTCAGTGTCGTCGGCATCTGGGGTGGCTCGTGGGTCGCCGTCGACTGGCTGGGCGTCTACGAAGGCTCCTTCTGGTCGAACATGCAGAACAGCGTTTCGTTTACTGACGACGTACTCAACGGGGTGCTCAAGAGCCTCGTGTTTGCCTTTGTCGTCACCTGGATTGCCGTATTCCAAGGCTATGACTGCGAGCCCACTTCAGAGGGGATCAGCCGAGCCACTACCAAGACCGTGGTCTATGCCTCGTTGGCAGTCCTGGGTCTGGACTTTATTCTGACCGCCTTGATGTTTGGAGATTTCTGATGCAAAACCGCACCCTGGAAATCGGTGTCGGCCTGTTCCTCCTGGCCGGGATCCTGGCGCTGCTTCTGCTGGCCCTGCGCGTCAGCGGCCTGTCCGCCAGCCCGAGCAGCGATACCTATAAAGTTTATGCTTACTTCGACAATATCGCCGGTTTGACTGTCAGAGCTAAGGTGACCATGGCCGGTGTGACCATCGGCAAGGTCACTGCCATCGATCTGGACCGCGATACCTATACTGGTCGGGTGACATTGCAACTGGAAAAGCGCGTCGACAACCTGCCGACCGACTCCACTGCCTCGATCCTGACCGCCGGGTTGCTCGGCGAGAAGTACATCGGCATCAGTGTGGGCGGTGAAGACGGCGTGCTCAAGGAAGGTGCAACCATCCATGACACCCAGTCGGCGCTGGTGCTGGAAGATCTGATTGGCAAGTTCCTGCTCAATACCGTTGGCAAAGAAGCTAAATAAGGAGTTTCCATGATTTCTATCCTGCGACGCGGCCTGCTGGTATTGCTGGCGACCCTGCCGTTGCTGGCCGTTGCGGCCGTGCAGACGCCCAAAGACGTGATCCAGACCACTACCGCGCAACTGTTGTCCGACCTCAAGGCCAACAAGGAGCAGTACAAGGCCAACCCCAGCGCGTTCTACGATGCGCTCAATGCCAACCTGGGCCCGGTGGTGGATGCCGACGGCATTTCGCGCAGCATCATGACCGTCAAGTACTCGCGCAAGGCCACCCCGGAGCAGATGCAGCGCTTCCAGGAAAACTTCAAGCGCAGCCTGATGCAGTTCTATGGCAATGCCTTGCTCGAATACAACAACCAGGGCATCACCGTGGGCGCCGAGAAGAAGGACGGCGACGACCGTGCCAGCGTCGACATGACGGTCAAAGGCAACAACGGCGCCGTCTATCCGGTTTCCTACACCCTGACCAAGCTCAATGGCGAGTGGAAGGTACGCAACGTCATCGTCAACGGCATCAACATCGGCAAGCTGTTCCGCGACCAGTTCTCCGATGCCATGCAGCGCAACGGCAACGACCTGGACAAGACCATCGACGGCTGGGCCGGCGAAGTGGCCAAGGCCAAGCAAACCACTGAGCAAGCTGCCGAGCAGCAGGCCCAATGAGTGCGGCGGTGACCCTCGCCGAGGCTGGCGTGCTAAGCCTGTCGGGCGTGCTGGACTACCGCTCGGGCCCGGCGCTGCGCAAGCAGGGCAAGGCACTGATCGCCTCCAGTACGGCGCCGGCACTGGTGCTGGACTGTTCAGCGGTGGAGCTGTCCAGCAGCGTGGGCCTGTCCCTGCTGCTGGCATTCATCCGCGATGGGCAGGCCGCGGGCAAGACCCTCTCGGTACGTGCAATGCCCCACGGCATGCGCGAAATCGCCGAGGTCTACGGGCTCGGCGAACTGCTCGCGAGTCAATAACCACGGGTGCGCGACGGGCCCCTCTGTCAGAGTCCTCGTTTACGGGGTTCGCAGGCGAGGGGCTTTTTTGTATGATGGCCGACCCGCGCGCACAGGGCGCCGATTGAGGTTGAGCATGCAGGCCGTAGAAGTTAAGAACTTCCTTGAAGAAAAGTTGCCGGGAACCCGGGTCAAGTTGAAGGCGAAGGCTGCAACTTCCAGCTGAACGTAATCAGTGACGAATTGGCGGCCCTGAGCCCGGTCAAGCGTCAGCAGCAGATCTATGCTCACCTGAACCCCTGGATCACCGATGGCAGCATCCATGCGGTAACCATGAAATTTTTCAGCAGCGCAGCCTGGGCTGAGCGCACCTGAGCCAACTTTGGCGGCGAGACTCGAAATGGACAAACTGATTATTACTGGCGGCGTTCGTCTTGATGGCGAAATCCGTATTTCCGGTGCCAAGAACGCAGCGCTGCCGATCCTGGCGGCCACCCTGCTCTGCGACGGCCCGGTCACGGTCGGCAACCTGCCGCACCTGCACGACATCACCACCATGATCGAGCTGTTCGGGCGCATGGGCATCGAGCCTGTGATCGACGAAAAGCTCGCGGTGGAAATCGACCCGCGCACCATCAAGACCCTGATCGCACCGTACGAGCTGGTGAAAACCATGCGTGCCTCGATCCTGGTGCTGGGCCCGATGGTCGCCCGTTTCGGCGAAGCCGAAGTGGCCCTGCCTGGCGGTTGCGCGATTGGTTCGCGTCCGGTCGACCTGCACATCCGTGGCCTCGAAGCCATGGGCGCCAAGATCGAAGTCGAAGGTGGCTACATCAAGGCCAAGGCGCCTGAAGGTGGCCTGCGTGGCGCGCACTTCTTCTTCGACACCGTGAGCGTGACCGGTACCGAGAACATCATGATGGCCGCGGCCCTGGCCAAGGGCCGCAGCGTGCTGCAGAACGCCGCGCGCGAGCCGGAAGTGGTCGACCTGGCCAACTTCCTCAATGCCATGGGCGCCAAGGTGCAGGGTGCCGGTACCGACACCATCACCATCGATGGCGTAGAGCGTCTGGGTTCGGCGGTGTACCGCGTGATGCCCGACCGTATCGAGACCGGCACCTACCTGGTTGCCGCTGCCGTGACCGGTGGCCGCGTCAAGGTCAAGGACACCGATCCGACCATCCTTGAAGCGGTGCTGGAAAAACTCAAGGAAGCCGGTGCCGAAGTCACCACCGGTGAAGACTGGATCGAGCTGGACATGCATGGCAAGCGGCCCAAGGCCGTCAACCTGCGTACTGCCCCGTACCCGGCGTTCCCGACCGACATGCAGGCGCAGTTCATCTCCCTCAACGCCATTGCCGAAGGCACGGGCGCAGTGATCGAGACGATCTTCGAAAACCGCTTCATGCACGTGTATGAAATGCACCGCATGGGCGCGCAGATCCAGGTCGAAGGCAACACGGCCATCGTCACCGGTACCAAGACCCTCAAGGGTGCACCGGTCATGGCCACCGACCTGCGGGCGTCGGCCAGCCTGGTCATCTCGGCCCTGGTGGCCGAAGGCGATACCCTGATCGACCGCATCTACCACATAGACCGTGGCTACGAGTGCATCGAAGAAAAACTGCAGATGCTGGGCGCCAAGATTCGTCGCGTACCGGGCTAGGCTGCACACGGCGCAGGGACGCGCCACGCCACTGGCGTACCGAATTGATTGCCGTCGAGTGCCTGGTCGGGCTCGGCGGCCAAAGCCGCTTAAGGATTGACGTTTCCCATGTTGACCATCGCGCTGTCCAAGGGCCGTATTCTCGATGACACCCTGCCACTGCTGGCAGAGGCGGGCATCGTGCCGACCGAGAATCCGGACAAAAGCCGCAAGCTGATCATCCCCACTACCCAGGACGACGTACGCCTGCTGATCGTGCGGGCCACCGACGTGCCGACCTATGTCGAGCATGGCGCTGCCGACCTGGGTGTGGCAGGCAAGGACGTGCTGATGGAGTACGGTGGCCAGGGCCTGTACGAGCCGCTGGACCTGCAGATTGCCCAGTGCAAGCTGATGACCGCAGGCGCCATCGGTGCAGCCGAACCCAAGGGGCGCCTGCGCGTGGCCACCAAGTTCGTCAACGTTGCCAAGCGCTACTACGCCGAGCAGGGCCGCCAGGTCGACATCATCAAGCTGTATGGCTCGATGGAGCTGGCGCCGCTGATCAACCTGGCCGACAAGATCATCGACGTGGTCGACACCGGCAACACCTTGCGCGCCAACGGCCTGGAACCCCAGGAGCTGATCGCCACCATCAGCTCGCGGCTGGTGGTCAACAAGGCCTCGATGAAGATGCAGCATGCACGCATCCAGAGCCTGATCGACGCCTTGCGTCTGGCCGTGCAATCGCGGCACCGCGGCTGACCTCTGCGCGCGACCTGTGCTGTCGCGCCCGTCTATCCGCGTCATAGCCAATTTTCTCGGGTGCCCGCGCGGATGGACTGGTAGCTTAGGGCGCCTGAGCATCCGCCATTTACCGAGGCCTTAGCCATGACCACGTCCACTGCAATTCGCCGACTCAACGCTGCTGACCCGGATTTCGCCCGACATCTGGATCATCTGCTGAGCTGGGAAAGCGTGTCTGACGATGCGGTCAACCAGCGGGTGCTGGATATCATCAAGGCAGTGCGCGAGCGTGGCGATGCGGCGTTGGTGGAGTTCACCCAGCGCTTCGACGGCGTGCAGGCGACCTCGATCAACGACCTGATCCTTGATCGCGAACGCCTTGAACTGGCCCTGACGCGCATCACCACCGCTCAGCGTGAAGCGCTGGAAACCGCCGCGCGCCGCGTGCGCAGCTACCACGAAAAACAGAAACAGGACTCCTGGACCTACACCGAGGCCGACGGCACGGTGCTGGGCCAGAAGGTCACGCCGCTGGACCGCGCCGGCCTGTATGTACCGGGCGGCAAGGCGTCGTATCCATCGTCGGTGCTGATGAACGCGATCCCGGCCAAGGTTGCCGGCGTGACCGAGGTGGTCATGGTGGTGCCTACACCGCGTGGTGAAATCAACGAACTGGTGCTGGCTGCCGCCTGCATTGCCGGGGTCGACCGCGTGTTCACCATCGGTGGCGCGCAAGCTGTCGCCGCACTGGCCTATGGCACCGAGAGCGTGCCGCAGGTCGACAAGGTGGTAGGCCCGGGCAACATCTACGTGGCCACGGCCAAGCGTCACGTGTTCGGCCAGGTGGGCATCGACATGATCGCCGGCCCGTCGGAGATCCTGGTGGTGTGCGACGGCCAGACCGACCCGGACTGGATCGCCATGGACCTGTTCTCCCAGGCCGAGCACGACGAAGACGCCCAGGCGATCCTGGTCAGCCCCGATGCCGAGTTCCTCGACCGCGTGGCGGCGAGCATCGACAAGCTGCTGCCGACCATGGACCGTGCCGAGATCATCCAGACCTCGATCAACGGCCGTGGTGCGCTGATCCATGTGCGTGACATGCAGCAGGCCATCGACGTGGCCAACCGCATCGCGCCCGAGCACCTGGAGCTGTCGGTGGCCGACCCGCAGGCCTGGCTGCCGCAGATCCGCCACGCCGGCGCGATCTTCATGGGCCGCCACACCAGCGAAGCGCTGGGCGACTACTGCGCCGGCCCCAACCACGTGCTGCCCACCTCCGGCACCGCGCGGTTCTCCTCACCGCTGGGGGTATACGACTTCCAGAAGCGTTCCTCGATCATCTTCTGTTCCGAGCAGGGCGCGTCCGAACTGGGCCGCACCGCCTCGGTACTGGCCCGTGGCGAGTCCCTGAGCGCGCACGCGCGCAGCGCCGAATACCGCATCCTTGGCGATCACACCCCTGTCGATAAAGAGGGCAACTGAGCATGAGCAAATTCTGGAGCCCCTTCGTCAAGGACCTGGTGCCTTATGTGCCGGGCGAGCAGCCCAAACTGACGAAACTGGTCAAGCTCAACACCAACGAGAACCCCTATGGCCCGTCGCCCAAGGCGCTGGAGGCCATGCGCGGCGAACTCAACGACAACCTGCGCCTGTACCCGGACCCCAATGGCGACCGGCTCAAGCAGGCCGTGGCCACCTACTACGGTGTACAGCCTGGCCAGGTGTTCCTGGGCAATGGCTCGGACGAAGTACTGGCGCACATTTTCCACGGCCTGTTCCAGCACGACGCGCCGCTGCTGTTCCCGGACATCAGCTACAGCTTCTACCCGGTCTACTGTGGCCTGTACGGCATCCCTTACGAGGCGGTGGCGCTGGACGCGCAGTTCCAGATCCGCGTCGAGGACTATCGGCGCGCCAACGGCGGGATCATCTTCCCCAACCCGAACGCGCCCACCGGTTGCCTGCTGGCGCTGGAGGCAATCGAGCGGATCCTGGCGGCCAACCCGGATTCGGTGGTGGTGGTCGATGAGGCCTATATCGACTTCGGCGGCCAGACAGCCATCGCCCTGGTGGACCGTTACCCGAACCTGCTGGTGACCCAGACCCTGTCCAAATCCCGTTCGCTGGCCGGCCTGCGGGTTGGCCTGGCCGTCGGGCATCCGGACCTGATCGAGGCGCTGGAGCGGATCAAGAACAGCTTCAACTCCTATCCGCTGGATCGCCTGGCGATTGTCGGGGCGGCGGTGGCGTTCGAAGATCAGGCCTACTTCGAGCAGACCTGCCGTCAAGTCATCGACAGCCGCGAGCAGTTGGTTGCGCAGTTGACCGATCGCGGTTTTGAGGTGCTGCCCTCGGCGGCCAACTTCATCTTTGCCCGCCACCCTGGGCAGGATGCCGCGGCACTGGCGGCCAAGCTGCGTGAGCAGGGCGTGATCGTGCGCCACTTCAAGCAGGCGCGTATCGCCCAGTTCCTGCGCATCAGCATCGGTACCCCGGAACAGAACCAGGCGTTGCTTGACGCGTTGAACTGACTGCGCGTCGTCCCTTCGCCAGCCTGGCTGGCGATTGCATCAACACGGTGCACCGGCTATTCTCCGTTTTTCAAATTCATCCGATGATTGGATGTAAGTGCCGAAATGACCCAACTGATCAAACGCTCGCTGGTCGAGCAGGCCGTCGAACAACTGCGCCAGCGCGTGGCCGACGGTGCCTGGGCGGTCGGCCAGCGCCTGCCCACCGAGCCCGAGCTGGCGCTGGACCTGGGCATCAGCCGCAACACCGTGCGTGAAGCGATGCGGGTACTGGCCTTCAGTGGCCTGGTCGAGGTGCGTCAGGGCGACGGTACCTACCTGCGCGCCAATGTCGATCCGCTGGGTACCGTGCAGGTGCTGTCACGCTGCAGCCTGGAGCAGGCCCGCGAAACCCGTCACATCCTTGAAGCCGAGGCCATCGGCCTGGCCGCCCAGCGGCGCACCGACGACGACCTCAAGGGCCTGCACGAAGCCTTGCAGCACAGCGGCCTGCACTTCCATGACGACCTTGATACCTACGTGGTCTGCGACATGGTGTTCCACCAGCGCCTGGTGGATGCGGCGCACAACCCGGCCCTGAGCGAGCTGTACCGCTACTTTTCCGGGGTGGTGGCGTGCGCGGTGCACCGCAGCATGCATGGCCCGCGACGCCAGGCGGTGTTCGACCTGCACCGCGACATCCTCGATGCGGTGGAACAACGCGACCCTGAGCGGGCCAAGGCCCTCAGCCGGACCCTGATCAATCAACCCTGAAGCCGAGGCCGCCATGCCCAGACCCAACCCGCCGCTCGACGAACTGTTGATCGACGCCGAAGCCGACGATGCCCAGGTGCAGCAACCGGTGGTGCTGCTGCGCCCCTGGTTGCTGCTGCTGGGGCTGGTGCTGGTGGCACTGAACCTGCGCCCGGCGCTGTCGAGCATGGCGCCATTGCTCGGCCAGGTGTCCGACAGCCTGGGCCTGAGCGCATCGCAAGCGGGATTGCTGACCACATTGCCGGTGCTGTGCCTGGGCCTGTTCGCGCCCTTGGCGCCGATCCTGGCGCGGCGTTTTGGCAGTGAGCGGGTAGTGCTGGGTATCCTGCTCACGCTGGCGTGCGGCATTCTGCTGCGCAGCTCGCTGGGTGCGCTGGGGCTGTTTGTCGGGAGCATTCTGGCGGGGGCCAGCATCGGTGTGATCGGTGTGCTGTTGCCGGGCATCGTCAAGCGCGACTTCCCCAAGCATGCCGGCGCGCTGACAGGCGTGTACACCATGGCGCTGTGCCTGGGGGCCGCCCTGGCGGCCGGTGCGAGCGTGCCGCTGAGTCAGCACTTTGGCGGCAGTTGGGCCCTGGGCCTGGGTTTCTGGCTGGTCCCTGCGGTGGTTGCGGCGCTGTTCTGGCTGCCCCAGGCACGTCAAGGTCATGGCCAGCACCGCGTGGCGTATCGGGTGCGCGGCTTGTTCCGTGACCCGCTGGCGTGGCAGGTGACGCTGTACATGGGCCTGCAGTCGTCGCTGGCATACATCGTGTTTGGCTGGTTGCCATCGATCCTGATCGGGCGCGGGCTGAGCCCGACCGAGGCGGGGCTGGTGCTGTCCGGGTCGGTGCTGGTGCAGTTGCTCAGCGCCTTGACCGCGCCGTGGCTGGCCACCCGCGGCAAGGACAGCGGCTGGCGATCGTGCTGGTGATGCTGTTGACCCTGGCGGGGCTGTTCGGTTGCCTGTATGCGCCGCTGGGCGGCCTGTGGGGCTGGGCAGTGCTCCTGGGGATAGGTCAGGGTGGAACCTTTGCCCTGGCGCTGACCCTGATCGTGCTGCGTTCGAAGGATTCCCACGTGGCGGCGAACCTGTCGGGCATGGCCCAGGGGGTGGGCTACACGCTGGCGTCGATGGGGCCGTTCGCGGTTGGCCTGGTGCATGACATGACGGGCGGCTGGAGCGCGGTGGGCTGGATCTTTGCAGTGATTGGCCTGGGCGCACTCGGTTTCGGGCTCAAGGCCGGGCGGGCATTGCAGGTGGGCGTGGTCAGCGAACGGGTGTGATTCGGCGGTGCGCCCTTCGCTGGC
>NZ_JAAHBU010000086.1 GCF_010671725.1 Pseudomonas brassicae | reverse complement strand
TGGTGTTGTGCGCGGGTGATTCGCTACTGGACCCGGCTACCCTGCGCAGCGCCGGGCTGCGTGAACAGGACGCCGAACGACTCAGCCAGGCGGTGCGCGAGGCCGAACGCAGCCAGCCAACCGAACGGGTCAGGCAGTTCGCGCTGTTTCACGGCGTGGTCAAGGTCGACAAGGACGCCGCTCACGGCAACCACTGAAATCCTGCTACTCAAGGGTCGGCGTGTCCCAAGCACGGGCAAGCGGCCCTTGCAGTTTCGTCAAGACAGCACGTATAAAATCAACCCCGTACCTGCTTGCCGGCTGCAAAGCATGAGAAATCACTATGTCATTGCGTGCACTTCGTACCTTGATCGCTATCGCTCAGCACGGCTCGTTTGCGCGAGCGGCAGACACCGTCCATCTCACCCAATCGGCAGTGAGCCTGCACGTAAAGTCGCTTGAAGAAGCGTTCAATGCCGCTTTGTTCGACCGCTCGCGGCGCTTGCCCGTGCTAACCGACGCTGGCCATCTGGCCGTGGAGCGCGCGCACGAGATCATTGCACTTTACGACAGCATTGCTTCGGACATTGGGGCTGATAACGAGCTGCGCGGCCGACTGAAAATCGGCGCCATCCAGACGGCATTGGCCGGTGCCTTGCCACGTGCCCTCGCCGCACTGGCTGCCGAACACCCTCACCTGCGCATAAACGTAGCCTCGGGTATGTCTGCCGAATTGGCCACGCGCGTAGAGGCGGGCGAGTTGGATGTCGCGATCACTACAGAGCCGGTGAAACCGTACCCCTACGGCCTGGTCAGTACGACACTCTATGAAGAAGGCTTCTGGATCATTGCGCCGAGCTCATGCGCAGGCCTGGATTTTCGACAGCTACTTCAACAACTCCCCTTCATCCGCTTTGACCGCCGGGCCTGGGCCGGGCGCACCATTGATCGAGAACTTCGGCGGATCGCCTGCGGGTGAAAACCAGCATGGAGCTGGACAGCCAGGATGCAATCATCCAGATGGTCGCCAGCGGTTTGGGGGTGTCAGTGGTGCCGCTATCGAACCAAAATCTCGAACACCTCAAGCACCTGGACGTGCAGCCGTTCGGATTACCGCAAAGCACCCGTCGCGTTGTGCTTCTGGAACAAGAAGAAAGACCACTCGCACGGCTGGCGGCAGCGCTGGCGCAGGCGGTCAAAAAGCACGCGCCTACGTGATGACCCATGATTAAAACTTGTTGAGCCGTGAATTTTAAATCGTTTTTACTTTAGGTCTCGAGTGCTTATCGTAGTGCCCATCCCACTGCATTGCGAAGGGCACCATGCACAATATCGAAACGCCAAACAGCGCGTTCCAATCGGCGATTCTGCTCATGGCCAAACGTGCCGCCGCAAGGTGCTGTCCGACGAAATCTACGCAGAAATCCGCTTTACCCAAGCGCCTTCACCTTGAGCCAACTTGCTGCATGGCTGCGCTTGAACGGCCACGAGGCTTGCTGGCCGAGCGCAACGCGATCTATCGGCAGCGCCGGGATGCTGCGCTTCACGTCCTGCGCTCGAGCGCCAAGCTGCAGGTGCCCTGCCCGGAGGGTGCGTTCTATCTACTTGCGCAACTCAAAACGAGGATTGACGACCAGGCTCTTGCGCTTGATCTACTCGAAGCCGGCATCGCAACGGTTCCCGGAAGCGCCTTTGAACTGCCTGGGCACCTGAGGCTTTCTTTTGCCACAGACGAAGCCACCTTGGTTGAAGGGTGCAAGCGCTTGGTTGGCGCGCTGGAGGCGTACGCGTGACGGCCGAACTTTTAATGGCACTTGCTCCTATCGCAGTGCTGATTGTCATGGGTACCTGGCTCAAGCGCAGTCGATTCTTGCAAGACAGCTTCTGGGCACAGGCCGAGCGCCTGGGTTACTACGTTCTGCTGCCGGCGCTTTTTCTGCACGGTCTGGCGACCGCCAAGCTGGACAACGTACCCGTCCAAGGGATGATCATGGCGCTTGTTGTTTCGACGGTCATGGTCGCGGTGCTGATGGTCGGCGCCCGTCCGTTGATCAAAGACAACGACGCGGCGTTCACGTCCATTTTCCAGGGCGCGGTGCGCTTCAACAATTATGTAGGCGTCTCAGTGGTGGCCGGCTTGTTCGCGCCCAGGGCATCGCGCTGTGCCGTAGCCAATGCGGCCATAGTGCCGACAGTGAACATTCTGTGCGTACTGGTGTTCGCCCGCTACGGCACAGGAGGCAAAATGCCTGCGGGCAAGGTTGCCCGGCAGGTGGCACTTAACCCACTTGTTCTGGCCTGCTTCGCAGGTATAGCGCTTCAGGCGCTGGGGGTGGGCCTGCCGGTTGGCATCGAGCCGGTGATCAAGGCTTTAGGGCAAGCGTCGTTGCCGTTGGGCTTGCTTTGTGTGGGGGCTGCGCTTGAGCTGGGCTCTGTACGCAGTTGGTTTCGACCCGTCGCGTATTCATCGGTGGTCAAGTTTCTGATCATGCCGCTGATGACGCTGTGCGCTTGTCATGTGGTGGGGCTGGACGGCAAGGCCGCCATCGCGGCATTGCTTTTCCAGGCACTGCCGACCGCCTCATCGTCCTACATCATGGCCCGGCAGCTAGGCGGGGATGCGCCCCTGATGGCAGGAATCATTGCCAGCCAGACGTTACTTGCAGCAGTGGCTCTGCCCATTGCAGTGATCGTCTTGATTCCCTGGATCTGATCCCAGAACTGGCACGGCCCCTCAAGCACAGAGGGTCTGCACATCGCCAGCCAACATACCCGGCATGTGATCCATCAGATGATGGATCCAGGTGCTGCTGCGCACATCCGACTGCTGCCGGCTCGGATAGATCGCATAGATAGCACCAGGCCGAGAATGGTAACGTGGCAACACCTGGAGCAGACTGCCGTTGCGCAAACCCTCAGCTGCCGCATATGCCGGCAGCAAGCCTATTCCCAACCCCGCCACGATCGCCGATCGCATTGCGTCTTCCGAATCAACCCGTAGTGGCGTCTGCGCCAGCGGCACCTTGACTGGCCCAGAAGGGCCGTAGAGCTGCCAATCATCAGAGTGCCGCGCACCATCACAAAAGCTGAGACAGGCATGCGCACGCAAATCCTGCGCACCTTCCAAGGGAGCGTGGCTCGCCAGGTAGCCTGGCGACGCGCAGAGAATCGCGTCTACGCGACCCAGTGCCTGCACACCGTACGCCACCTGCGGCGGTGAGTTCTGCAACAGGATCGACATGTCATAGCCTTCCTTGTGCAGGTCTGGCAATCGGTTGGACAGCGTCAGATTGAACGTCACCTCGGGATAGCGTTTACGGTATCGGGTGATCAGGTCCACCAGGTAGTGCTGTCCCAACCCGTGCATCGCGTGGATACGCAACTCCCCCATCGGCCGGTTGTGCTGTTGCTGCACCTCGCTCTCGGCCGTGTCTACCAACGTGAGGATCTGCTCGCAGCGTGCCAGATACCGTTTGCCTGCTTCTGTCAGGGCGATACGGCGAGTGGTGCGATTGAGCAGGCGAACATGCAGGTGTGCCTCCAGTTGCGTGAGCATACGGGAGATGTTCGCCGTGCTGGTTTGCAGTCGTTCAGCCGCGCCCGTCAGGCTGCCCGCCTGGACCACGGAACGAAACGCGCGCATGAATTGCAGTATATCCATCGTCAGAGCCTCGAAGTGGGTTGAATATCATGTCGATGTCGGGCGAGCCCTCGGTCCGCCCGTGCAAACACACCGCCCTAGCCGGGCACTGGCAACCAACGCCGAAAGCTGACCGCGCCTTTGCCACTGAGTGGGCTCCATGAGAAGTCCCACAGTGGCGACGGCAGCTGCTGGCTGTCTTCAAGCGTAAATGCGCCAGCACGCGCCCCCTGCTTCCACTCCACCACCACCTCGGCCATCGGTTGCCAAGCCAGTACCAGGCCACGGGCCTGGGAAACATCACTGGCAACCCACAACGCCGCCGCTGCGACCAGAAAAGCTTCGATATGCTCATCGGTGACCCGGGCCTTGTAAGGCGAGCTTAATAACCAGCGGCACACACTGACGTAATAGGTCCAGTCCAGTGACGGATGATGCCGATAGGCCCAGGTCATGAAACGACGAAACAGCTCCAGACCTTCTGGAGGGTCCAGCTTGAGCAAGCTGGGGCATACATCGAACAACGTATGCCAGTACGGCAGCAGGCGTGCGTCCAGATGCACGAAACTGCGGGCATTGCAGGGGTAATCGGGAAACGGCAACAAAAAATCACCGTTGCGGACTACACGGTTACTGGGCTCCGGCACCGTCGGAGAGGTCAAGGCGCGAGACATCGCATGCTCCTGAAATCATTAGCCATCGCAGGCACGCACGTCAGCACAACGCTGAAGGGCGACAACCTGTATTCACTTCGGATCAGCGGATTGATGCAGGCGAGGCGCGAGGATTGATCGATGGCCAGTCATGACGGGGCGAGCGGTGTTGTCCACTCGCCTCGGGGGCCCCAGGAGAAATGTGT
>NZ_JAAHBU010000085.1 GCF_010671725.1 Pseudomonas brassicae | reverse complement strand
GGCTTGCCAGCGAAGAGGCGCTGGGCCTCAGCGATAATCCTCCACCGGCACACACGCGCAGAACAGGTTGCGGTCCCCGTACACGTTGTCCACCCGGTTAACCGCCGGCCAGTACTTGTGCAATCGCGCATGCTCACTGGGCGCTACAGCCTGCTCGATCGAGTAAGGCCGTTCCCACACCCCTAGCACGTCCGCCAGGGTATGCGGCGCGCGCTTGAGCGGGTTGTCCTCGGCCGGCCAGTTGCCGTTCTGCACTTCGCCGATCTCGGCGCGAATCTTCAGCATGGCCTCCACGAAGCGGTCCAGCTCGGCCTTGGGCTCGCTCTCGGTCGGCTCCACCATCACGTCCCCGGGACCGGGAAGACAGGTCGGGGCATGGAAGCCATAGTCCATCAGGCGCTTGGCCACGTCCTCTTCGGTGATCCCGGTCAGCGCCTTCAACGGTCGCACGTCCAGGATGCACTCGTGCGCCACGCGCCCGTTGCGCCCGCGGTACAGCACCGGGAAGGCAGCGCCCAACTGCTGCGCCAGGTAATTGGCCGAAAGGATCGCCACCTCGCTGGCATCAGCCAGTTGCGGCCCCATCATCGCGATGTACATCCAGCTGATCGGCAGAATGCTCGCACTGCCCCAGGGCGCCGCGCTGACCGCGGTGTTCTGCGGGTCGGGGCCGGGCACCGGGACCACCGGATGGCTGGCCACGAACGGCGCCAGGTGCGCACGCACGCCAATCGGCCCCATGCCAGGGCCACCGCCACCATGGGGAATGCAGAAGGTCTTGTGCAGGTTCATGTGCGACACGTCGGCACCGATGTCGGCCGGGCGCGCCAGCCCCACCTGCGCATTGAGGTTGGCGCCGTCCATGTACACCTGGCCGCCGTGGCGGTGGATAACCTCGCAGATCTCGCTGATGCCCTCTTCGTACACGCCATGGGTCGAAGGGTACGTCGCCATCAGGCAGGCCAGCCGCTCGCCCGCCGCCTGCGCCTTGGCCTTGAGGTCGGCGAGGTCGACGTTACCGGCCGCATCGCAGTCGACGATCACTACCTGCATACCGGCCATCTGCGCCGAAGCCGGGTTGGTGCCATGCGCCGAGGCCGGGATCAGGCAGATATCACGCTGGCCCTGCTGACGGCTGCGGTGATACTTGCCGATCGCCAGCAAGCCCGCGTATTCGCCCTGGGCCCCCGAGTTGGGCTGCATGCAGATGGCATCGAAGCCGGTGATCGCGCACAGCCAGCGCTCCAGCTCGTCGAGCATGGCCTTGTAGCCCTGCGCCTGGGCACGCGGTGCAAACGGGTGCACATTGGCAAAACCCGGCCAGGTGATGGGGATCATCTCGCTGCTGGCATTGAGTTTCATGGTGCACGAGCCCAGCGGGATCATCGACTGGTTGAGCGCCAGGTCCTTGTTCTCCAGCTGCTTGAGGTAGCGCAGCATCTCGGTTTCGCTGTGGTGCAGGTTGAACACCGGATGGGTGAGCAGCGGGGACTGGCGCAGCAACGCCCCGGGCAACCCGTCTGGCAGGTCCTGGCCATCCAGGTGTGCCACGTCCAGGCCGTGGTCGGCGCCGAGGAAGATGTCGAACAGGCGCAGCAGCGTGGTCTCGTCACAGGTTTCGTCCAGGCTCACGCCCAACTGGCCGCGGCCCAGAATGCGCAGGTTGACCTGCGCCGCCTCGGCGCTCTGGATGATCGCGGTCTGGCTGCCGCCGACGTCCAGGGTCAGGGTGTCGAAATAGTGCGTGTTGCGCCGCACAAGCCCTTTGGCCTGCAACCCGGCGGCAAGGATCGTGGTGAGCCGATGCACCCGCTGGGCGATGCGCCTGAGGCCTTCAGGGCCGTGGTAGACCGCATAGAAGCCGGCGATGTTGGCCAGCAGCACCTGTGCGGTGCAGATGTTGGAATTGGCCTTCTCGCGGCGGATGTGCTGCTCGCGGGTTTGCAGGGCCATGCGCAACGCCAGGTTGCCCCGCGCATCCTTCGACACGCCGATGATGCGCCCCGGCATGGCCCGCTTGAAATCGTCGCGGCAGGCAAAGTACGCCGCATGCGGGCCGCCATAGCCCATCGGCACACCAAAGCGCTGGGTCGAGCCCAGCACCACGTCGGCGCCCTGTTCGCCGGGCGGTGTCAGCAGCACCAGGCTGAGCAGGTCGGCCGCCACGCAGGCCACAGCCTGGCGGGCATGCAGTTGTTCGATCGCCGGGCGCAGGTCGCGCACCTCGCCGTGGGTGTCGGGGTATTGCAGCAAGGCACCGAACACCGTGTACTGGGCCAGGTTATCCACAGCGTCGATGATCAATTCGAAGCCAAAGCCTTCGGCACGGGTCTGCAACACCGAGAGGGTTTGCGGGTGGCAATGCTCGTCGGCGAAGAACGCATTGCTGCGCGACTTGGCCACGCGCCGGGCCAGGGTCATGGCTTCGGCCGCAGCAGTCGCCTCATCCAGCAACGAAGCGTTGGCCAGGTCCAGCCCGGTGAGGTCGATGACCATCTGCTGATAGTTGAGCAGCGCTTCCAGCCGACCTTGGGCAATCTCCGGCTGGTAAGGCGTATAGGCGGTGTACCAGCCCGGGTTCTCCAGCACGTTGCGCAGGATCACCGTGGGCGTCAGCGTGCCGTGATAGCCCATGCCGATCAGGCTGGTCCACACCTGGTTCTGCTCGGCATAGCCGCGCAGCCTGGCCAGGGCAGCCTGTTCATCCAGGGCCGGCGGCAGGTCGAGGGGGGCGGTTGAGGCGGATGCCTGGCGGCACGGTCTGCTCGATCAGCTCGCGGCGGCTGGCCAGGCCCAGGGCCTGCAGCATCGCCTGCTGCTCGCTGGCATCGGGGCCGAGGTGGCGACGCAGGAACGGATCGTGCAGTTGGCTCAGGGACGGCAACTGGGACATAGCGGCTCTCTCTTCCAAGACCAAGCCTCGAGGGGGCGAGGCTTATTGAGTCTAGGAAGGGATTGCCGTTCGTGCGGGAAAAACTACTCGCCGATGGCGGCGGTGTAGCCGGCAGCGTCCAGCAGCTTGTCCAGCTCAGCCGGGTTGGAAGGCTTGAGCTTGAAGATCCAGCTGGCGTACGGGTCGCTGTTCAGCGCCTCGGGGCTGTCGCTCAGGGCTTCGTTGACCGCGATCACTTCGCCACTGACCGGGGCATAGATGTCCGAAGCGGCCTTGACCGACTCCACCACGCCGGCCGCATCGCCCGCAGCAAACACCTTGCCCACTTCAGCCAGCTCGACGAACACCACGTCGCCCAGGGCTTCCTGGGCGTGGTCGCTGATACCGACGGTGATGCTGCCGTCAGCTTCCAGCCTGGCCCACTCGTGGCTTTCGGCAAAACGCAGGTCGGCGGGAACATTGCTCATAATTGTTTTCCTCAACAGGTCAGCGGTCGGCCCGCCAGAATGAATTCAGATCAGGATCTTGCCATGGCGCACAAAGGTTGGCTTGACCACACGCACCGGGTACCACTTGCCGCGGATTTCCACCTCGGCGCGGTCGGCGGTAGCCACTGGCACCCGCGCCAGGGCGATGGCCTTGCTCAACGTAGGAGAGAAACTACCACTGGTGATCTCCCCTTCGCCAATTTGTGCGATACGCACCACTTGGTGAGCGCGCAGCACACCGCGTTCTTCGAGCACCAGGCCGACCAGTTTGAGCTGCACGCCAGCGGCTTGCTCCGCCTCCAGCGCCTGGCGCCCGACGAAGTCACGCTCGGCCGGTTCCCAGGCGATGTTGCGCGCCAGGTTCGAGGTCAGCGGCGAATGCGCTTCGTCGATGTCCTGGCCGTACAGGTTCATGCCCGCTTCCAGGCGCAAGGTATCGCGCGCGCCGAGGCCGCTGGGGGCGATACCGGCGCCGACCAGGTCATTGAAGAACGCCGGGGCCTGCGCCGCCGGCAGGGTGATTTCCAGGCCATCTTCGCCGGTGTAGCCGGTACGTGCGATAAACCACTCGCCCGCGGCCAGCCCTTCGAATGGCTCCAGCTCGCGAATCAGCGCCGCACGCGCGGCGCTGACCAGTTCGGCGACCTTTTCCCGGGCATGCGGGCCTTGCACGGCAAAAATGGCCAGCTCGGGACGCTCCTGCACCTGCACCTCGAAACCGCTGACGCGGGCCCGCAGCCAGGCCAGGTCCTTGTCACGGGTGGCGGCATTGGCCACCAGCCGGTAGCCGCTGTCGGTGCGATACACCAGCAGGTCGTCGATCACCCCGCCCTGTTCGTTGAGCAGGGTGCTGTAGAGCGCCTTGCCGACCTCGGCCAGGCTGGCCACGTCGTTGGCCAGCAACCAGCGCAACCAGGGCGTGGCCTGGGTGCCGCCGATGTCGATCACGGTCATGTGCGATACGTCGAAAACGCCGCAGTCGCGACGCACCTGGTGGTGCTCCTCGACCTGCGAGCCGTAATGCAGGGGCATGTCCCAACCGCCAAAATCGACCATCTTGGCGCCAAGCGCCAGGTGCAGGTCATAAAGAGGCGTACGCTGTCCCATGGGTTTCTCCTTCCGGGCGTGGCGAAGCTACGGCTGGTGGCAGCGTTTCGCGCTACCCGATGCACACCTGCCGCAGCGAATGCGGCGCATTGTAGCCGCAAGGGCGCAGCCTTACACCCTCAGTGACTCTGACCCGGGTGGCGGGCCGAACGTCGAATCAACCCGATGACCGGCAACAGGCCCACCAGCACCAGGGTCAGCGCCGGCAGTGAAGCCCGCGACCACTCGCCTTCGCTGGTCATCTCGAACACCCGCACCGACAGGGTGTCCCAGCCGAACGGCCGCATCAGCAGGGTGGCCGGCATCTCCTTGAGCACGTCGACGAACACCAGCAGCGCGGCGCTTAACGCGCCGGGCACCAGCAACGGGAGATACACCTTGAAAAACAATCGTGGGCCACTCACCCCCAGGCTGCGCGAGGCTTCGGGCAAGGACGGCCGAATGCGCCCCAGGCTGTGTTCCAGCGGGCCGTAGGCCACCGCGATAAAGCGCACCAGGTAGGCCAGCAGCAACGCGGCGAGGCTGCCCATCAGCAGCGGCTTGCCAGCGCCACCGAGCCAGCTCGACAGCGGCACCACCAGCTGGTTGTCGAGGTAACTGAACGCCAGCATGATCGACACCGCCAGCACCGAGCCGGGCAAGGCATAGCCCAGGTTGGCCAGGCTGACCCCGGCCCGGATCGTGGGTGTCTGCGCCTGGCGCCGGGCGAACGCCAGCAACAGCGCCACCGCCACGGTGATCAGGGCGGCCATGCCACCCAGGTACAGGGTGTGCACGATCAGCGCGCCATAGCGTTCGTCGAGGTCGAAGCGCCCGCGCTGCCAGCACCACACCAGCAATTGCAGCAAGGGAATCACGAACGCACAGGCAAACACCAGCAGGCACCAGCCGCTGGCGGCCAGCGCCTTGAACCCGCGCAGGTGGTATAGCGCCTGGCCGCGTGGCCGCTCGTTGGTGCTGCGCACCGCGCCACGCGCGCGCCGCTCGCCGTACAGCACCAGCATCACCGCCAGCAGCAACAGGCTGGCCAGCTGGGCGGCGCTGGAGAGGCTGAAGAAGCCGTACCAGGTCTTGTAGATGGCGGTGGTGAAGGTGTCGAAGTTGAACACCGCAACGGCGCCGAAGTCGGCCAGGGTTTCCATCAATGCCAGTGCCACGCCGGCGCCGATGGCCGGGCGCGCCATGGGCAGGGCCACGCGCCAGAAGGCTTGCAACGGCGACTGGCCGAGCACCCGCGCCGCTTCCATCAGGCCCTTGCCCTGAGCCAGAAAGGCGTTGCGCGCCAGCAGGTAGACATAGGGGTAGAACACCAGCACCAGCACGATGATCACCCCGCCGATGGAGCGCACCCGCGGCAGGCGCATCGGGCCGAACCACTCGCGCAGCAGGGTTTGCACCGGCCCGGAGAAATCCAGCAGGCCGACGAACACGAAGGCCAGCACATAGGCGGGGATGGCGAAGGGCAGCATCAGCGCCCAGTCCAGCCAGCGCGGCCGGGGAACTCGCACAGGCTGGTGAGCCAGGCCAGGCTGACGCCGAGCACGGTCACGCCCACACCCACGCCCAGCACCAGCGTCAGGGTGTTGCCCAGCAGGCGGCTCATCTGGGTGTCGAGCAGGTGCGACCAGATCTGCTGGTCGATGCTCTGCCACGACAGCACCAGCACGCTCAGCGGCAGCAGTACCAGCGCGCAGACGGTGAAGACCAGGGGGTACCAGCGGCGTTGAACGGGGTGGGCCAAGGCGGGAAATCTCTAGCGAATGTGAGATTCGCTGGCAAGCCAGCGCCCACAGGTTATGCGGTGCACACAAAACCCTGTGGGAGCTGGCTTGCCAGCGAAGGGGCCCTGAAGGGCCCCGCAAGGATAAGGCCTTGCGCTCAGTTCCAGCCAGCCCGATCCATCAGGCGGATCGCTTCAGCCTGACGCTTGCCCGCCACTTCCACCGGCAGGCTGTCGGCCTTGAACTCGCCCCACGCCGCCACTTCGGCAGATGGCTTGACCTTGGGGTTGGCCGGGAATTCCTGGTTCACGTCGGCAAAGAGCTTCTGTGCCTCTGGACCCGTCATCCACTCCACCAGCTTGATCGCGGCCTCCTTGTGCGGGGCATGCTGGGTCAGGCCGATGCCCGACAGGTTCACGTGCACACCACGGTCGCCCTGGTTGGGCCAGAACAGCTTGATCGGCAACTGCGGCTGCTCTTTGTGCAGGCGGCCGTAGTAGTAGGTGTTGACGATGCCCACGTCGCACTGCCCGGCCTCGATGGCCTTGAGTACCGCCACGTCATCCGAGAACACATCGGTGGACAGGTTGTTCACCCAGCCCTTGACGATCTGCTCGGTCTTCTCGGCGCCATGGGTCTCGATCAGGGTCGCGGTCAGCGACTGGTTGTAGACCTTTTTGGCGGTACGCAGGCACAGGCGCCCTTCCCATTCCTTGCCGGCCAGCGCCTCATAGGTGCTCAGCTCTGCCGGCTTGACCCGGTCGGTGGAGTACGCGATGGTCCGCGCACGCAGGCTCAGGCCGGTCCAGTCATGGGACGAAGCGCGGTATTGCGCAGGGATGTTGGCATCGATCACCGCCGACTTGATCGGCTGCAGGATGCCCATCTGCTCGGCCTGCCAGAGGTTGCCGGCGTCCACAGTCAGCAACAGGTCGGCGGTGGCGTTGCTGCCCTCGGCCTTGATGCGCTGCATCAGCGGCGCTTCCTTGTCGGTGATGAACTTGACCTTGACCCCGGTCTCCTTGGTGTAGGCATCGAACACCGGCTTGATCAGCTCGTCGATGCGCGAGGAATACACCACCACCTCGTCTGCCGCCTGGGCGGTACCGCCCAGTACAGTGAGTGCCAGGGCGGCCAGTAAGTGCTTGCGTGGCAACATGGTAGCGGTCCTCGGAATTCAAGAGAGGCGCAAATGGTAGTGAATGCCATTTACCTTCTCAACCGAACTCCCAAGGGAGGAGTTACCAGATGTTGCGGTGCCCTCAGGCGCGCGCCAGTTCCGGCAGGTCGCCACTCAGGCCCAGCGCCTGGCGCACGAACAGCGCCTTGGCCTCAGGCATCTGCTCGACCCATTTCAGGCCACTGTTGCGCAACCAGCGCAGCGGCAGCGGGTCGGCCTGGAACAGGCGCTCAA
>NZ_JAAHBU010000084.1 GCF_010671725.1 Pseudomonas brassicae | reverse complement strand
ATCACCAGCACTTCGCCGCTGTCCAGTGCCAGGCGCTGCACCACCGGGCGGTTGCCCGGCAGCTCGCGCAGGCGGCTCGCCAGCACTTCACGCTGCTGTGGCGCCAGCCCGCTGAGCTCGGCTCGCCACGGCGTGAGGGTGTGCGCGTCGAGCAGCGTCAACTGGGCTTGCACGTCTTGTTTCAGGCGCTTGAGCAGCGTGGCCAGGCCCAGGCCCTGGATGCTCATGCGCGCACTTTCATAGACCCGCGTAATGGCATTGCGACGGGCCTGCTCCTCCTGCTGGCCGGCGTCGACGATGGCACGGGTCACGGCGGCAAAGGGTACGCCGTAATGCGTCAGCATCACCGCAAACCCCAGGGCCTGCGCGTGCTGCAGCAGCGCGTCGAGGTCGGGCGGTGCCTGCATGTGCTCGCCGATCATCAGGCCGGCCAGGCCTGCGTTGGCCAGGCGCTGCACATACGCGCGCTGGTCCTGCGGCGCAGGCGGGATGCCCATGCCGGTGGTCATCAGCAGGTCGCCGTCGCCCAGCCATTCGGTGGGGTCGGCCAGTTCGCACACGTGGGCCCAGCGCACCAGGCGCTTTTGCCCCTGGGCGCCGCTGACCAGGCGCGTGCGCAGTTCTGGCAGGGCAAGAATGTCGCTGACAGCGAGGGCCATGGGCATCGTCCTCCAAGGGGGAAACTGGAGTGTAACCGGCTGCGGGCGGGCTTTGAATGCTTTCATACCAACGTATGAACAGCGTCGCGTGAATCTTGCTTGCGTCTGATTGTGGCGCCACGGCTGCGGCTCGACACTGGCTCGGCGAAGCACCTTGAACCGGAGAACATAACAATGCACAAGAATCTGGCCTTTTCGCTCACCCTGATCGCCACCGCCGCCTGCGCCACCCCGGCGCTGGCCGACCTTACCGTGGTGTCCCACGGCGGGGCCAACAAGGCTGCCCAGGTGGCCGCCTTCTATGACACCTACCAGGCCCAGACCGGCACCCGCATCGTGGCGGGCGAATTCAACGGCGAAATGGCCAAGGTCAAGGTGATGGTCGACACCGGCAGCGTGTCGTGGGACGTGGTCGAGATGGAAATGCCAGAGCTGGCCCGCGCCTGCGACGAAGGCCTGCTGGAAGAATTCAGCCCCGATCCGGCGGTGGCCGGGCAACTGCTGCCCGGCGCAGCGCAGCCTTGCGGGGTGGGCTTTTTCGTGTGGTCGACGGTGATTGCGTACAACGCCGACAAGCTCAAGGTGGCCCCGGCCGGCTGGGACGATTTCTGGAACCTGGAGAAATTCCCCGGCAAGCGCGGGCTGCGCAAGGGCGCCATGTACACCCTCGAATTCGCCTTGCTGGCCGACGGCGTGCCGGCGGCCGATGTGTACACCACGCTGGCCACCCGCGCCGGCCAGGACCGCGCCTTCGCCAAGCTCGACCAGATCAAGCCCAGCATCCAGTGGTGGGAGGCCGGCGCCCAGCCGCCGCAGTACCTGGCCTCGGGCGACGTGGTGATGAGCTCGGCCTACAGCGGCCGCATCAGTGCCGTGCAAGCCCAGAGCCCGCTGCGTATCGTGTGGAACGGCGGCATCTACGACATGGACGCCTGGGCCATCCCGCGCGGCGCCAAAAAGCGCGACGAAGCGCTCAAGTTCATCAACCACACCCTCAAGGCCGAGCAGCAGAAAGGCTATGCCGAGCAGATCGCCTACGGGCCGGTCAACCGCGAGGCGCTGGGCCTGCTGAGCGAGCAGCGGGTCAACGAACTGCCCACCGGCGGCGCCAACCTGCAGCAGCAATTGCCCATGAGCGCGAGTTTCTGGGCCGACCATGGCGAACAACTGGAACAGCGCTTCAATGCCTGGGCGGCACGCTCATGAAACTGACCCTGAACGCACCGCTCAAGCGCAGCTACTGGCTGCAAAGCGCCGAGCCCAACCTGCAACCGGGCGCCACGCTGCAGGGCGAGCACCAGGCTGATGTGGTGATCGTGGGCGGAGGCTTCGTCGGGCTGTGGACGGCCTTGACGCTCAAGCAGCACGAACCGGACATTCGTGTGCTGGTGCTGGAGCAGGACGTCTGCGGTGGCGGGGCGTCGGGACGCAACGGCGGCTTCGTGATGTCGTGGTGGCCCAAGGTCGGTACCTTGGCCGGTTTCTGCACGCCACAGCAGACGCGTTTTCTGGGCGACAGTGCCGAACACGCGATCAGCGAGCTGGGTGAGTTCTGCCAGCGCCATCAGATCGATGCGCACTTTCGTCAGAAAGGCTGGTTGTGGACCGCCACCAGCCCGGCCCACATCGACACCTGGAACGCTACCCTCAAGGCCTGCGAGCGCGTCGGCGTGGCCCCGTTCGAGCGGGTTTCGGCTGCCGAGGTGGCGCGCCGCACCGGCTCCAAGGTGCATTTGGCCGGCGTGTTCGAACGCAGCAACGCCACCGTGCAACCGGCGGCGCTGGTGCGCGGCATGCGCCGGGTGGCGCTGGAGGCGGGGGTGCTGATTGCCGAGAACACCGGGGTGACCGCTATCGAGCCCGGCGCACCGGTGCAGGTGACCACCCAGCAGGCCCGTATCCGTGCCGGGGCGGTGGTCATGGCCACCAACGCCTGGGCGGCGGCCCTGCCGGAACTGGCGCGGCTGATCACGCCGGTGAACAGCGCCATCGTGGTCACCGAGCCCATCGCCACGCGCCTGGAGCAGATGGGCTGGACCGGTGCCGAGTCGATCACCGACTCGCAGTTGATGGTGGACTACTACCGCACCACCGTGGATGGGCGCATTGCCTTCGGCAAGGGCACCGGGGCGATTGCCTACGGCGGCCGGATCGGGCCGGTGTTCAGTTTTGACCCGCCGAGCATCGCACTGGCCGAGGCCGATCTGCGCCGTACCTACCCGATGCTCAACGACGTGCACATCACCCACACCTGGTCGGGGCCCATCGACCGCACCTACGACAGCCTGCCGACCTTCGGCCGCCTGGGCGAGCAGGGCAATATCCACTACGGCATCGGCTGGAGCGGCAACGGCGTGGGCCCCAGCCGCCTCGGCGGGCGCATCCTGGCCAGCCTGGCGCTGGGGCGCAACGACCAATGGAGCGGTTGCGCCCTGGTGGGCCGCACCTGCAAGGCGTTCCCGCCGGAGCCGTTGCGTTACCTGGGCGGTACGCTGGTGCGCAATGCGGTGATCCGCAAGGAGCGTGCGCAAATGGCCGGCCGACCTGCCGCACGGCTTGATTGTATGCTGGCACGCCTGGCGCCGGCCGGGCTTGAAGACAAATCCTGAGGAGCGCACATGAATCCGGTACTGATCCACCTTGAAAGCGACGCTGCATTTGGCCCGGCTGCTGGCGTGGGGTCCCCGTTGGGTGAACCGGTCGCGATGGCGCGTACCGCCCTGCACCAGGAACTGGCCGGGCAGGGCGCCAGCACCGGCCTGTGGGAGTGCACACCGGGACGCTTCCGACGCCAGGTCGCGCAGGCCGAGTACAGTTACATCATCAGCGGCGAGGGCAGCTTCACGCCCGATGGCGCCGAGGCCATCGTGTTCGGCCCGGGCGATGCGCTGTACTTTGCCGCCAACACCCAGGGCACCTGGGAGGTACGCCAGACCGTGCGCAAGACTTACCTGATCCTGGGCTGAGTTAAAATGCTCCGAGCCTCATGCCTGATCCTCCGGGATCGGGCGTGGCGGGGTGGCAGCGGGCAGTGAATCTGCGATGATGCGGGTGTCCGATCCTCCGTCCCGGTACCCCATGCAGCTCACCCGCCACGCCGATGCCAACGCCACTCTGTGTTCCCTGATCGCACCCCTGGCGGTGCGCCCCGGTTTTGTCGACACCTACCTGCCGCAGGTGCAGGTGCTGTCGTGGGGGCATTACGTGGCCAGCAGCCCGCAGATCTACGAGCCGAGCCTGATGATCCTGGCCCAGGGCAGCAAGCTGGCCCGGTTGGGCGCGCGTACGCTGGAGTACGGTGCCGGCCACTACCTGGTACAGGCGCTGTCGGTGCCGTTCATGTGCGAGACGTTTGCCACCGAGAGCGAGCCGTTGCTGGGCGTGTCGGTGGCCATCGACCGCACGGTGCTGGGTGAACTGGTGCAGAGCATGGGGCTGGCGCCAGATCGGGGCGTTAGCGCACAGACGCCCGAATCCATGACCTCTGCCGCACTGGATGCAGCGATGCGCGAAAGCGTCGAGCGTCTGCTGCGTTGCCTGCAGGACCCGCTCGAAAGCCGAGTGATGGGCGCGGCGCGGGTGCGCGAGGTGTTGTATGTGGCCTTGCGCGGGCCACAGGCGGGCGTATTGCGTGCCCTGGTGGAGCAGCAGGGGCATTTTGCGCGCATTGCCGCGTCCCTGAGCCACTTACGCGAGCACTATGCCGAGCCCTTGAGCGTCGAGGCGCTGGCGGGCTGTGCGAACATGAGTGCGTCGACCTTTCACGAGCACTTCAAGCGTTGCACCTTGCTGTCGCCGATCCAGTACCTCAAGCGCCTGCGCTTGCTCAAGGCCCAGCAGATGCTGATCGGCGAGGGCCTGGGCGTGGCGCAGGTGGCGCACCGCGTGGGCTACCAGAGCACTTCGCAGTTCAGTCGCGAGTACAAGCGTCATTTCGAACGCAGCCCGGGGCAGGAGCATCCTTACCTGTGAGGCCGTGAACAGCCTGGCGAGGCCGGCACGGCAGGCGCAAATGGATTATTCTGGCCGTCCCACCCAAGGGGCATTCCCATGGCCAACGACAATTCCCGTGACTGGTTGCAGCGCGCGGCGCACCCCGGCAAGGTCGAGCGCATCGAAGCCTATTTCAGTGGCTATGCCTACAGCCTGCACCGGCACGACACCTA
This sequence comes from Pseudomonas brassicae, assembly GCF_010671725.1. GTDB lineage: Bacteria > Pseudomonadota > Gammaproteobacteria > Pseudomonadales > Pseudomonadaceae > Aquipseudomonas > Aquipseudomonas brassicae. The sequence goes on along the minus strand of NZ_JAAHBU010000084.1, from coordinate 9,157 downwards.
TGCCATTGGCCGTACCCTTGCCGGCGTGCAGAACTTTCACTACCGCGGCAGCACCCGCCACAGCCTGCCTGGCCAGACCATGGTGCTGCACCCCGACGAGGTGCACGACGGCGAGGCTGGCACCGAGGCGGGCTTTCGCTACCGCATGATCTACCTGGAGCCGGCCTTGGTGCAGCAGGCGCTCGGTGGCAGGGCGTTGCCGTTCATCTGCGGCGGCCAGTCCGATGACCCCCGCTTGTTCGCGGCCACCGAGGCCTTGCTGCAGCGCATGGATGACCCCCTCGACGCATTTGCCGAAGAGGACGCGATCTATGACCTGGTGCAGGTGATGGCTGGCGTGGCCGGCCAGCGCCGCGGGCGCCAGACGTTCGATTTTGTCGCGGCCGAGCGCGCTCGCCTGTTCATTCACGACACCCTGGCGCTGCCGATTTGCCTGGACGACCTGGTGCAGGCCAGCGGTCGCGAGCGTTTTGCCCTGTCGCGCGACTTTCGTGTGCTGTACGGCACCAGCCCCTATCGCTACATCACTCAGCGCCGTCTTGAGCGGGCGCGCCGGCTGATGCTGTCGGGTGTGAGCCTGACAGAGGCCGCGCTGGGGGCCGGTTTCTACGATCAGAGCCATATGACCCGGCACTTTCAGCAGGCCCTGGGCCTGACCCCGGCGCGCTGGCTGCACATGCAGGGGTGACGGCTGGTGTGCACAATCGTGCAATACGGCGCCTGAAGGTGCGCCTAAGCTGGCTGCCATTCCCCTGGCAGCAGATGTGAAATACCCCATGAGTGACAACCGGCGTGAAGTAATGCTGGGCATGCGAGACGCCATGCCTGTGTGGTTTGCCGTGGCCCCGTATGCCCTGGTGCTGGGGGCCCAGGCCTCCCAGGTCGGCTTGTCGGTCCCTGAAGTGATGCTGATGACGGCGTTCAACTTCGCCGGTGGCTCGGAGTTTGCGGCGATCCAGCTGTGGGGGTCGCCATTGCCGATGCTTACCATCATTGCAATGACGTTTCTGATCAACAGCCGCCATATCATCATGGGCGCGGCACTGGCGCCATTCATCCAGCATCTGCCCAAGCGCAAGGTACTGCCGGCGCTGTTTTTCATGGCTGATGAAGGCTGGGCGATCAATCACGCCAAGACCCTGGCGCGTGCCCGCGAGCAGTCGGCGCAAGACGCGTTCAGTTTTCCCTACTACCTGGGGGCCTGCCTGCCGTTCTACCCGGTGTGGGTGGGGTCGGCGGTGCTGGGTGGGATGGTCGGGCCCAGCCTTGGCAACCTTGACGCCTATGGCTTTGCGATGGCCTTCCCGGCAGTATTCCTGGTGTTGCTACGGGGCATGTGGAAGGGGGGCCGTGCGGCGCGCCCGTGGCTGCTCAGCCTGGTGGTGGCGGGGCTGGTCTACCTGCTTTTGCCGGGCCCATGGTTTGTGCTGGCGGGCAGTTTTGCCGGCATGCTCGCGGCCTGGGTGTGGGGGGAGGCGCAATGATCGGCTGGGCTTCGTTGCTGACCTTCGTGGGCATGGGCGCGGTCACCTACGCCACGCGGGTGCTGGGGTTTCTGTTGCTGCGCAACCGCCACCTCAGCCCGCGGGCGCGGGCGGTCATGCAGAGCGCGCCGGGGTGCGTGCTGATTTCGGTGATTGCGCCTTACTTCGTGTCGTCCCAGCCGGAGCAACTGGCGGCGCTGGCGATAACCGTGGCCGCGGCGAGCCGCTTGTCGATGCTGCCGACCGTGGTGATCGCGGTGGCCTCACTGGGCGTGCTCAAGGCGATCATGGGGTGACGCAGCCCCCAGCGCGCGCCGCGCACCACCTGATCTCAGTTTGTGTAGTAGAAGGCGGTGGAAAATCTGAAACTCAGACCCTGTACGTCACACCAGTCCACAAATTCGATTGTGCGTTCGCCCACGCGATAGGCATTCCACGCCGCAAGCAGTTCACGCAGTTCGCGCACTTCCTGGTTGAGGTAGTTGCGGGCCTGTTCGGACTCGATCCGCACCGCCAGGGCGGCGGCGCGATCCAGCTTGATGGCCGCCACGGCCTCGTCGCCCAGGAACACCGACTCCTCCAAGTGGTGGGCCATGTGATCGACCTGCATCAGCTCATCGTTCGCCAACTGGTGCAGCGCCACCTGATCCTGCGGGTCATGCGCCAGGGCGGCTTGAAGCCAGGCGGACTCACCTGTCAACTTGCCCAACCAGCGATACGGCTCGGCCAGCGCCGGGCCCTCGTCACACCAGGCTCGCAGTACCTGCCTGAGGAAGCTGGTCAACGCATACGACAGCAACTGGTGTGTGTCGCCGTGGCTGAAGGCAAGGTCAGCGATCTCGCAGGTGATGGCGCGCTGCTGCGTCACTTCAAGGCTGCGAGTGGCCGCCAGAAACTCGTCCAGCGCCTTGAACGCAGGCTTCTTCAGCCCCTTTTCGCGCAGCAGGCAGTATTGCGAGAACCCGGCAAAACCCGCTCTGGTCGCGTAGGTTTGGCCAATGTGCCTGAGGCCTTCGAAGTTCTCTTTGTTCCAGTAATACATGTGCATCCTTGTCGGTTGAAAACTGCTTACCGGTTTGAGCCCATCAGCGGCCACTGCGCTATCGGCGTGTACTGGCCCCGGGTTGACTCGAACAGGGTGAAGTGTTCGATGTTCAAGCGCAGCGCCGGCGCCTCGGACGACTCCGGCACATCCCCCGGATAATCGTGCACCAGGGTCAGGTGCGGGCGGAACTCGCGCAGGCTGTCTTCGATGCCGAAGGGCAACAGGGCCTGGTGCAGCGCATACACCAGTTGGCGCAAGGCCGCCGGTGTCTGCGAAGGTTCGAGCACCAGCACATTGCTGCGGTGCCACAGGGCCAGCGTGTCCAGCACGATGCGTAACGGCGCGTTCGGTCGTGGCACCTTGGCCATGGCGGCACAGATGGCTGGAAGCTGCGCCGCCCCTATTTCGCCCAGGAACATCAGCGTCAGGTGAAAGTTGGTCACCGGCACCGGCCGTCCGTGCTTGAGCCCCAGCGTGCTGCGCCAGCGGCCAAGGGTACGCGACTGCTCGGGGGTGCAGGGCAGGGCCAGGAACAGCCGTTTCAAGGCCTGGCCCGCTACTTGGGGTTCACGCTGCATGGCGCCTGTTGCTCTCGGTGATGGCTCGGCAGGACAGGGTATCGAGCACTCGCCGGTTGATCAACGCGCCTGCTGGCGCGTCGCTATACTCGGTCAATAGTCCCACGCCTGTCGGGGCACGACCGTGAACCACTGTTCCCTGTGCGCTACCTGCGTCCTCGCGCTGCTGCTGGCTGTCAGCGGCTGCGCGAGCAAACCGCCGGCACCGCCGCCGCAGCCCCCGGTGGTGCTGTCCCAGGCCGCCTGGCAGCAGGTCGACTGGGACATCATGGCGGCGTCTGCGGGCGCCAGCCGCTCAACCCACGACTACGCACGGCGCTCGATGCGGGTGTGGAAAGACGCGGTGCAGGCACGCACCGAAACGGATTTCATCCCCTGGTTCACCGGTTACTGGACCCAGCAATGGCTGACCCTCAAGGTGGCCTGGTACAAGCTCAGCAAGAATGAACAGACCCCCCCCCGGCGAGGACCGTCTGGCGCTGTACCTGCAGGAGCAGTACCGCGAGCGGGTGCTGGAGCCGGTGGCCAGGGAAATCAACCCCGACCTCATCCGCGAACGCGCGACGCAACTCTATGTGCAACTGCTCGGCCAGCAGCTGCAGGGTATTGCGCAGCGTTACCGCGCCGCTCCCGACCAGTTCGCCTTGCACTTGAACCGTATCCCCGCGATCAATCTGGGCCCGCCTGCCGCGCGCAACGCCTCGCTGCACCAATTGATCGCGGCGCAGCCGCTGCTGAGCCTGCCGGCCTACGTGACGCTTGACCAACAGGTTCATCAGGCGGCCATCGCGGCCGGCAAGGCGCCTTCGGACACCGGTCTGTCGTCAGTGGCCAAACGCGCCAGCGCCAAGCTGGAAGCTACCCTGGTGCCTCGCGGGGCAGCCAGCGCAGTCGCTGCGGCGGTGGGCAAGGCGGTCGGGACGTTGATCTCGCTGGCCGCTGCGGGGGTGGCTGCGATGATGCACGAGAGCGAGCGCCCGGCCATGGTCGACCAGCTGCGGGTAATCCTCAACGTGGCGCTCAACGAGGAATGGCAGGCGTTGATGCAGAACCCCGCCATCGGTGTGATGGCGGGGGTCAACTACCTGTCCGAGCAGATCGAGGGCAGCCTGGTGCTCAGCAGCGGGCTGCCGCACGGGCAGCCCTGAACGGCGCCGTCACGGGGTGATCGCGACCTTCATCACGCCGTCGCGCTGATGCGCGAACAACTCGTACGCCGCCTCGATGTCGTCCAGCTTGAAGCGGTGCGTGACCAGCGGCTTGAGGTCGACGCTGGCGCTGGCGACCACTTCCATCAAGCGGCGCATGCGCTCCTTGCCGCCAGGGCACAGGGTGCTGACGATGCTGTAGTCACCCAGCCCGGCGCCAAAGGCGCCCAGCGGCAGGGTGAGGTCGCGCTGTACACCCCCAGGCTCGACAGGGTGCCGCCGGGGCGCAGTATGCGCAGCCCCGACTCGAAGGTCGATTGGGTGCCCAGCGCCTCGATGCTCACATCGACCCCGCGGCCCTGGGTGATGGCCATGATCTGCTCCACCACGTTGCCCTGCTTGAAGTCCACCACATGGGTGGCGCCCAGTTGGCGGGCAACCGACAGCCGCGCGGGCACGGTGTCGACGCCGATAATGGTGGTGGCACCCATGAGCTTGGCACCGGCCACGGCGCACAGGCCTATCGGGCCCAGGGCAAACACCGCCACCGTGTCACCGATGCGCACGCCGCCACGTTCGGCACCGGAGAAGCCGGTGGACATGATGTCCGGGCACATCAGCACCTGCTCGTCACTGAGCCCGTCGGGGATTGGCGACAGGTTGGCCATGGCGTCCGGCACCAGCACGTACTCGGCCTGGCAGCCATCGATGGTGTTGCCGAACTTCCAGCCACCGGCCACACGAAAACCATGCGCCGTGCCGGGGCGTCCTGGGAGGCGCACCCGCACAGGCAGGCATAACTGTGCCCACTGGGTGTGATGGCGCCCGCGATCACGCGCTGGCCTTCGTGGAAGCCCTGCACCTGTGTACCGAGCTTTTCGATGATGCCGACCGGTTCATGGCCGATGGTCAGGCCTTTGGCCACCGGGTACTCACCGCGAAGAATGTGCACATCGGTGCCGCACAAGGTCGTGGTGGTGATGCGCACGAGTGCATCGGAGGGGCCGACGTCGGGGATCGGTTTGTCCTCGAGCACGATGCGGTTTTTTTCGACAAAGACTGCGGCTTTCATGCGGGCCATGTTCATCTCTCCTGAAAGGGGGACTGGAAGGCGGGGCTACAAAGGGCAGGGTGCACCTGGTGGGACGGCAGGCTGTTGATTGAGGTCAAGCCCAAGAGCATAGGCCAATGTCGAGCGCCCGGCCTGTCTCGGTGAAAACGTGGCGGTTATCGAGAATTTTTAAAAAAACCTGTAATAACAAAAAGATACGCATTGTTATTAAAGTTATATCTAGCATGAACTTACAGGGCGGCATGCGGTCAGAGCTTGCGCGTATCGGCACGTGATGTGAAATTGCCACAGTCGTACGCACACGACCAGATTCGTACTAAGGACTCGGTAATGAAAATCGTCAAAACGCTGCTGCTCGCTTCGCTTGTTTCCACCCTTGCCGGTTGTGGCAGCGATGCCATCGAAGGCAAGTTCAATGTGCAGGCCAGCGTGATGGGCTTCAAGAGCAATGTCGGTACCGCCGAACTGGACGAGGACTACATCACCCTGCTGGGCGACAAGTACCAGATCGACGAATGGACGCGCGAGGGTGACCACATCATCGCCCGTGGCAAGGACGGCGAGGCCGTGATGAACGCGCGCGTCGAAGACAATGGCAACCGCCTGGTGGTGCTGGACGGTGGCGAACTGGTCAGCATGACCCTGACGCGCATCCAGTAATCCCTCCCTGGTCTCAATCGCAAGGACGTTCTGTGAAAAAAATACTGGCTGTATCAGGCATAGCCGCATTGCTGGCCGGCTGCGGGTCGAGTTACGAGTGGGATGAAGTGACCACCGCCAAGGGCAGCAAAGGCAAGCCTACTGCCATCTATATCGACAAGAAGACCAAGGAACCGGTCTCCGGCACCATCATCTGGAAGGAAGGCGATACGCTGATTTCCGAGTTCAAGGTCAAGGATGGCAAGGTACAGGGCGACTGGGTGACGCATAACGCCGACGGCTCGGTGGCCATCGAGGCCCAGTTGGACGACGGCCAGTTGACGGGCACCACCACGATTTATTGCGCCGGCGCCGAGAAAAAGCCGCAGCAGCGCATCGTCATCGGTGACGGCAAGCAGACCGAAAGCCAGTTCGACTGCGCCAGCGGCGTGCAAACCCGCGAGACCGTCACGGTGCAGGAGCAGGGCAGCAAGCACAACGGTCGCACCCTGGCCCAGTTGGCCTGGCGTGTGGTCGATGGCAAGCAGGTGCCCGCCGTGGTTGCCAACTACGCCAAGGACGGTAGCGGTGAGCTGGACGGCGTTCAGGAGACCTACTACCAGACCGGCCAGGTGCAGGAGCGCAAGCACTACAGCCAGGGCAAGCAGGACGGCCTGCAGGAAGCGTTCGCGCTGCTCAACGACGGTACCTACCGTCTGCGCCAGACCACTGCCTACAAGGACGGCCAGCGCGAGGGCGACTCGATCCGCTATTTCGTGCACCCCGACTGGCCTGAAAAGACCGTCGAGCAGCGTGAAACCTATGCGGCAGGGCAGGATACCGGCAAGACGGTGATTTACCGAGAGCTGGATGTGCAGGTGCTGGTGCCGTACCAGGACGTGCCACCGAGCCACTTCAAGCTCAAGGAAGCGCTGGCCGGCAAGTCGTCCCGTGACGGTTATGTGGCGGATGTAGAGGGGCTCAAGTACCTGCTGCAAGCGTCGGCGGTGGACCTGAACAAACCGTTGATCGCAGAAGACGAGTCGCCGATCCACTATGTCGCCGAGAACGCCTACGACATGCTCGTGGCGCTGGGCGCCGACCCGCTCAAGCTCACGCCGGAAGGTAACAGCCGGCTGATGATGTGCCTGAAGAACGCGTGGCGTGAATGTTCGGATGCGCACTTCGCTCAGTTGTTGGCCTTGGCCAACGCCAGGACCGCCAACCTGTTCGGCAACACCGCGCTGCACGAGTTCTGCAAGAGCAACAGCCTGACCCAGAGGCGCCCTGAGCTGGGCCAGCGCCTGATCGCCAGCCAGGACGTGAATGCGGTGAACTACGCCGGCCAGACGGCCTTGCACTACTGCATCACGCAGCGTGACAAGACGGTTGCCAATGCGTTGATCGCGGCGGGCGCCGACTTGGACAAGGCCGATTCCTCCGGGGTGACGCCGCTGCAACTGGTATTCCTGCGCGACCCGCGCCTGGGGCGTCAGAAGCAGGTGAGCTGGGATGCGACCCGCATCCAGTACGTGGGCGGCTTGCTGGCCAAATCCAAGTTCAGCTTTGAGGCGCCGTTCCCAGGCTTCGACAAGAGCCTGAAACAGTTGATGATCGAAGCCAGCGATGCGCAGAACGCCATGCTGGTGGACAGCCTGGCTGCCAACAAGGGGTAACACCCAGGGCTGCGCAGCAGCCCTTTCGCTGGCAAGCCAGCTCCCACAGGTACTGTGAACACCACAAAACCCTGTGGGAAGCTCCCTCAGGCACTGTGTGGTGGTCAAGTTGGCTTGCCAGCGAAGAGGCCAGGCCAGTCACCACAGGGCAGTCATTGATCGATGGATCAGGCGGTAGAACCGACCTTCTTCAGGGCCTGACCCTTGGCTACCTGCTTGCGGCAGGCCTCGCCGAAGGCCTGGAACATCTTCACCGAATCAGGGTTCTTCGCCGCCTGCCATTCCGGGTGCCATTGCACCGCGAACAGGAACGGCGACAGGCTCGGAGCATGGATCGCCTCTACCAGGCCGTCTTCGGCGCGGGCCAATGGCTCCAGGCCTTCGCCCAGGGTCTTCAGGCCCTGGCCGTGCAGCGAGTTGACGCGGATCTCGTCGCTCTGCAGCAGCGTGTGCAACCAACTGCCCGGCGCCAGGCGCACGCCATGCACCGCGCTGTACTGCACATCGACCGGATCGTCGGGGTTTTCCCGGTGGTCGTTGAAGCCTGGCTCGGCGTAGACCTTCTGATAGATATCACCGCCCAGCGCCACGTTGATTTCCTGCATGCCACGGCAGATGCCGAAGATCGGCAGGCCGCGGGCAATCGCCAGCTGTACCAGCGGCAGGTCGAACAGGTCACGGTCACGGTCCTGGGCCTTGCCCGGGGTCTGGTTTTCCTGGCCATACAGGGCCGGGTCGATATTGCTGCCGGCGCCGGTCAGGTACACGCCGTCGGCCATGTCCAGGTACTGCTCGAGGTCGTCGGTACCGCAGCAGGTCGGCACCAGCACCGGCACGCAACCGGCATGCTCGACCAGTGGCTGGATGTATTTGTGGGTCATGACCTGGTAGGCATGGCCCTTGCGTTCCTGGGCGCCCATGGACATCAGCACGACAGGTTTACGAAGGGGCTGATTCTTATTGCCAATGTTGCTGTTGGGCATATGTCACCTTGGGACAGGCTCAGCCTGTCATTGTTGTGCAGGTGCATCGAGAGCTGCTGACGCTACCTGAGGTTTCGAGCACTGCCGAGAGCGCATGGAGGTTGCCTCCCGGTCGAAACCTGTGGCATAGCTTGCCAGAGCCGTTAAATATGTCAAACGGCTTTAGTCTGGATTGCGCAAAAATCTTTACATTGGTTCTAGGTAGCATATGCAACTTGCTGATTTATATGCGTTTTATTGTATTTGTTAGCGTGCTTGGTAGTTCGTTATATTTAACGTTCATGGCCGTGTGGAGGGCGGGACGTTTTCACCTTGCGCGGTACGGGGAGGGCTTTTAAGCTGCAAGGCTACCGTTGCCATAGCCTGAACCATGCCCATTCCAAGACCTTCCCTGACCCTAACCTTGCTCCAGGCCCGTGAAGCGGCCATGGCGTTCTTTCGCCCCTCGCTCAATGCCCATGGCCTGACCGAACAGCAGTGGCGGGTGATTCGCATCCTGCGCCAGCAAGGCGAACTGGAAAGCCATCAGCTT